>NZ_JBAIYT010000024.1:0-67848 GCF_036763125.1 Nitratidesulfovibrio sp. 1201_IL3209
GGCAGTTTTGGTGGCATCAATATCGATGCAAAAGCATTCAGCAATTTTTCCGATTTTGTAGCGGCTTAATTTGCTGTTTTTAAACATAATTCTAGCCTATCAGGGCTTGGCCTGATGGTCTAGAGCCATCCTAATTTAGAAACAGCCCCCAGATGTAGTGTTTCTCCAGATTATCCATCCGGAATCCCTACGCAAACGTGAAAGCCCCCGCGACTACGCGGGGGCTTTCGTGTGACGCACCGCCGGGCACCATCCGGAGGAGGAGACGGAAGGGGGTGACCAGGCTGGGGGCTGCCGGGCAACCCCCTCAGTTGGCCGCGGCAGGTGCGGGGGAGCCGGTTTCGTTCGCCTGCGCATGCCCCGTGCCGGGCATGGGTTCGCCGTTCCAGCCGCCGCCCAGCGCCTTGAACAGGGTCAGGCGGTTGCTCTGGCGCGAAAGCAGCACGGAAATCAGGGTCTGCCGGGCGGTGGCGTGGGACCGCTGCGCGTCGAGCTTGGACAGGTAGCCGTCCACGCCCCGCTCGTAGCGCTGGGTGGACAGGTCGTAGGCCTTGCCCGTGGCCCGCACCAGCGAGGCCTGGGCCTCGGCCTGTGTGGCCAGCGACGTGCCCTGCGCCAGCGCGTCGGACACCTCCTTGAACGCCGTCTGCACGGTCTTCTCGTACTGGGCCACCTGGATGTCCCGCTCCGCCTCGGCCGATTCCACACCGGCGCGGATGGCCCCGGCGTGGAAGATGGGCAGGGTGGCCTGCGGCACGAAGCTCCAGGTGCGCGAGCCCGCGCGGAACAGGTCGTTCATTTCCGTACTGGCGTTGCCGTAGCTGGCGGTAAGCCCGATGCGCGGAAAGTATTCCGCCCGCGCCGCGCCGATGTTGGCGTTGGCCGCCTTCAGCGAATGCTCGGCCTCCACCACGTCCGGCCTGCGGGCCAACACCTCGGACGGCAGCCCGGCGGGCACGTCGGCCAGCGGGGCCACGTCGGCCAGTTTGCGGGCCGGGGCCAGGTCCGGTGTCAGGGGCATGCCCAGCAGCAGGGCCAGGGTGTTCTCGTCCGCCGTCACCCGGGCCTCGGCGGCCGCCACGTTGACGCGGGCGGTGTCCACCGTGGTCTGGGCCTGGGCCACGTCCAGTTCCCCGGCGATGCCGTTGTCGTACCGGCTTTGCACCACCGCGAACGAGGCGCGTTCCGTCTCCAGTATCTCCCGCGCCAGGTCCAGCTGTTCGCGGTCGGCGGCCAGGGTCAGGTAGGCCTGCCCCACCTCGGCCACAAGGGTCAGCTGCACGCTGCGGGCCGCGGCGTCGGTGGACAGGTACTGCTCCAGGGCCTGCTCCTTCAGGCTGCGGATGCGCCCGAACAGGTCCAGTTCGAACGAACTGAAGCCCACGCCCACCGAATAGGCATGCGAGGTGTACGCATCGCCCGTGGTGGACAGCGGCGCCGAGGTACGGCCCATGTCCGCGCCGCCGCTGGCGTCGATGTGCGGGAACAGGTCGGCCCGGGCGATGGCGTGCTGGGCGCGCGCCTTCTCTATCTGCAGCACGGCCACGCGCAGGTCGCGGTTGTTGGAAAGCGCCAGGTCGATCAGCCGGGCCATGGGGGCGTCGGCCACCACCTGCCGCCAGTCCTGCGGCTGGGCTGCGGACAGGGAGGCCTGTCCCGCCGCGCCCGCATTCCAGGCGGCGGGCAGGTCCGGCGCGGGCCTGTGGTATTCGGGTATCAGCGAGCAGCCGTTCAATGGCGCCAGGGCCAGGGCGGCCAGCGCCGCCACAGCCGCCAGCCGGGCGGCCCTGCGCATGGGTGTGGTGGACATCATCGCGTCACCTCGCCGGGGGTTCCGGCTGGATTGTCGTTGGAGGGCAGGGCGGTGCCGGGCGTTCCGGAATCCGGGCCGGGCGTTCCGGAACCGGGGTTCCCCGGCTTCCCGGCCTTTCGCCCGCGCGTGGCGAACCGGTACACCAGCACGAAGAACACCGGCACGAAGTACACCGCCAGCACCGTGGCCGAGAACATGCCGCCGACCACGCCGGTGCCGATGGCCCGCTGGCTGCCGGAGCCCGCACCGGTGCTGATGGCCATGGGCAGCACCCCCAGCAGGAAGGCCAGCGAGGTCATCAGGATGGGCCGCAGCCGCAGCCGCGCGGCCTCCACGGTGGCCTCCAGCAGCGGCGTGCCCGCCTTCACCTGGGCCATGGCGAACTCCACGATGAGGATGGCGTTCTTGGCCGCAAGGCCGATGGTGGTCAGCAGCCCCACCTGGAAGAACACGTCGTTGTTCATGCCCCGGCCCAGCGTGGCCAGCAGCGCCCCGACGACGCCCAGCGGCACCACCAGGATGACCGCCGTGGGCACCAGCCACGATTCGTACAGCGCGGCCAGGCACAGGAACACCACCAGGATGGAAATGGCGTACAGCACGGAGGTGTGCTCGCCGCTCATGCGTTCCTGATAGGACAGGCCCGTCCATTCGATGCCCACGCCGGTGGGCAGCCTGGACGCCATTTCCTCCATGGCGGCCATGGCCTCGCCGGTGCTCTTGCCGGGGGCCGCGGTGCCCAGCAGTTCCACGGCGGGCAGGCCGTTGTAGCGTTCCAGGCGGGGCGAACCGTAGGTCCAGCGGCTGGAGGAAAAGGCCGAGAACGGCACCATTTCGCCCTGCGCGTTGCGCACGTGCCAGTCGTTGATGTCCTCCGGCATCATGCGGAACGGCGCATCCCCCTGCACGTAGACCTTCTTCACGCGGCCCCTGTCGATGAAGTCGTTGACGTAGGTGCCGCCCAGCGCGGTGCCGAGCGCATCGTTCACGTCGGCCATGGACAGGCCGTGCGCGCCCGCCCTGGCCCGGTCCACGTCGATCTGGAACTGCGGCGTGTCCTCCAGCCCGTTGGGGCGCAGGCCCACGACCACGGAGTTCTGCGCGGCCATGCCCAGCAACTGGTTACGGGCCTGCATGAGCGCCTCGTGTCCGATGCCCGAGCGGTCCTGCAGGAACAGGTCGAAGCCCGAGGCGTTGCCAAGTTCCATCACCGCCGGCGGGGTGAAGGAGTAGATCAGGGCATTCTTGATCCCGGCAAAGGCCCCCATGGCGCGCCCGGCCACTGCCGCCGCGCTCATGCCGTCGCCCACGCGCTCGTTCCACGGCTTCAGTTGCACGAAGGCCATGCCCGAGTTCTGCCCGCTGCCCGCGAAGCTGAACCCCGCCACAGTGAACAGCGAACTCACCGTGGCCTTTTCGCTCTCCAGGTAATGTGTCTCGAGCTTCCGCAACACCTCCAGGGTACGTTCCTGCGGCGCGCCCGTGGGCAATTGCACCTGGGTGAAAACCATTCCCTGGTCCTCTTCCGGCAGAAAGCCGGTGGGCAGGCGCAGGAACAGGTAGCCCATGCCCGCGAGCAGTACGAGATAGACGAACATCGTCCTGCCCACGCGGCGGATCAGGCCAGAAACGTGGCCGCGATACCCCCGGTTGGCCCGGTCGAACATGCGGTTGAACGCACCGAAGAACCCGCGCTGGGCCTTGTGTTCCTGCTTGTGCAGGGGCCGCAGGATGGTGGCGCACAGGGCCGGGGTGAGCACGATGGCCACGACCACCGAAAGGGCCATGGCCGAGACGATGGTCAGCGCGAACTGGCGGTAGATGACCCCCGTGGACCCGGAGATGAAGGCCATGGGAATGAACACCGCCGACAGCACCAGCGCGATGCCCACCAGCGCCCCGGTGATCTCGCCCATGGACTTTCGGGTGGCCTCCCTGGGGGGCAGGCCTTCCTCGGTCATGATGCGCTCCACGTTTTCGACCACCACGATGGCGTCGTCCACCAGCAGGCCGATGGCCAGCACCATGGCGAACATGGTCAGCATGTTGATGGAGAAGCCGAAGGCCGCCAGCGCCCCGAAGGTGCCCAGCAGCACCACGGGCACGGCGATGGTGGGAATGATGGTGGCCCGCATGTTCTGCAGGAACAGGTACATGACCAGGAACACCAGCAGGATGGCCTCGGCCAGCGTCTTGACCACCTCTTCGATGCTCACCCGCACGAACGGCGTGGTGTCATAGGGAAAGACGGTGTGGATGCCTTCAGGCAGGGTCTTGGACAATTCCTCCATGGTGGCGCGCAGGCGCTTCACCGTGTCCAGGGCGTTGGCCCCGGTGGCCAGTTTGATGGCGATGCCGGTGGAGGGCTTGCCGTTGAAGCGCGAGACCGCGTCGTAGCTTTCGCTGCCAAGTTCCACCCGCGCCACGTCGGCCAAGCGCACCGTGGAGCCGTCCTGGTTCACCCGCAGCACGATCTGCTCGAACTCCTCCCTGGTTTGCAGCAGCGACTGCGAGAGGATGGTGAAGCTCATGCCCTGCCCCGGCACGGCGGGGGTGCCGCCGATCTGTCCGGCGGAAATCTGGGCGTTCTGGGCGGTGATGGCCGCGCTGACGTCCGCCGGGGTCATCTTGTAGTTCAGCAGCTTGTGCGGATCGAGCCACACCCGCATGGCGTACTGGGCGCCGAAGAGTTCGGTCTCGCCCACGCCGTCCACGCGGCTGATGGGGTCGAGCAGGTAGGTTGCGGCATAGTCGCTGAGGTCGCGGCCGGTCATGGACGGGTCGTCCGAGGCCAGCGCGATGATCAGCAGGAAGTTCGACGTGCTCTTGTTCACGGTGATGCCCTGGCGCTGCACGGCTTCCGGCAGCATGGGCGTGGCCAGCGAGAGCTTGTTCTGCACCTGCACCTGGGCGATGTCCGGGTCGGTGTCCGCGTCGAAGGTCAGGGTGATGGAGGCCTGCCCCGTGGCGTCGCTGGTGGACGCCATGTACCGCAGGTTGTCGATGCCCTTCATCTTCTGCTCGATGACCTGGGTGACGGTGTCCTCCATGGTCTTGGCGGAAGCGCCGGGGTACGACGCGCTGATGGTGACCGCCGTGGGGGCGATCTTGGGGTATTGCGAAATGGGCAGGCTCATGATCGACAGGGCCCCCGCCAGCATGATGATGATGGCGATGACCCAGGCGAAGACCGGGCGGTCGATGAAGAATCTTGCCATGATGCGTGCTCCCCGCGCCTACTGGTGCGCGACCGGGGTTGCAGCGGGCTGTGCGCCGCCGGTCGTGCCGGATGAGCCGGTCGTGCCGGATATGCCGGTCGTGCCAGGTGTGCCGGTCGCGCCAGGTGTGCCGGATAAGCCGGGCGCGGGATTGGCGGCGTCCATCTCCACGGCCCGCGCCTTGCCGCCGGGCGTCACCTTCTGCAATCCCTCCACGATCACCCGGTCGCCCACGGCCAGCCCTTCGCTCACCAGCCAGTCGCCGCCCACCACGCGGTCCACGCCGATGGAACGGCGCTCCACCGTGCCGTCGGCCCCGACCAGCAGCACCGTGGGGTTGCCCTTGGAGTCGCGGGTCACGGCGGCCTGCGGCACCAGGATGGCGTTCTCGTTCACGCCCTCTTCCAGCACGGCGCGCACGTACAGGCCGGGCAGCAGGTCGCGCTTCGGATTGGAGAACAGGGCGCGCAGGGTCACCACGCTGGTGTTCTGGTCCACGGAGATGTCCGAGAACTGCAACGTGCCTTCCAGCGGATAGGCGCTGCCGTCCTCGAACAGCAGCGTCACCCTTGCGCCGTCGGCCCCGGCCCTGCGCAGCCTGCCGTCGGCCAGGGCGCGCCGGAGCCGCAGCAACTCGCCGGTGGACTGGGTGACGTCCACGTACACCGGGTCGGTCTGCTGCACCGTGGCCAGCGCATCGGCCTGGTTGGCGGTGACCAGCGCGCCGGGCGTCACGGCCGAGCGGCCGATGCGCCCCGAGATGGGGGCGGTGATGCGGGTGTAGCCCAGGTTGATGCGCGCCGTTTCCAGCGCGGCTTTGGCCGCCGCCACCTCGGCCACGGACTGCTTGTAGGCGGCCTGCGCGTCGTCGTTGTCCTGCCTGCTCACGCCGTTGGTCTTCACCAGGTCCGCGTAGCGTTCGGCCTTGAGCCGGGCGGGTTCCACGGCGGCCTCGGCCTTGGCCAGAGCGGCCTTGGCGCTGTCGTGGGCGGCCTGCCAGGTGGCGGGGTCGATCTGGTAGAGCACCTCGCCTTCCTTCACGTCCGCCCCTTCCCGGAACAGGCGCTTCTGGATGATGCCGCCCACCTGCGGGCGCACGCCGGAAACGAGAAACGCGGAGGTGCGCCCCGGCAGGATGGTGGAAAGCGTCACCGGACGGGGCCGGACGGTCACCACCGTGGCCTCCGGGTCTGGGGCAGGACCGGCCGCCTGCTGGTCCTGGCCGCAACCGGAAAGCGCCGCGACAAGCGCGGCGCAGATGATGACAAGCGGAATAAGACGTTTGGTATCCATATGATTTCCTGAACCTTCCGTGAATATCCTTGAGGTTGTTCCGTCTTTCAGGAAAGGGCGGGCATGGCGCGGTCCACATTCAACCGCTCTATGCCGCCAAGCGTGAATTCCACGATGAACTCCGCCACGGCGTCCACGTTGCCGGGGTTCAGCACCATGGCGGGCGACATGGCGCTGATGACTTCCCTGGCCTGTCCGTACAGGATGCACTGGCCCAGGATGCTCGCGGCGCAGCGCGATACGACCACCCTGTCCGCGCCGGGCAGCAGCGGCTTCAGGATGTCGACCAGCATCGTGTACGACGGGCCGCAATAGTCATCGATGATGGCATGGAAATATCGTGACGACGACTGGATGAACTCCTGCGCCAGCAGCTTGCCCAAACGGGCCGAAACGGGGTCCTCATCGCAGGTGAACTGCGCCAGCACGCTGCGCACGTACACGCGCAGGCGTTCCCGTGGCGTGGACAGGGCGTGCACGCCGCCGTCCCTCGGGTTGCGGCGCAGGCGTTGCTCCAGATAGTCCCGCAGCACCGCGACATAGAGGTTTTCCTTGCTGCCGAAATGGTAGTTCACCGCGGCGATGTTGGTTTTCGCCAGCGTGATGATCTTCCGGACGGTGGCCTTCTCCAGGCCGTCCGACGCAAAGACCACCTTCGCCGCGTGCAGCAGCCGCGTCCTCGTCTTTTCGTCCTGCGGGGTGCACATACGCGTCCTCCGGCCAACGCCTTGCGCCTTCCTGTTTATGACCGTACGGTACGGTTCAAACGCTGCGTTGTCAACACCCGCCCATGTCGGGTATGCTGCCGGTACTCATCGCCAAGGAAGGGGACACGTCATGACACAGGGCCGTCCGCCACGGGACCGAAGGTCCAGGATTCTCGAAATCGCCGGAGGGCTGTTTCTCGAACACGGCTACCAGGGCACCTCGATGTCGCAGATCGCGGCCGCCGTGGGGGGCTCGAAGGGCACGCTGTACGCCTACTTCAACAGCAAGGAGGCCCTCTTCGAAGCCTACCTGCAAGACAGGATGCAGGCGGATGCGTGGGTCTTCAAGCTGCCGGACCATGCGAAATATCCGGAAAGCGTGCTGACCATACTCGGGAAACGGTTTCTCGGACTTATCGTGGATGAAACCTCCATCGCACTGCTTCGCCTGTTCTATCATGAAGCCCCCCGCCTCCCGGAAATCGGCCGTATTTTTTACGAAACCTGCATCCTGAAGTTCAAGGGACAGTTCGAAGCGTATCTTGCAACCGCACATTCCGATGGGTTGCTTGACATTCCATGCACATCAACCGCAGCAGACCATTTTTTCGCGCTTTGCGAATCTCCCTTCCACATGCCGCTCATGCTTTGCATCAGGCATGAGATAACGGATGCCGAAGCAGATATCGCCATAAAGAACGCCGTCAATGTCTTCCTGAAGGCATACAGGAACGACAAGGCGCCGTGCCGCGCCGACTGATGCAATGCGGCAGGCTTTCCTGCGGCATGCGCAGGGGGGCAACCTCCAGCCGCCGCACATGAAACGGGCCGTCCGCGCGATGCGGACGGCCCGATGTGTTTTCCGGTCTGGCGGTACCCGCCATGCGGCGGCTACCCCGTGCGCAGCGGGCGCATGGCCAGCAGCGCCCGGCGGCTGAACGGCCCGATGCGGTCCGAGGCGTCGGCCACCATGCGGTGGTGGTAGTGGCTGGGGTGCACCTCGCACAGGTACAGCACCCGAACCAGGTCGGAATCGGCCAGCAGGGCCGCCGGGGATGTCTTCTGCACTTCCGCCAGCCGCGCGCGGGCCAAGGCCAGCATGTCGTCCCGGTCGCCGAAGTGCATGGTGTACGTGGGGCAGGTCTTGACGCAGGCGGGCAGCATGCCCGCGCGCACCCTGTCGATGCACATGTTGCACTTGGAGAGCAGCCCGGTGGACTCCTCCTTGCGGGGGATGTCGTAGGGGCAGGCTTCACGAATCGTCTGGTAATCCAGGTCCTTCGTCTTTTCGGTGTAGAGCACCGCGCCGGTGGCCTCGTCCTGGATGATGGCGCCGGGGATGAAGGCGTCGGCCATCATCTTGCACGGCGGCTCCAGACAGTGGCGGCACTGCTCGGGAAAGAACACCCACTTCAGCTTTCCGTCCACCTCCACCTCGTTGAAGCGCACCAGCTTGAAGGTGTGCCCGTTGAGGTCCGGCGGGTTCTGGTAGCTGCCGGTGTTCACCGTCTCGTCGGCGGCCAGCTTCTTCCACTGCTTGCAGGCGGCCTGACAGCCCCGGCAGGCGGTGCAGCGGGTCTGGTCGATGAAGAAGGTCTTGCCCTTGTTCTCGCTCATGGGTCACCTATCCTATCCCGTTCCCGGCCGGAACGGAGATTTTGGCTGCTGGCAAGGAAAACGAGGCTGCCGCGAGGGAGCATACTCTTATCGTATTCGACCGTAGCGGCAGGCGACGTTTGACGAAGCCAGCGGGCAAAAGAACGTTCCGGTCAGGCTTTGCGGACGTTGACCATGAAGACCTTAGTCTCCGGGATGCCGGTGTTCGGGTCGCCCACCGAAGGCGACAGCAGGTTGGCCGAATCGAACGTGGCGTTCTTCTTCTGGCCCCACCCGAACTGCCAGGGAATGCCCACCTGGTGCACGGTTTCGCCCATGACGGTGAACGGCTTCAGGCGCGGGGTGACGATGGCCACCACCTGCACCTTGCCGCGCACCGATTCCAGCACCACCTGGTCGCCGTTGGCCACGCCCAGCTGCGCCGCCAGCTCGCGGCTCATCTCGCAGAAGCCGTCGGGCTGCATTTCCTTCAGCCACGCGGTCTTGCGGGTCATGGCGCCGGACTGCCACTGCTCGGTCACCCGGTAGGTGGTGCATACGTAGGGGAAGCGCGGGTCGCGCACGGCCTTTTCCTCGTGCGCGAAGTGCAGGGCCGTGGGATTCACCCGTTGCGGCGACAGGGGGTTGGCCGCCAGCGGGCTTTCGAAGGGCTCGTAGTGTTCCGGCAGGGGGCCGTCCACGCGGCCGGGGCCGAACAACTGGCCGCGCCCTTCGCGCACCATGATGAACGGCAGCTTTTCGCCGGGCTTCCACCCGCCGTCGGGCACGTCGCCCGTCCATTTCGTCCCGTCCCACGCGATAACCGCGCGCCTGGGGTCGAAGGGCTTGCCCGTCTGGTCCACCCCGGCGCGGTTGTACAGGATGCGCCGGTTGGCGGGCCAGGCGTACGACCAGTTGGGGAACAGGCCGATGGCCGCCTGTTCCGGGGTCTGGGTGCGGTCGTGCCGGGCCATCATGTTGCCCTGCTCGGTGTAGCAGCCGGAGAATATCCAGCAGCCGCACGCGGTGGAGCCGTCGGGCTGCAACGCGGCGAAACCGGGCACCTGCTGGCCCGCCTTCCACTGCTTGTCCGCGATGGTCACGTCCTTCAGGAACGTGCCGTTGAGGCGTTTGGCCAGCGCGCCCGCGTCGTAGAAGCCGTCCTTGAGGTAGGCGGTGTCCAGGTTCAGGATGGGCTCGGGGAACTTGCCGCCCTCCGCCTTGTAGAGCTTGCGCACTTCCTCGAACAGCCGGATGACGATGTCGCCGTCGCTCAGCGAATCGCCCATGAACTGCGCGCTCTTCTCGCGCCATTGCAGCCAGCGGCCGGAGTTGGCGATGGAGCCGTCCTTTTCCACGCTCATGCACGCGGGCAGAAAGAACACCTCGGTCTTCACGTCCTTGGGGTTGACGCCGGGGCCCTTCCAGAACAGCGAGGTCTCGTTCTCGAACAGGTTGACCACCACCGTCCAGTCCAGGTTGGCCATGGCCTTGCGGTTCTTGCCCGCGTTGGCCCCGCCCGCGCAGGGGTTCTGCCCCCACACGAACGCGCCCTTGAAGCCGCCGTTGTACATGCGTTCGAACAGCGACAGCCAGGAGTATTCCACCACCCTGGTGTCGTCGATCTTGGGCAGCCAGGTGTAGGCGGTGCGGTGGTCCGCCTCCGGGTACATGGCCTTCAGCAGCGACGCCGCGTACTTGTCGAGGTTGGACCACCAGTTGGCGCTTTGCGGGTCGCTGGTGACCGGGGTGCCCGCCTTCACGTAGGCGTCGTAGTCGGCCCAGACGGCGCGGGGAATGGGCAGGTAGCCGGGCAGGTTGTCGCACAGGAGGGCGATATCCGTGGTGCCCTGCACGTTGGATTCGCCGCGCAACGCGTTGACCCCGCCGCCCGCGATGCCGATGTTGCCCAGCAGCATCTGGATCATGGACAGGGCGCGGATGTTCTGCACGCCCACGGTGTGCTGGCACTGGCCCATGGCGTAGAGGATGGTGCCCGCCCGGTCCGGCCTGCCCGTGGACGCGAAGGCGTTCCATACCGCCAGCACCTTGTCTTCCGGCATGCCGGTGACGTCCACCACGGTCTTCAGGTCGTAGCGGGCGTAGTGGCGGCGCATCACCTGAAGCACGCAGCGCGGGTCCTTCAGGGTGGGGTCCTTCAGGCTGACGCCCTTGTCGTCGGTGACGAAGGCCCACGTCTTCCGGTCATAGCTTGCCGCGGCGGGGTTGAAGCCGGAGAACAGGCCGTCCTTGAAGTCGTAGTCCGGCCCCACCAGGTACGAGGCGTTGGTGTAGTCCACCACGTACTGCCTGAAATACAGCTCGTTCTCCAGAATGTGCCGGATCAGCCCGCCGAAGAACACGATGTCCGTGCCCGAGCGGATGGGCGCGTACAGATCGGCCTTGGCCGAGGTGCGCGTGAAGCGCGGGTCCACGTGGATCAGCGTTGCCCCGCGCTGCTGGGCGCGGGTCACCCACTTGAACGAGATGGGGTGGTTCTCCGCCGCGTTGCTGCCCATGATCAGCAACACGTCGCTGTTCTTGAGGTCGATCCAGTGATTGGTCATCGCGCCGCGTCCGTAGGACTCTGCCAGAGCCCCCACAGTGGAACTGTGTCAGATGCGGGCGTGGCTCTCCAGATAGACGAGGCCCAGCGAGCGGTGCATGGCCTGCAACAGCCAGCCTTCCTCGTTGTCGATGGCGGCGGACCCCACGGACGCGATGGCCCGGGTGCGGTTGACCGGCTGGCCCTTGTCGTTGACCGTCTCGAACGAGGCGTCGCGGGTGTCCTTGATCTTGCGGGCGATGCGCGGCAGCGCCCAGTCCCATGACTTTTCCTCCCACTTGTCGCTGCCGGGGGCGCGGTACAGCACCTTGGTCACCCGCTGGCTCTGCTCGGCGGTCTGCCAGATGGACGCGCCCTTGGGGCACAGGGTGCCCTCGTTGACGGGATGGTCCGGGTTGCCTTCGATGTTGATGGTGCGCCCGGTGACGGGGTCGGTCCAGACCAGCAGGCCGCAGCCCACTGCGCAGTAGCAACATACAGAAGTGGTCAGGGTGGCCTTGTCGATGGCCAGCCCTTCGGCATGGGCCGCGACCGGGGCAAGGCTGATGCCCAGCCCCCCGAACGCGGTGGCCACGGCGCCCGTGGCTGCGAGCTTGATGAAGCCTCGCCTGTTCATCCTCATGGCGTGCCTCCTTGTGAGGATGCAGGTTGCGCGCGGAACTGCGCGTCGGGCATGGGCCGCCGGAACGGAAAACGGCGCGGCCCCCTGCCGAAGCTGATGCCCGGCATTCCCTGCATACCACACCACGGGGATATGGGAAGGAATTTTTTCCCACGTTATCAGTGATATATGTCTGATTTGGCAGAATGGGCACGCGGACGGCAGCCCGAAACGGACGGGGCGCGCGGTGCATGTCCGCGCGCCCCGGTGGGTATGATGTGGTCAGCAGGCAGGCCGTCGCAGCCCGCGTTCATTCACGACTTGAGCTTGTGGCAGTCCCGGCACTCCACAGGCCCCGCCGCCTTGCCCGCCGCCAGCAGCCGGGCGTGGCAGGCGTTGCAGCTGGGGCCTTCGCCGTGGAAGGCGTTGCGGAAGTAGCGCGGGTCGGCGCGTTCCTGCGGGGTGCCGGTTTCCGCGTCCACCACCACGTCGTGGCAACCGGCGCTGGTGCACTTCATGGGGCCGCCGTCCACGTAGCCCTTGTGATGGCAGGTGCCGCAGTCCACGGTGGGGGTGTGCGCCTCGTGCGGGAAGGGCACGCGCGGCTTGGCCAGCTTCGCCCCCTGCGGCACGGTGACGGTGACCGCCTTGCGCTCCACCAGCGGGTGATGCACCGAGAATTCCGGCGTCTCGCCATGGCAGACGAAGCAGTTGCCGGAAGCGCCCATGGACCGGGCGTGCTGCTGGTACTGCATGGGGGGGATGTTGTCGCGGTCGCGCCCAAGGGGGTTGCGGGCCGGGTACACCGCGTGCGGCGCGCCGTGGCAGGCCGGGCAGCGCAGCATGGTGGTGTCGTCGGTGCGTTCGGCGTACAGCCCGGCGGCGTCGGCGGTCCACTTGTTGAAGGCGCTGGCGGTGGCGGATCTGGGCTTTTCCGCGAAGTCGTGGCAGCCCGCGCAGTCGGGCAGGTTCACCCACGGGGTGCGCGGGGCCATGTCCTTGACGTCCTGCACAGCAACGGGGGTGATGGCCGCCATCAGCCGGTCGGCGGCGGGGTTGCCCGCCTCCTGCTCCTTGCGCAGCAGGGACAGGGCATGGTCTTCCATGGCCCCGTGGCAGCGGGTGCAGTCCAGGCCCTTGGTCACGTGGTAGTCGCGCCAGAAACGGGTGGCCCCGTCGGGCGCGGAGGGATGGCAAGAATTGCAGGCATCCGCGCCGCGCCCGCCCATGTAGGCGGCGTGCCAGCCGTGGATGGCGGCGGACATGGCGGGGGGCACGGGCGTGCCGGAGGGCTTTGCGCCCGCCTTGCCCGCTGCCGTGTCGCCGCCCGGCTCATGGCAATCCCGGCAGACCACGGTGGTGCCGGATTTGGCGCGCTGCGCGAGGTCCGTGCCGTTGATGCGGTCGTGCACCTCCAGCACGTCGGCGGCCGTGGCCGGGGATATGCCCGCCACGCCGCCCACCTTCCACGGGCCGCCGTGACAGTTGCGGCAGCCCATCTCGGTGGACACCGGCAGCACGCAGCGGGTGACGGCCAGCAGCGCGCCCGAGGCGTCGCGCGCCTCCACGGTCACCGTGGGATACGGGTTGAACCTGTCCTTACCCACATACGGCAGCACGGGAATGCCCGTGGCCTCGTACAGGGTGGTGCCTTCCACCAGCTTCAGTTCGCCGGAAAACTGCGGGGCCTTGCCCTGCGCCCCTTCCGCCCCCTTGGCCGCCGGTGTCGCGGACGGGGTGGTGGCGGCCTGCCCGGCGGGGGTGAGCGAGGAATCGGCCACGGCGGCGGGCTGCGCGGCCGAGGGCTTGGCCTCGCCGTCCAGCCGCCAGGTCAGGGTCACGCCCTCGGTCACCGCCTGGGGGCCGGGACCGCGATGCACCAGTTGCGCCCGCAGGGTGGAGCCGGGGGGCAGCAGGGTCCACGCGGGTTCCGCGTCGGTGACATGCTGCATGCCCTGCCTGCTCCACGCCACCAGCACGTGCCCGTCCTTGTCCGGGTCGAACGGGGGCACGTCGGTGACCAGTCGCCCGTAGCCGGTGCCGGTCCTGGCCTCGGCCTGCGGGACCGTGGAATCCTGGGCGGGGGCAGTCCGGGCCGGAGCAGTCCGGGCCGGACCCGTCGAACCCACTGGTCCCGCCGGTTCGGGGGCGGGCCGCATGGACGGCGCGAACAGTTGCGCGCCCAGAAAGCCCGCCACGAACACGGCCACCACGATCAGCCACACGCGGAACAGGTTCTCGGTCATGCGGGTATCGTTCTTGCTCATCGTCGCATCTCCCTGCGTCGTTGCTGCCGAAAGATCACAAATGCATATTCCGGGCGGCCTAGCGCGCCAAACGGCGTTCCACTTCGTGCGCGATGTAGGTTGCCAGCGCGTTGCGCTCGGCCGGGGTGCCGCAGAAGGGCGGCATGTAGGGCAGCAGTTTGCCCTGCCCGGCCAGTTGCGCCTCCAGCCCGGCCACGCCGCGCCTGGCCGCGCGCGGCACCATGTCCAGCATGGGGTTGCCCATGCCGTGGCAGCTGGAACACTGCTGCGCCCACAGGAACCGGCCCACCTCCAGGCGGTTGGCCTCGGTCACCTCGCGCGCCCCCGCCCAGGCGGTGAGCGACAGCGCGCCGTCGCGCCGCATGCGTTCCACGTCCGCCGCGCGGATGCCGTTGGAATACATGTAGCCGTGGATGACCCACGGACGGCGGCCCGTTTCGCGCACCCACTCGAAGGCCCCCACCTGCGCAAGGCCCAGCAGCAGCACCACGCCCGCCAGCACGGCCCGCGCCCTGCCGCCGGCCTTCACGAAAAAGGCCAGCCCGCCCAGGAACAGCAGCGGCGTGACCACCGGCCAGGCCAGGACGAAGGGACGGATGTCCTCCGTCCGGCGCAGGATCATGGCCTGCTGGTCAAGGGGAAGTGAGGTGAAATACCATGCCGCGCCCAGCAGCAGCCCGATGAAGGGCACACAGACCCACTTGGCCGACCAGCGGACCATGGTCTCCCGCGTTTCCGGGTTGGGAATGCGCAGGGCCGTGATCATGGCGAACAGGCCGGACAGCAGCAGGCACAGCGAAAAGCGGAACACCAGCGCGGGCCAGAAGGTGGGGTTGAAGAACCCGTCCCAGAAGTCGCCGGTGCGCAGCCATTCGCCGGGGGTGAGCATGAAGCCGATGATGCCGTTGATCATGAACAGCGACAGGAAGGCGAACAGCGCGTACAGCCACCCCGCCGTCATGTGGTCCCTTTTGCTCATGCGGCCCGAGATGCAGCGCTGGAAGGTGTAGTAGTACACCAGCAGGGCCGCGATCTCGCCCAGGAAGAACACCCACTCCGTGGCCCAGCCGTACAGGAATAGATGCACCAGTTGCGAGGTGGCCGCCGGGCTGACCAGCGAGATGATCAGCCAGATACCCACCCCGGTCACCCCGCCGAAGACCATGGTCAGCAGCACGAAGAACCGGCTGTGCCGCTTCACCCACTGCAATATCTCGTTGCTGCCTTCGGCGTGGCCCTTGCGCTCGGCCATGACCAGGAAGAACCCGCCCCCCACGGCGAACTGGGCCACGAACACGTGGATGACCGAAATCAGCGCGATGAGCAGGCCGCCGTTCACCGGCAGTTGCCAGACCGGGTACTGCATGGCCTACGCCTCCTTCCCGCTGCGGCGGGCGATGACCACCAGCCACCACACGGCGGCGGCCCCCGCCACCAGCGACACCACGAACAGCGCGGCCGCGCCGTCCTGCCCCGCCATCGGAAGCTGGGGGGGAATGGCCGGCACGGCGGCCGCCTTCGCCATGGACGCGTTCAGGTGCGGGGCCAGCCACGCGTCGCGCAGCACGGCGCGCATGGCCGCCATCAGAAAGATGACCCCCACCGTGGCGCCCGTGGCCAGCCACACCCGGCGTTGCCGGGCGGCGACGAGGGCCAGCGCCGTGCCCGCAAGGCCCAGCGCGAAGGCGCCGGTGGCCAGCCCGTGCCCGCCCATGAACAGGCGCGCCATGGGTCCCGGCAGGCTGAACAGGAACCACGCGCCCAGCACGAACTGGGCGTAGGTGGCGTGGGTGAACCACTTGAGGCCCTCGGTGATGCGCAGGTTCCAGTCCTGCGGCCCCTGCGGACCGGAGGCCACGGGGCCGCCCGCCTTCAGCAGCAGTTGCGCGCGCCCGGCCACGAACAGCCCGCCCACGGCCACCGCGCCCGTCACCATGTGCAGGTAGCGCGGCAGCAGCGAAGGTTCGCCCCAGTTCAGCAGGGTGCCGCCGGGCGAGGCCGCGTAGCCGGTCCAGCGGGCCGGGTCCAGCATCAGGGTGGCGTTGTTGGTGAGCACGAAGGCGTTGACCAGCAGCAGCGCCACGCTGATGCCCGCCACCAGCGTGCGGCGCGGGCCGAGCACGGCGTGCCCCAGGCCGTACAGGTAGAAGCCGTAGTAGGCCATCATCACGAAGCCCACGATGCCCAGCCACCACACGGCCATCAGGATGGAACTGGGGTAGATGAACTGCCCGTACAGCACCTGCAGGAACAGCAGCGGCGGCACGCCGAAGTTCACGGCCAACGCCATGGCGCGGGGCACCCAGGCCGCCGTCTCGCGGATGTCCGTGTTGATCTGGTCATTGGGCGCGAACGGCGTGCGCAGCGACCGGAACAGGGTGATCACCGCCGTGCCCAGCACCACGTTCATGAACAGCAGGTGCACCACGAAGGTGAGCAGCAAGAGCGCCTGGAACCACCCCCACGGCCCCGGTACGGGGTCGGGCACGGGCACCAGCGCGGCGAGCGGCAAAGCCGGGGTCATGCCGGTTTCCTCCTGGGTTCGCCAACCGTGGCCCCGCGCGTTTTCCGGCCGCGCCGGGCGGCCGTGCGCCGGAACGGGCCTTCCGCTCCGGCCGGGCACGCGTTGCGCGCAACGCGTGCCGGACATGGGCCATGGGTGACGTGAATACTTGCATTGTTCCCCAATTTCCCTAACCGGGCAAGCGGTTCCGATGAAAAATCAGGCCGCGCGTCCAGCGGCCGCGCATCCGCCGACGTTGAAGAACGCGCGGCGTCGGCGTATATGGTGAAGTCCGGCCCGCGCCGACCGCCTCGGAGCCGCCTCGGAGCCGCCGCGGGACCGCCCCCACCCGGCGGACGGACGCGGAAGACGCCACGCCCCCCAAAAAACACAGGATGCAGACCTTCATGCTTCATGCCCCCATACATCGCCCGCTCGGCGCGTCGCCGCGCCGCCCCGCCCCCGCCCCGCACCGCCCGGCCGTGCTGCTTGCCCTGCTGGGCCTGGCCCTGCTTGCCTGCTTCGCCCCCCAGCGCTCCGGCCTGCTCGCCCCCCGGCCCGCGCTGGCGGCCCAGGCCGCGCCCCCGGTCACCGACGCGGCATCGTCCCTGCCGGACGACGCGCCCAAGGACGCACCGGACGGCCAGCAGTCCATGGACGTCATCTGGCAGACGCGCGGCCAGGAACTGACCACGCTGGTCCAGGAAACCGACCGGCTGCGCAAGTCGCTGCCGGACATGGTCAAGACCCTGGACGCCCAGGTGGCCGCCATGCAGCGCGACTACCAGCGCCTGTTCGCGCTGTACCAGCTGAGCCGCAACCACCCCAGCGAAATGGCCGCCATCCGCCGCCAGATGGCCTCGGTCCAGCGCACCCTGCTGGGCCGCCTGGCCCCCATGGAGTCCATGGACGCCGCCGTGCGCCAGCGCCTGGACGACTTCAACGCGCTGGACAAGGAACTTTCCGGGCATCTGGCCGCCGAACGGTCCAGCGACCTTTCCAAGGATCTCTCCGAATACCTCGCCAAGCTCACCGAGGGCCGCAGGAACCTTACGGCCCTGAGCACCCGCCTTTCCCGCGCGCTGGACCCCGGCCATGCGGTGAGCGCCAAGCTGGCCCAGGCCCTGGAGCAGATCGACGCGCAACTGCCCGCGCTGTGGCGCACCTACTATCTGGTGGCCTCCAGTTCGCTGATGGACCTTCTGGTGTGGCAGTCGCTGCCCGCCAACCTGGCCGCATGGTCCGACACGGTGGAGGTGCGCCTGGCCACGGAGTTCCCGCAGAACGCCCGCGACTGGGGCGCGCTGCTGCTGCGCTTCGCCTTCCTGGCCGTGCCCCTGTTCCTGCTGGGCAGGCTGGCCCTGCGGCGCGGTTGCCAGCTGCCCGGCGGCTGGGCCCAGAGCTGCCGCAACGTGGCCGCCCGCAGCTGGCCGTGGATCGCCATCGGCATCGCCCTGCACTTCGCCTCGTGGACGCGCGGCGGCGAGGTGTACCGGGCCGTGGTGGTGCCCGCGCACCTTCTGCTGCTGTGGGGCGAACTGACCCTGGTCTGGAGCCTGCGCGCCACCGGCCTGGCCGGGGTGCCGCAGCGCTCGCCCCTGTCGCTGCTGTTCGCCCCGGCGGCCATCGGGGTGCTGCTGCTGTTCCTGAACCCGCCCGCCGTGCTGCTGGCCCCGGTGTGGGCGCTGTGCATGGTGGCGGTGCTGGCCCTGCGCGCCCGGCGCGGCAAGCCCCGGGTGCTGCCCCTGCTGGAACGGGTGCTGCTGGCCTGCGAGCCCGCGCTGTGCGTCATCTCGCTGCTGGCGGCGGTGTTCGGCTGGGCGCGGCTGGCCATCCCGTTCTTCCTGGTGGGGCTGGCCCTGGCCGTGGCCCTGCAACTGGGCGCGGTGCTGGTGGCCTTCGTGACCCTGCTGGCGGAACGCCTGCCGGAAAAGGGCATGCGCGCCCTGCTGCGCGGCCTGGTGCTGGGCCTTGGCGCGCCCGCCATGTGGGTGGTGGCCGCCGCCACCCTGCTGCCGTGGATGTCCGCCTTCCCCGGCGGGCCGTACATGATGCGCCAGGCGCTGGAACTGAACGTCAACGTGGGCTCGGTGTCGTTCAACTCGCTGCGGGTGCTGGGGCTGGTGCTGCTGTTCTACCTCACCCGTTCGGCCATCGCCGTGGGCACCTCGTTCCTGGACAACCTGCCCGCCCGCCTGCCCCGCGTGGAGCGCGGCGTGATACCACCGTTGCAGACCGGGCTGACCTACGCCCTGTGGGCGCTGTTCGGCCTGGTGGTGCTGAACGCGCTGGGCGTCAGCCTGACCAGCCTCACGGTCATCGCCGGGGGCCTCAGCGTGGGCCTGGGCTTCGGGTTGCAGACCATCTTCAACAACTTCTTCAGCGGGCTCATCCTCATCTTCGGCCGCTCGCTGCTGGAAGGGGACATCATCCAGATCGGCGAGACGTGGGGCACGGTGCGCAAGATCAGCATCCGCTCGACCACGGTGGAAACCTTCGACAACGCCGTGATCTTCGTGCCCAACGCGGAGTTCGTGTCCAACCGGCTCACCAACTGGACCCGCAACAGCCTGCGCATGCGCCGTGACGTGGCCGTGGGCGTGGCCTACGGCTCGGACATCGACAAGGTGACCGAACTGCTGAAGCTGGCCGCCGCCGACCACCCGCACGTGCTGCGCGAGCCCGCGCCCAACGTGCTGTTCCAGGAATTCGGCCCCAGCAGCCTGGACTTCGTGCTGCGGGTGTGGGTGGACGACCTGAACTACGGCGCCTCCACCGCGTCCGACCTGCGCCGGGCCATCGACCGCCTGTTCCGCGAGAACGGCATCGAGATATCCTTCCCGCAGATGGACGTGCACGTGCGCGCCATCGAAGGGCTGCCCGGCCCCACCCCGTCCGCGCCGGAAAGCCAGGCCGCCCCCCGCGGCAAGGCAGGAACCACCGGCCCCGGCGGGGACGACGACACCTCCCGCTCCGAGGTCTGACGCCCCCATCCCCCACAGTTGATGTAACGGAGCGCCAGGAATGCCATTTTCTCAAAAATGGCATTTCTGGCGCTCGTTTTTTTCGTTAATTGTCAAAACACTTCCACACCAAGCCGTCCCGCCGCCCACACCGCCCACACCGCCCACACCGCAACAGTCTAGAATCGTTCCCTGATTTTCCACATCACCCCGCCCCGCCGCCACGGAACCATCCTTGCAACGCAGCGGGCATGCCGTGCACGTTGCAAAGCCTGAAACTCAAGGCCCTCTACGCCATCAGCCAGGTCTTCGACCGGGCCCTGAACCTCGAACAGTCGCTGGAGGACGTGCTGCGCGTGCTTTCGGAAACCCTTTCCATGAAGCGCGCCACCATCACCCTGCCCGACCGCGAGACCGGGCAGTTGGTCATCGCCGCCTCGCACGGGCTCACCCCCGAGGAACGCGGGCGCGGCGTGTACCGGCTGGACGAGGGGGTGACGGGCGCCATCTTCCAGACCGCCCGCCCGTACATCGTGCGCGACGTGCGCACCGACCCGTTGTTTCTCGACCGCACCGGGGCGCGCAAGGTGGAGAAGGGCAAGATATCCTTTCTCGGGGTGCCCATCCTGAAGCAGGGCGCGCCCATCGGCGTGCTGAACGTGGACCGCCTGTTCAGCGACGAGGTCTCCACCTCCGAGGACGTGGAATTCCTGGGCATCGTGGCCACCCTGGTGGCCCAGTTCCTGAGCCTGAACGAACAGGTCGACGAGCGGGTGGACACCCTGCGCCGCGAAAACGTCAAGCTGCGCACCCGCGTGCTGGACGAGCGGGGCGACTACATCGTGGGCCGCAGCGCGGCCATGCTCGACGTGCAGCGCCAGATAGAGCGCGTGGCCCCCACCAGGGCCACGGTGCTGCTGCTGGGCGAATCGGGCGTGGGCAAGACGCTCATCGCGCGGCTGCTGCACAACCTTTCCGACCGCATGGTGCACCCTTTCGTGAAGGTGAACTGCGCCTCCATCCCGGAAACGCTGCTGGAGGCGGAACTGTTCGGCCACGAGAAGGGCGCCTTCACCGGCGCGGCCACCGGCCGGGCCGGGCGCTTCGAGGAGGCCCACCGGGGCACCATCTTCCTCGACGAGATCGGCGAACTGCCGCCCGGCGTCCAGGCCAAGCTGCTGCGGGTGATCCAGGACCGCGAATTCGAACGGCTGGGCAGCAACCTGACCCACCGCGTGGACGTGCGCATCGTGGCCGCCACCAACCGCGACCTGGCCCAGCTTTCCGAGCAGGGGCGCTTTCGCCAGGACCTGTACTACCGGCTGTGCGTGTTCCCCATCCGGGTGCCGCCCCTGCGCGAACGGCCCGACGACGTGGAACGCCTGCTCAACCACTTCCTGGCCAAGGCCGCGCGCGACTACCGCCGGGTGATTACCCTGGCCCCGGACGCGCTGGGCCTGCTGCGCCGCCACGAATGGCCCGGCAACGTGCGCGAGATGGAAAACCTCATCGAACGCCTGGCCATCCTGTCCGAGTCGGGCCAGATCGACCGGCGCTTCCTGGAACCGCTGCTGGAGCATTCCGCCACAGAGAACGCCCAGCCCGACTGGCCGTATCCGGCCGCGACAATGGGGGTGGGGGGAGTGGGGGGAACAGGGGGCATGGGGGGAACGGGAGGTATGGCGGGCATGGGGGGCGGCATGGGGCTGCACGGCCATGCGGACGTCATGGCCGGAGCCGGGCCCGGAGCCGGGCCGTCCCTCCACGACGCCCACGCCGGGCACGGCGACGGGAACGCCCTGCACGGGGATTCCCACCCCACCACCCTGCGCGACATCGAGCGCAACGAGATCATCGCCGCCCTGCGCCGCAACGGCTGGGTGCAGCACCGCGCCGCCGCCGCGCTGGGCATCACCCCGCGCCAGATGGGCTACCGCATCCGCAAGATGGGGCTTTCCGGCCTGGTGGCCGGGGAACGCGCCCGCCGGGGCGACTGACGCAAACCGCCTCCTCCACCGGCCACGCGGGAATTTCGGGAGCCTGCCGTGTCCGCCGTATCCGTTGTCGCCATGCGAAAGGGCGGCCCCCATGGGGGCCGCCCTTTCGTGTGCACTGCCGTTCATCCGGCGGTCCGGGCCAGCCGGGCCTACGCCTCGCCGTCCTCGCCGTTCCCGGTCCCGTCCGCGTCCTTGTCCGCATCCTTGTCCTCGCCGTCCTCGCAATCCGGCGCGCGCTCCGCCGGGCAGCCGCCCTGCTCGTGCAGGTAGTACTGCGTGGGAAAGCGCCCGTCGGTCTGGGGCACCTGAAGGCCCAGCCGGGCCTCGTGGTTGATCAGGATGGGGCCGGTGAGGTTCAGGGCCGTCTTTTCGGGCCGTCCCGGCGGAATGGACACGGTGACCAGCACGGCCACCTGGCGGATGGTGCGCAGCCGCAACAGCTTCTGCTCCGCGTCGCCGACGCGGATGGGATAGTCGTCGAGGAAGCTGTACGGGTCGCCCACCAGCAAGCCCAGACGCGGGTCGTCCATGCTTTGCAGGATCAGGAAGGGCGCGCCCTCGCGCAGTTGCAGCAGCGTGAACTCGTGCCTGTCCTCGAAGCCCATGAGACCCCGGGGAAAGTACAGCACCTTGTCCAGCGCCACCTTCTGGCGGCCGAGCCGGGTCTGGATCACTCTTTCGTTCTGTCGTGCCATATCTGTGTCGCCGCGAGCAGGTCAGCGTTGCTGGTTTCGAGCGCCATGCGGTTTTCCTCCATGACGCGCCGGTAGACTTCCTCTCGGTACACGACCATGTCGCCGGGTACGTCGAGCCCGATCTTGACCTGCTTTCCCTGCATGCCAAGGATGGTGATGCGGATGTTGTCGCCGAGGTACAGGCTTTCGCCCGGCCTGCGCGTAAGTATGAGCATGGGTGCCGCCGGCCCTTACAGGAAGTTCGTGAGATTCATCTGCATGATCATGGACGACGACTTGAGCACGCTGTTGTAGGTCAGCTGCTGCTGCGCGAGCTGCGTCATCAGCTTGGCCACGTCCACGTCCTCTATGCTGCTCATGCGCATGGTCTGGTCGTCTTCCTGCGACTCCAGGATGCCCTGCACCACGTCGAGCCGGTTTTCCTTGCCGCCCACCCGCGCCGCCGCCGTCAGGATGACCTTGGAGGCGGTGCCCAGTTCGTCCAGCGCCTGCTGGATGCCGGTCTGGCTGTTGGTTTCGGTGTAGGCGATGAGCCTGCCCACCACCTCGAACATGTTGCGCCCGTCGCCGCCGTACACCGCCGTGGCGTTGGACTGCCCCGGCGCCTGGTACAGCCCGCCGAAGATGTCCTTGCCCACGTTGTTCACCGACATGTATTCGCCGGGCGAAATCTCGTACTCCAGCGCGGCGCGGCGCGGCCGGATGACGAACTGGTCGCCCGCCGTCAGCGCGTTGCCCCCGTTGGAGGCCAGGGTCAGGAAGCCGCCGGGCACCAGCAGCGACACGGGGCCGCCCGTGCCCGAGGCGGTGGCGGGCACCCAGCTTGAGCCGCCGTCCAGGCTGTACGAATAGCTGATGGCCCCGTTGAGCGTGCCCGACTGGTCGATGCGCACCATAACGTCGCGCTGGAACGACCCGTCGGCCGTGGCCGCGATGTCGGCGGCGCCGTACCGGTCGGCCGTGAGGCCCGTCGAGGTGGAGTCGTCGCCCTTGTAGATGGCCGTGGGCCGGATATACAGCCAGGTGCCGTTGTCCGTCTCGTGCTCGTTGGCGGTGTCCACGGCGGTCACCGTGGCCCCCGGCGTCATGGTCAGGCGCGCCCCGCCCAGCATCACCGGCGCGGCGTTGGAGGCCAGGGTGCCGGTCTTCCAGGTGGTGCCGCCGTCCTCGGAATAGCGGTAGTCCAGCGCGTCGGTGCCGATGGTGCCGCTTTCCAGGAACTGGAACACGATGGTGTTGCTGGCCCCGCCCTCCACGGTGAACGTGGTGTTCGACAGGGCCGGGTCGTTGGCGGTGACGGCCAGCCCCGCCACGTAGGCGGCGTCCTCGATCTTGTGCCCGGCGAAGATGTGCCGCCCCTCGTTCTCGGTGTTGGCCAGGTTGATGAGCTGCCCGTACAGCTCGCGCAGTTCGTAGCTGATTTCCTTGCGGTTCTCGGGGCTCACCGTGCCGGTGGCCGCCTGCTCGGCCAGCGCCTTGATGCGGGTGAGCACGGTGCTCACCTGGGTCAGCGTCTTGTCCGCGAGGCTCAGCCAGCTTTCGGCCTGGCTGACGTTCTTCTGGTACTGCTCGTTGGTGGCCAGCGAGGCGCGGTAGTTCAGGATGCGGGCCATGCCCACGGGGTCGTCCGAGGGGCGGTTGACCTGCTTCTGGCTGGACGCTTGCATGTTCGATTCCATGAGATTGGACAGCGCGTAGTTCATGTTCGAGATGTAGTTGTCGAACATGGTCCGCTGCGAGACGCGTCCTGCCATGGGAGACTCCTTCCGTCGCTACTGCTTGAGGCCCAGCAGCGTCTGCATCATCTGGTCCGCCGTGGTCACCAGTTTGGCCGCCGCCTTGTAGGCGTGCTGGAACTTGACCAGGTTCGCCATCTCCTCGTCCAGGTTCACCCCGGCCACCTGGCTCTGGCGCTCGTCAAGGTCCTTGGCCAGCGTGGCGGTATAGGCCGCGTTGAACTTGGTGGACGCGGTGTCCGCGCCCACGGTGGCCACGATGGCGCTGTAGTATTCCGACAGGGTCTGCGAGCTGGCCCGCTCGAAGGTGGTGGCGATGGTCACTTCCTTGGTGGCCAGCGCAGCGATGGCCGTGGCGGTGTCGTTGTCGCCCGCGTTGGCCTCGCTGCCGCCGTTGATCTTGCCGGCATTGATGAAATTGGTGTCGCTGCGCACGTCGGGCCGCACGGCGATGGTGGACGCGTCCGAGCCCTGGAAGTAGGTGTTCAGCCCAAGGCCCGCCAGCAGGCCGGACGAATCCCCCCCCACGCCGAACTTGTAGCCGTCGTTGCTGCGCACCACCAGCTTGTTGTCCACGATGTCGGCGGTGATGTAGGCGCCGAAGGTGTTGTTCAGCGCGTCGCGCACGTCGTTCAGCGAATGCACGGCGGGGTCGAAGTTCTGGATGCCCGGCGTGACCGAATCGAAGTCCAGCGGGCCGGAGGCGTTGGAAAGGTAGGCGCCGCTGGCGGCATCGTAGACGTACATGCTGAAGTTGCCCGATTCCAGCCGGTCCAGCCAGGCCAGGCCCGAACTGTCGGACCCCAGGGCGATGGACGGGTCGGACACGCCGTAGGTGCCGCTCATGACCGACATGTGGTCGAGCCCGGCCCCCTGGCTGTGCAGGCGGTTCACTTCCCAGATCAGCGATTCCGACAGGGCGTTGACGCGGTCCACGTAGCGGCCCACCTGCGTGTCGCGGAAGATCATGTACCCGCCGATGGTCCCGCCGGTGATGCGCCGGGGATTGTCGGTGCCGTCGGCCATGGTCTGGGGCGAGATGTTCAGGGGCGAGGTGGTGGGCGTTATCCAGTACACGCCGCTTTTGGGCGTGACGGTGAAGCGGTCGCCCGCCGTGAGGTCCTGGGTGGCCCCGCTGAAGTAGATGTCCAGCCCCTGCACCTTGACCTTCTGGTCCTCAGGACGAGCAGCAAATAACCGGTCGTTGCCGTTCTCGTCCTTGAGCCAGGTCTTGCCGCCGTCCAGCGAGACGCGGAACATGGCCGCGCCCGCGCCGCTGGTCACCGCGCCGGACTGCACCACGTCGAGGGTGTATTCGTACTCGTCCGAACCGTCGAAATGGATCTCGCCGTCGAAGTTCGAGCCGGGCGTCAGCGACGCCTGCGACTGCGGCCCCTGGTAGGCCAGCGAGAAGGCGTTCACCCCGTCCACCAGGGTGTGCCCGGCCTTGGTGACCACCGTGAACTTGCCGCTGCCGTTGTCGATGACGTCCACGTCGAGCTTCTGCGCCAGTTGGCGCACCAGCAGGTTGCGGTTGTCGATGAGGGTGTTGGCGTTGTTCTTGCCCGGCTCGTCGTGCATCTCGATCTGCCGGTTCAGTTCCGCGATCTGCTTGATCAGGTTGTTGGCCTCGCCCACTTCCTGCTTCAGGTACTGGTCCATCTGCTGCTGCATGATGCGCAGGTTGGACTCGGCATTCTGCAACAGCTTGACGAGGTTGTCGGAATGCGAAAGCAGGGCGTCGCGGCTGGCCTTGTCGTCGGGCCGCTGCGAAAGGGCCTGCCAGTCGGCGAAGAACTGCGACATGGCCGCGTTGATGCCCGGGGTGGACGATTCGTTGAACAGGCTTTCCACGCTTTGCAGCATTGCGTACTGCGTATCCCAGCGGGACTGCTGCGAGGCCTTGTCCAGGTACGACTTTTCCACGAAGCCGTTGAAATAGCGGTACACCTCCGCCGCGTAGGCGCCATTGCCGATCTGACCGGGAAAGCCGTCGAGGGCGGGGTACTCCTCGAAGCGCACCGCCTGGCGCGAATACCCCACGGTATTCACGTTGGCGATGTTGTTGCCCGTGGTCTGGATGGCGGTCTGGTTCGCCAGCAGCGAAAGCTGCCCCATGTTGAGCAGCGAGGTGACGCCGGACATTTACAGCCTCCCGCGGATGAGCGCCGCCTCGGAGCGAGCGGTGGTCATGCCGCCCTTGCGCCCGTAGGTCTCCTGCCTGGGCGGGGCCAGACGGCGATGCAGGAAGTCCAGCAGTTCCTGGCTCTGGTCCAGCAGGGCCAGGGCCAGGTCCGCGTTCAGCGAGGCCTGGCGGGCGCAGTGCTGTTCCTGGGCGTCGATGCGCGCGATGATGGCGCGCACTTCCTCGGCCTGCTCCTCGGGCAGCATGTCGGCGTATTCCGAAAGCCGGGTGCGCTGCATGGCCGCCTTCAGGTCCACGCGTTCGCAGGCCAGCTGGCGCATCAGTTCGTGGATGGAGAATTCCACCGCGCTCACGGCGTCGGGGTCGCGGCCGCGCAGGTGGGCAAACTCTTCCTCAAGAAGCAGCGCCAGCACTTCAAGGCCCTTGGTCTGCCGGACAAGATTGCCGCGTATCTGGTCGTACATCTGGTTATCCTCCGGGGCGGGTCCGTTGTGCCGCAGGCCCCCCGGAAGCGAGGCTGCGCGCCGCGTATTCCGGGTTTACCGCCAGTTCGCCCTGCCGCACCTCGAAGTGGAGATGCGGCCCGGCAACGCGGCCCGTCCCCCCTGCCTTGGCAATTTCCGTGCCCGCCCGGACCACGTCGCCCTCGCGCACGTCCAGGCTGCCGTTGTGGCCGTAAAAACTGCGCCAGCCGCCGGGGTGCTCCAGCACCACCAGCCGGCCGTAGTCGGCCCGCTCTCCGGCAAAGACCACCTTGCCGTCCCAGGCGGCGCGCACCGGGTCGCCCTCGGTGACGGCGATGTCCACGCCGGGATGCCAGGCCCGCTCGCCGGTGATGGGGTCGTTGCGCCAGCCGAAGCCGGACGCGATGCGCCCCTCATGCGGCCAGGCCATGGGTCCGGGCGCGCCCAGGGCCACCGCCGGGCCGCCCGTGGGCGACGCCTTGGGAGACGACGCGGGGGCCGGTGCGGCCTGGGACGTGGAGGCCGGAATGGTGGAGGTCGAAGAGTTTGCGCCGGACGCCGGGGTTGCGCCGACGGCGGCATCGCCGGATACGGCACCCTGCGCCGCCTGCCCGGCCGTGCCAGCCTGCAACTCGGCAGCGGAAGGCGCACCCGAAGGTACGGTAAGCGCACGTGTGGACGCGGGCGAGGCCACCCGCTTCATGGCCCCGGTGCGGTGCACGATGGGCGGACCCAGTTGGGCGTCGCGCATGGGGCTGCGCACCTTGCGCGTGTTCTCGCCCCCCACGGAGGCGGCGGGCAGGCCGCGCGCGGGGCCGTCCTTGCCGCGCGCGGTACGGCGCTGGACCGTGAAGGCCGCGTCCACGGCCTGCCCGGCTTCAGCCGGTGGGGTGGCGGTCTGGGCCGCGACGACGCCCGGTGCCCCGGCCGTGGCGGCAGCCACGGCCGCCATGGCCGTGCCGCCTGCCGCCCCGGTCGCGGCGGGGTTGGTCGCGGCGGAATCACTCACGGCGGGGTTGGTCGCGGTGGCCGGGCCGGTCTCTCCGGCCGGGGGCGCGGAGGCCACCTGGCGTTCCAGTTCGGCAAGGTGCCGTTGCACCAAGTCGTGCCCGTCCGCCGGAGCCCCCTGGGGGGCCGATGCTTCCGCCCCCTCCGGCGCCACCGGGGCCTCGGGGCTGGCGGGCTCGTACATGGACGGGGACGCACCGGCCTTGGACTCTGCCACGGGCGTGATCATGCGCGGCATGAGCGACACCGGTTTCAGCTCCACCGGCTCGCGCACCGAACTGGGCGCGGTGGTGCGGCTGGCGTCGGTGAGGCGGGTGGAAAGCTGCTCGTAGATCATGTCGGCAAGGCCGATGCCGCCTGCGGAGGTCATCTTCTTGGCAAGCTCCTGGTCGAACATGGACTGCCAGAATTCCTCCTCCTTGCTGTGCAGGTAGCCTTCCTTGGGCAGGGTGGCGCGCATCTGCTCCCACATCTTCTGCACGAAGATGGACTCGAACCCCTCGCACGCCTCGCGCAGCTTCTGTTCCTTGGACGGATCGTTGCGCAGGCGCTTGCGCAGGGCGTCCATCTCAAGCTTGCGCTGGGTAAGCTCGTGCTGGGCCGAGGCGGCGGTGGCGAGTTTGGGATCGACGGGAGCGGTCATGGTTGCTGTCCTTCCGGCCGGGGTCGGGGTGCGGGCGCTTTTTTGAACGCCTCCGGCGGTCAGGGGGCTTCGCCCCCTGCACCCCCGATTCGGGATTTCGCCTCGCGTGCTGCATCGACAGGCTGCCCGCGGGCGCTATCACCCTGAAATTAGATAACCTCTAAATCCGCGTGCAAAGCCCCCGCCGCCTTCATGGCCCGCAGGATGGAGATCAGGTCGCGCGGGGTGGCGCCGACGGCGTTCAGGCCGTCCACCAGTTCCTGCAAGGTGGCGCCCTCCATGAGCATCAGGCGGCGGTTCTCCTCGCGCACGTTGATGTCGGTGCGCGGGGTGGCCACGGTCTGGCCCGAACTGAACGGGCCGGGCTGCGAAACGTCCATGCCTTCCTGCACGGTGACCTGGAGGCTGCCGTGGGCCACGGCCACGCGCGATATGCGCACGTCGCGGCCCAGCACCACGGTGCCGGTCTTCTCGTCCACCACCACCCGGGCCGGGGAGTCGGGGGTGACCTCGATGTTTTCGATGGAGGCCATCAGCGGCACCAGGTTGCCCCGATAGGCGGGCGGCACATCCAGGGCCACGGTGGAGGCGTCCTGGGCCTTGGCGTAGCTGCCGCCCATGACCCGGTTCAGCCGCTCCACCACCTGCATGGTGGTGGAAAAGTCGGCGCTGGTCATATGCAGGGTCAGCGTGTCCTGGCTGTTGAACTGAAAGGGGATGCCCCGCTCCACGATGGCCCCGCCGGGAATGGTGCCCACGGTGGTCACGTTCTTCTGGGCGCGGGCGGCCTGCCCTTCCACGGAAAAGCCGCCGAGGGCCAGCGGACCCTGCGCCAGGCTGTACACCTTGCCGTCCACGCCCTTCAGCGGCGTGAGCAGCAGCACCCCGCCCTGAAGGCTGGTGGCGTCGCCCATGGACGACACGGTGACGTCCAGCCGGGTGCCGGGCTTGGCGGAAACGGGCATGCGCGTGGTGACCATGACGGCGGCCACGTTCTTGGGCTTCATCTTGGTCTGGTCCACGGCCACGCCCATGCGTTCCAGCATGTTGACCATGGAACTCATGGTGAAGGTGGAGTCCTTCTTGTCGCCCGTGCCGCCCAGGCCCACCACCAGGCCGTAGCCCACCAGCTGGTTGTCGCGCACGCCGCCGAAGCTGGCGATGTCCTTGATACGCACGGCTTCCGCGCCGCCCGGCAGGGCCAGCAGCCACAGGGCCGCAAGCAGCGGGATCACGAGAAGACGGGCGGTGAGGGAGCGAAGGCTGGGCGACATGGCGTATCTCCGGAAATCCGGCTGCGCTGGGCAGCCCGTTACGCGGCCCCCCCCGGATAGTTTGCGAAGGAGTGGGGCGCGCGGATTGCTGACAATCTGCAAGATAGGCATTCCGCAAGGCGCGGGCACCGACGGGTATCCGACGGTATTCCGGCGCTGCCCGTGGGTATTGCCAACACCGTGCCAGAGCGAACGCGGCGATTCCGCCCGCAGGCAAGGAAAGCGGGGCCGACAACAAGGGAGTATTGCTTCTTCCCCCCTCCTTCAGCCCCACCGCGCGATGCGAACGCGGCAAGTCCGTTCGCAGGCAAGGAAAACGAAGCCGCCGCCGGGGGAGTGTACTCTTTGGTACTCGACCCCGGCGACGGCGACGTTTGACGATGCATGCGGGCGGAATCGCCGCGTTCGACGAATCATAAGGAAATGCGCCCGGCTGGTCCGCAGGCAAGGAAAGCGGGGACGACGAGGGAACACTGCCCCCCTCTCTTCGCCCGCACCGCGCGGCGCGAACGCGGCAAGTCCGTTCGCAGGCAAGGAAAACGGAGCCGCCGCCGGGGGAGTGTACTCTTCGGTACTCGACCCCGGCGGCGGCGACGTTTGACGATGCATGCGGGCGGAATCGCCGCGTTCGCACTAGAACGGCCAGACGTTGTCCATGAGACGCGTAAACCACCCCGGCTTCTGCTTGTCCGCCAGGGTGCCCTTTCCGTAGTACTCGATGCGGGCGTTGGCCATCTGCGACGAGGTCACGGAGTTGTCCGAGGCCACGTCGCGGGCGCGCACCAGGCCGCTGACCACGATGTACTGCGTCTCGTCGTTGACGCGGGTTTCGCGGGCGCCTTCCACTTCCATCAGGCCGCCGGGCAGCACGCGCAGCACGCGGGCGGCGATGGTGGTGGTGACGGTGCTTTCGCGCTTGGTTTCGCCGGTAGCCGAATGCTTGGAGGTGGAGCTGGTGCCCAGCACGGGGTTGGTGCCCACCAGCCCGCTGAACGGCCCCGTGGGGTTCATGGGGTTGATGGACGCGCTGGACTGCCCAAAGAAGGCGCTGACGCCCAGTTCGTTGGTGGAGGTCTTGTCGGCCGTGGTGTCGGCCTTGTTCTTGGCCTTGTCGGTTTCCACGACCTTGACCAGCACGATGTCGCCCACCCGGCGGGCGCGGTTGTCGGAGAACAGGAATTCCGACTCCGACTCGCTGTACAGCGAGCCGGGGTTGGCCGCCGTATCCTCGGGCTCGGCATAGGCTTGCGGCTGCGTGACCGGCGGCACCGGCGAGGGCTGCTGGCGGGCGGCGTTGCACCCGGAAAGCAGCAGCATGGCGCACCCGGCGGCGAGCAGTCTGCGTTTCATGGCGGTTCTCCTTGGATTGCGGATGCGGGATGCGGCACGGCGGGCGCGCCGCCGTCATGCGGTCGGTCCGGACCTTGCGGGCCTACCGCACGCTGACCGTCCCCCCATCCTTCACGGCGGCATAGATCTGCCGCTTGCTTTGCATGTTGCGCACGGGAATGGTCTCGCCAAGGCCGCCGTCGGCCATGGCCTCGCCCTGCACCTGCATGCGCACCGAGCCGGATTCGTACAGCACGGTCACCACGCTGCCGCGCCGCACGGTGGGCACGCCGGAAAGATCGCTCTGGTAGATCACCTGGTCGGCGCCCACGGGGCGGGTCAGGCGCCACGGGCCGCCACGGCCGTCCCAGGCGGGCTCGCGCAGGTAGGCCAGGTTCTTGCGCACGTGGGTGACCTTGTCGGGGGTCAGCACGTCGTCCTTGTTCACGGGCTGCGCGGCGCAGGGCACGTCGGCCCACACGTCCACGAAGGCGGAACCGGTGAACTTGCGCACCGTGCCGCCGTCCACCTCGCGCACGGCAAAGCGCAGGGTGTTGCGGCCGGGGGCGGCCAGGGTGTTCTCCACCACCACCTGCTGCTGCGGGTGGGCCAGAAAGACGTAGGGCGGCAGGCGGTAGTCCTGCATGGACGCCTCGCCGGGCATGGCGGCCAGGGCGGGCGTCAGAGTCCTGACGGCCAGGGCGCGCAGGTCGGCCTCGCGCAGCACCGCGCCGCCGCGCTGGAGCACCAGCGTGCCGGGGTACAGGCACAGGGCTTCGGTGTCGCGCAGGGCTTCGCGCAGGGCCTGCTGCAGGCGCGGGCGGTTGACGCTCATGGGGCGGCCCGGCTCGGCGGGCGAGGGCCACAGGGGCGTGGCGGCCAGTTCACGCCAGGTCTGCGGGGGAATGGGACCCACCGGTTCGGCGATCTCGCCCAGGGTCACCGTGGAACCGGACACCACGGCCGCGTCCAGCAGCCGGATGCGCCAGCCCGCGTCGGCGGTGCCTGCACGGGCCGGGGCAAGGCCGAAGGCCAGCAGGCCGATGGCAAGGGCCAGCGCGGCCAGCCAGGCCATGGGACCGGCGAATGCGGACGCCATGACGGCGGAACGGCGGGCTGGCCCGGAACGGTGGTGGCGGATCATGTGGTGTCTCCCCGGCCTAGCGCTTCAGCTGCACGGCGGTCTGCAACATGGTGTCCGAGGTCTGGATGGCCTTGGAGTTCATTTCGTAGGCGCGCTGGCCCACGATCATGTTCACCATCTCGTCCACCACCTCGACGTTGGACATTTCCAGAAAGCCCTGGGCGATGGTGCCCACGTTGTCTTCGCCGGGCACGCCTTCCACCGCCTCGCCCGAGGCTTCGGACGGGATGTACAGGTTGCGCCCGCGCGCTTCGAGGCCCGCCGGGTTGATGAAGGTGTAGAGGGGGATGTCGGCCTCGGCCAGCGCCGCGCCGTTGCTGTCCAGCGCGGAGATGTGCCCGTTTTCCGTCACCGTGATGTTCTTGGTTTCGGCGGGCACGGTGAATTCGGGTTGCAGGGTGTAGCCATTGGCGGTCACCACCACCCCGTCCTGGTTCAGCTTGAACGCGCCCGCGCGGGTGTAGGCGTCCTCGCCGTTCACCTGCACCAGGAAGAAGCCGTCGCCTTCGATGGCCAGGTCCAGCGAGTTGCCGGTATTCTGGTAGTCGCCCTGGGTGAAGAACTTGTGCACCGTGGTGGGCCGCACGCCCATGCCCACCTGGATGCCGGTGGGAATGCGGTTGTCGCCCTCGGTGGCGGCACCGGCGATGCGCATGTTCTGGTACATGAGGTCCTCGAACTCCGCGCGGCTTTTCTTGAAGCTCGTGGTGTTCACGTTGGCGAGGTTGTTGGAGATCACGTCGATGTTGAGCTGTTGGGCCACCATGCCGGTGGCGGCCGTCCAGAGTGAACGCATCATGGTTGCTGTCTCCTTGCGAGGAGGTTGATTCCGTCAGTTGTCCGGCGGTGGTTGCCCGCCAGGCAGGTGTTTGCAAACGGGATGCCGGATGCACCGGGCAACCGTGCCCGCGCGGCGTCAACCGTCAGTGGGCAAAGCGGCGCGCTTCTCCGGCGGGTGTCGGCATGAGTAGGATTTTTGTTCTCTGCCAAGGAAGAATGGCTTTTTATGAAGGGAACATACTTTGATGGTATTTGACCGGAGTAAAAAGCCATTCTGACGCAGGCAGAGGGCAAAAAGACACTCATGCCGACACCCGCTAGACTTTCTTGCCCACCTTCTGGGTAGCCTCCCGGTCTATCGAATCCGAGGTCTGCATCACCTTCTGGTAGGCTTCGAACTGCCGCTGGGCCTCGATCATGTTCACCATTTCGGAGACCACCTCGACGTTGGACGCCTCCAGGTAGCCCTGCGCCACGTAGGCCCCCTGCGCGGGCACCTCGCCCGCGTCGGAGCCCGGCCGCAGCCGGTACATGTTGCCGCCCAGCTTTTCCAGGGCGGTCAGGTCGTTCACGGTGACCAGGTTCAGCTGCCCCACCTGCACGCCGTCCGCGAAGATCTGCCCGTCGTCGGAAATCTGCACCTGCTCGCCGGGCGGCAGGCCCAGGTCGCCGCCGTCGCCCTGCACCGCGTGGCCCATGGCCGTCACCAGCTGGCCGTCCGCGGTTTGCAGGAAGTTGCCGTTGCGGGTGTAGAATTCGCCCTCGGGGGTGCGCACCTTGAAAAAGGCGTTGCCGGAAATGGCCACGTCCAGCGGGTTGCCGGTGTAGCGCATGCTGCCCTGGTCGAAGTCGGTGTGGGCCACGGCGATGCGCGGCCGGGCCACGTGCATGGGCTCCGGAAAGAGCTTTTTCGAGCGCACGTTGGCGATGGGTTCCATGATCTGGTCATGGGCGAACAGCTGCATGGTATCCTTGAAGGATATGACGTCGCGCTTGTAGCCCGTGGTATTCACGTTCGCCAGATTGTTCGAGATGTTGTTCATGCGGTGCTCGTTGGTGAGCGCGCCGAACAGACTCGACAACATGCCTTCCTGCATGCGTGCCTCCTTGCGGGCATGGTACCCGCGCCGGTGGCAATGCAAGGCATGGACCATGCCCCAAAACGTGAATCATGCCGGTGCGTGGCGGCGTGCGCACGCCCCTTGCGCCGCCCGCGCGCGGGGCGAACCGACGGAACCACGACGGTCCCCGCCCCCACACCGGCTGCGCGGTGGCCCGCCCACGCCCCGCGCCCCGCCGGAATCCGCGTCATTCCCTGTTGACAGGACGCGGCCCCCATACTATACACTCTCGTCTTGACAGAAGCGGCTGCCGATATTCCTCTGGAATCGCTTCACGGAGCGCCACGCCTTACCGCTCCACGGCAACGCCGCTTCGACATCCTGAGGGCCGTGCGCGGCCATTCCGGGTGGCCTTTCGGCCCCCTTTTTTTTTGCTGCGGCCCCGCCGCCCACGACAACGGAACGACACCCCGCATCATGAGCACGCATCCCCTCCGCGACGCCGTCGCCGCCATCGCCTCGCCCCTGGCCGATGCCCTGGGCATCGCCCTGTGGGGCATCGAGATCCTTGCCGGGGGACGCACGGTGGTGCGCGTGTACGTGGACGCCAAACCCGGCGCGCCCGGAACCGGATCCGAGCCCGAAGCCGCGCCCGCCGAAGACGCCGCCGCCGACGCCCTGCCGCCGGAAGGCGCCGGTCCCGAAGGCGTTACAATAGACCAGTGCGCCCGCCTCTCGCGCCAGCTGGGCCTTGCCCTGGACGTGGAGGACGTGATCCGCGACGCCTACGTGCTCGAAGTGTCCTCTCCCGGTCTGGAACGCCCCTTCTTCGAGGCCGACCAGATGGCCCCCTACGCGGGCCGCACCATCGAACTGACCCTTGCGCTGCCCCACCCCGAATGGCCGGGCCGCCGCAAGTTCCGGGGGGACATCGTGCGGGTGGAAGGCGACACCCTCACCTTCCTGCCCGACGCCGCGCCCCGCCCCGACGAAGCCCCCACCCCCCTCACCGTGGCGTGGGACGACGTGAAGAAGGCGCACCTCGTCCACATCTTTCCCGACACGACCCGGCCCCAGCCCGGCGGCAAGACCGGCCAGCGCAAGAAGGCGCAGCCCAAAAAGCCCGCACGCGGCGGCGCACCGCACGACGACACCACGGACTAGGCCACCGATCCGGAGGAGTACCCATGAGCCTGGAACTCAAGAAGGCCATCGACCAGATCAGCAAGGACAAGGGCCTTGACCGCGACATGCTGATCGACACCCTGGAGGAAGCCGTCCGCACCTCCGTGGCCCGCAAGTTCGGCGACGAGATGGACGCCGAAGTCAGCTACAACGACGAGACCGGCGAGATCGACGTCTACCAGTTCAAGATCGTCGTGAAGAAGGTCGAGAATCCCAACAGCGAAATTTCGCTCGAGGACGCGCGCACCCACGACCCCAGCGTGCAGCTGGACGACGAAATGGGCTTCCGCGTGAAGATCGAGGACCTCGGCCGCATCGCCGCCCAGTCGGCCAAGCAGGTGATCATCCAGCGCATGCGCGACGCGGAGCAGGAGATCATCTACGAGGAATACAAGGACCGCCGGGGCGAGATCGTCAGCGGCATCATCCAGCGCCGCGACAAGGCCGGGTGGATCATCAACCTCGGCCGCACCGAGGCGCTGCTGCCCAAGGAAGAGCAGATCCCGCGCGAACACTACAAGCGCGGCGACCGGGTGCAGGCCATCCTCATCGACGTGCGCAAGGAAGGACGCGGCCCGCAGGTCATCGTCTCGCGCGCGCACCGCGACTACATGGCGGCCCTGTTCCGCCGCGAGGTGCCCGAGGTGGACGACGGCACCGTGCAGATCATGGGCGTGGCCCGCGACCCCGGCAGCCGCGCCAAGGCGGCCGTCATGTCGCGCGACCGCGACGTGGACCCGGTGGGCGCGTGCGTGGGCATTCGCGGTTCGCGCATCCAGAACATCGTGCAGGAGATGCGCGGCGAGCGCATCGACATCGTGGTCTGGAGCCCGGACATCGCCACCTACGCCCGCAACGCCCTGTCCCCGGCGGTGATCTCGCGCATCGTGGTGGACGAGGAAGAAAACCTGCTCGAAGTCATCGTGCCCGACGACCAGCTGACCAACGCCATCGGCCGCAAGGGCCAGAACGTGAAGCTGGCCGCCAAGCTGCTGGGCTGGAAGATAGATATCTACACCGAAACCCGCTACAACGAGGCCAACGCCATCGGACGCGGGCTCGAACAGATCGCCAGCGTCGCCGAAATCTCCATCGAACAGTTCATCGCGGCAGGGTTCCAGTCCATCGAGCGCCTGCGCGAAGCCGACGACGAGGAACTTTCCTCGGCGCTGGGCCTTGCGCCGGGCAAGATCGCCGACCTGCGCGCGGCCATCAACTTCCTTGCGCCCCAGGCGCAGGGCGAGGCCGACGCGGCCGCCGGGCCGGAGGCGGAAGCCATCCCGGAAGCCGACCCGCAGAGCGCTGACCAGGGAACCGAAGCCGAAGCGAAGGAATAGTACGCGGATGGATGACGCCATCCGCGGGAAGCACATACCATTACGCACCTGCGTCATATGCAGGCGCCGCTTTGCAAAGCGCGAGCTTCTGCGGTACGTCCCCCCGACGGACGCCGCCGGGGCGGGGGCCGACCCCGTTCCGGACGAAAGGCAGGTACTGCCTGGACGGGGGGTCTACGTATGCGAAAGCCCCGAATGCCGGGAGCGATTCCGGAAATTCGGCGGCTGGCGGAGGAAGCGCAAGGGGGTTCAGGAATGACCGACGACAAGACCAGGGTGAAGGACCTGTCCACGGAGCTGGGCGTGTCCACCAAAGATCTGCTCCACACGCTGCGTGACCTCGACATCCCGGCCAAGAGCGTGATGACCATGCTCAACGCCGACGAGGTCGCCCGCGTGCGCGAACGCCATCAGGGCCAGGCCGCCGAAGCGGGCGTTGACCGCAAGGTGGTGCAGCCCGGCGTCATCGTGCGCCGCCGCCGCCGCGACGGCGAAGAGGGCGAAGCCCCCGCGCGTCGTCGTGCCGAAGAGCGCGAAGCCGCCCCCGGCGCTGCCGACGCCGCCGAAGCCGGCGCCCCCGAGGCCGCCAGGGCCGAAGCGACCGGGGCGACCGTGCCGCCTGTGGCTGACGAACGGCCCACCCGTGCCGCCCGCGCCGAAGCCCCCGCGGCGCCCGAGGCACGCCCGGCTACGCCTGTCGCGCCCGCCGCGCGCATCATCCGCCGCCCCGACGAGCCCGCCCCGGCATCGGCCGCTCCCGCCGCCGAAGCCCCGGCAGAGGCCGCACCGGCCGCGCCCGTGGCCGAAAAGGCCGCGGAGTCCAGGCCCGCCGTGCCCGCCGCGCGCGTCATCCGCCCGGCCCGGCCCGACGCCTCGGCCGTGCCCGACGCCACCCCCCAGCCGTCCATCCTGCCCCCCGTGGCGGCCGACGCCGCCCCGCGCGGCGAAGGTGTGGACGACGACGAGGAAGACGCCGACGGCCGCCGCCGCAAGAAAAAGAAGCGCACGCCCGACGCGCCCGGACCGCAGGTCCGCGTCATTTCCCGTCCCGATCCTTCCGCCCCGGCTCCGCGCCCCTACCCGCGCGACGGGCAGGGCGACCGGCCCGCCTATGGCGACCGTGGCGACCGCCCCGCGTACGGCGACCGGCAGGGCTACCAGCCCCGCTCCGGCGGCCCCGGCGGCGACCGTCCCGGCTACGCCCCCCGCCCCGGCGGTCCCGGTGGCGACCGTCCGGGCTACGCGCCCCGTCCCGGTGGTCCCGGCGGCCCCGGCGGTGATCGCCCCGGTTACGGCCCCCGTCCTAGCGGTCCCGGCGGTCCCGGCGGCCCCGGTGGCGACCGTCCCGGCTACCGTCCGGGCGGCCCTGGCGGCCCCCGTCCCGGTGGTCCCGGCGGGCCCGGCTACGGTCCGCGTCCGGCAGGTCCCGGCGGGCCCGGCATGGGCCAGCCCCCGGCGGGCGGCGACGAAGGCCAGAGCAAGAAGAAGCGCCTGAAGGGCCGCCGCACGGTGGACTTCCAGGCTGGCGCCGACCGCGCCCCGCGCGGCCGCGAGGACGACGATTTCCCGCGCGGCGGCGCCCGCCGCGGCAAGGGGCGCAAGGGCCGCGACATGAAGCCCGCCGCCGCCACCCAGCCGCTGAAGGCCGCCAAGCGCAAGATCAAGGTCGAGGAAGCCATCCGCGTGGCCGACATGGCCCACCAGATGGGCCTGAAGTCCACCGAGATCATCAAGGTGCTGTTCGGCCTCGGCGTCATGGCGACCATCAACCAGTCGCTGGACATCGAGACCGCCACCCTGGTGGCCTCCGAGTTCGGCTACGAAGTGGAAAAGGTGGGCTTCTCGGAAGACGACTACCTGATCCCCAAGGAAGAGGACGCGCCCGAAACCATGCAGCACCGGCCGCCCGTGGTCACCATCATGGGCCACGTGGACCACGGCAAGACCTCGCTGCTGGACGCCATCCGCAAGACCAACGTCACGTTGGGCGAAGCGGGCGGCATCACCCAGCACATCGGCGCGTACCACGTGACCACCAAGAAGGGTGAAATCGTGTTCCTCGACACGCCCGGCCACGAGGCGTTCACCGCCATGCGCGCCCGAGGCGCGCAGGTGACCGACATCGTGGTGCTGGTGGTGGCCGCCGACGACGGCGTCATGGAGCAGACCCGCGAAGCGGTGAACCACTCCAAGGCCGCCGGCGTGCCCATCATGGTCGCCGTGAACAAGATGGACAAGGAAGGCGCCAACCCCGACCGCGTGCAGCGCGAACTGGCCGAACTGGGCCTGGTTTCCGAAGCCTGGGGCGGCGACACCGTGTTCAGCCACGTGTCCGCCAAGACCCGCCAGGGCCTTGACGAACTGCTGGAACTGCTGGCCCTCCAGGCCGAAATCCTGGAACTGAAGGCCAACCCCGACAAGCCCGCGCGCGGCCACATCGTGGAAGCCAAGCTGGACAAGGGCCGTGGCCCCGTGGCCACCGTGCTGATCCAGGAAGGCACTCTGCGCCAGGGCGACACCTTCGTGTGCGGCGTGTTCAGCGGCCGCGTGCGCGCCATGTTCAACGACCAGGGCAAGAAGGTGAAGGAAGCCGGCCCCGCCATGCCGGTGGAAGTGCAGGGCTTCGAGGGCGTGCCCGAAGCGGGCGAGGAATTCGTGTGCGTGACGGACGAAAAGCTCGCCCGCCGCATCGCGGAAACCCGCGCCGTGAAGCAGCGCGAAAAGGAACTGGCCCGCGAATCCAAGGTCACCCTGGAAACGTTCCTGTCCCGCCGCGCCGACGACCAGGAAGCCCTGGTGCTCAACCTCGTCGTCAAGGCCGACGTGCAGGGCTCGCTGGAAGCCATCTCCGAGGCGCTGCGCAAGCTCAGCACCGACAAGGTGCGCATCAACATCATCCACGGCGGGGCCGGGGCCATCTCCGAATCCGACATCCTGCTGGCATCGGCCTCCGACGCCATCATCATCGGCTTCAACGTCCGCCCGACCGCCAAGGTCAAGGACATCGCCGAGCAGGAGAACGTGGACATCCGCTTCTACGACATCATCTACAAGCTCGTGGATGAAGTGAAGAGCGCCATGGAAGGCATGCTCGCCCCGGTGCAGCGCGAAGTGTACCTGGGCCAGGTGGAAGTGCGGCAGACCTTCAGCGTGCCCAAGGTGGGCACCATCGCGGGCTGCCACGTCAGCGACGGCAAGATCACCCGCAACGCCGGCGTGCGCCTGCTGCGCGACGGCGTGGTGGTCTACACCGGCAAGATCACGTCCCTCAAGCGCTTCAAGGACGACATGAAGGAAGTCCTGAAGGGCTACGAATGCGGCGTGGGCCTCGAAAACTTCAACGACATCAAGATCGGCGACGTCATCGAAGCCTTCGAGATGGTCGAGGAAGCCGCCACGCTGTAACGGGTTCTGTTGTATACGCCTCCGGCGGGCAGGGGGCTTGCGCCCCCTGCACCCCCGGTTTGTTGTCGGCAGACTTGCAACCGCTGCGCCCCATGGCGCCATATTCCCATGATCATCGGCGTGCTCACGGTGGAATTCGAGTTGCACGGCAACGATTCCCTGAAGGGGAAGCGGCGCATCGCCAGCAGCCTGAAGACGAAGGTGCGCAACACCTTCAACGTGGCCGTGGCCGAGGTGCGCAACCAGGATTCCCTGACCCGGCTGTCGCTGGCCGTGGTTTCGGTCAGCAACAGCGAGCGGCACCTGCAAAGCCGCCTCGACAAGTGCCTGGCCATGATCGAGGCCGTGTGCCCCGAGGAAATGACCTACAGCGATATTGAATTCTTTGCCGCGGAATAGTGAATTGCGGGCCTTTCGCCTGCTGGCTGCGTCAAACTTCGACTGCCAGTCGGTCACGTACCAAAGAGTACGCTCCCTCCTGCCAGCCTCGTTTTCCTTGCCAGCAAACGAAAATCCCGCAATTCAAAAGCCTCGGTGCGCCTACCCCAAATAAAAAGTTTGGGGGGATGGGGGTCCGGGGGAAGGGGACCCTTTCCAAAGGGTCCCTTCCCCCGCGCTCCCATCTTCCCGTCCCACTCCGCCCCGCAGGAACCCCGCCATGACCGACACCGCAGCCAGCATTGCCGCCATCCTCCGTGCGGAGGACGACATCCTTGTGGCCAGCCACGCCAACCCGGACGGCGACGCCGTGGGGTCCATGGCGGCTTTGGCGCACGTGCTGCGGGCCATGGGCAAGCGGTTCCGGCTGTACAACACCAGCGGAGTGCCGCACCAGTATGGCTGGGTGGACATGGGCGGCCCGGTGGCGCGCACCTGGGCGGAACTGGAAGGGTTCACGCCGCGCCTGGCGGTAATCCTGGACTGCGGCGACGCGCACCGCGTGGGCGGCGACTTGCAGGCGAGGCTGCCGGAGTTGCGCAGCGTGAACATCGACCATCACCAGGGCAATCCGATGTTCGGCACGGTGGGCAACTGGGTGGAGCCGCACCTGGCGGCCACCTGCCAGATGGCGGGCATGCTGGCGCGCGAACTGGGCGTGCCGCTTTCCGGCCCGCTGGGCGAGGCGGTGTACCTGGGCATGTGCACGGACACCGGCAACTTCTGCTACGGCAGCACCAGCGGCGACCTGCTGGAACTGGCGGCGGAGATCGTGCGGCTGGGGCTGCAACCCGGCCTGTTCCACGACCGGCTGGAAAACAACTGGTCCATCGGCCGCATGCGGCTGTGGGGCGCGCTGATGCAGGGCATAGAGCTGCACTGCGGCGGCGCGGTGGCGGTATCGGTGATCACCGACGACATGTTCGCGCTGCACGGGGCGGACAAGGACGACCTGGAGGGGTATGCCTCTCAATTGCGGCGCCTTGCGGGGGTGCGCGTTTCGCTGATGGTGCGCGGCGACGGCTCGGGCCGCAGCAAGATCAGCCTGCGCTCCAGCGGCACGGATGACGTGCGCGTGGTGGCGGCGGCCTTTGGCGGCGGCGGCCACCGCAACGCGGCCGGGGCGGAACTGGCCATGGAACCGCACGAGGCCGCGCGCGCCGTGCTGGCGGCCATTCCCGCGCAGCTTGCGCCCTGCGGCAAAGAGGCATAGGGTATATGGCTGTCCTGCCAGCGCAGCAGCACGGCCTTCTGGTGCTGAACAAGCCCCAGGGCCCCACCTCGGCGCAGTGCATCGCCAGGGTGAAGCGGCTGGGCCAGAAAAAGATCGGACACGCGGGCACCCTCGACCCCATGGCGAGGGGGGTGCTCCTTGTGCTGCTGGGGCATGCGACCAAGATTTCCGGCCACCTGATGGCCGACGGCGAAAAGGTGTATTGCGGCACCCTTCGCCTTGGCACCACCACCGACACGTGGGACGCGGAAGGCAGCGTGACGGCCACCGCCCCGTACGGCCACGTGACCCCGGACGACATCCGGCGCGAGGTGGAACGCTGGCTGGGCAGCACCGAACAGGAGGTGCCGCCCTACTCCGCCGCCAAGCACCAGGGGCAGCCCCTGTACAAGCTGTCCCGGGCCGGGCGCGAGACGCCGGTGAAGACGAAGACCGTCGAAATTTCGCGGGCGCAGGTCGTATCGGTCGACCTGCCGTCCGCGACCTTCCGGGTGACGTGCAGTTCCGGCACCTACATACGGTCCCTGGCCCACAGCTTGGGGATACGTTTAGGGTGCGGCGCCATGCTTACGGAACTCACCCGGGAGTACAGTCACCCGTTCGGCCTTGACGAGGCGCACGAGCTCGATGCCGTGCTCGCCGAGCCCGAGCGGTTGCCGGAGCGGGTCATACCCGTCACGCGTGCCCTGCCCCACTGGCCCAAGCTGCGCATCGACGCGGCGCAGGAAGCGGCGGTACGCAACGGGACGGCCCTGCCTTACGTGCCCGAGGCCATGGCGCAACTGCCGTTCGCCGAAGGGCTGAAGGCCATCATGCTCGCTCCGGACGACACGCCCGTGGCCCTGGCCGAGACGCGCATCGTGAACGCGCAGCCGGTCTGGACCGTGCTTCGGGGACTGTGGAGCCAGTAACAACCGCATGGAGGAAACAGCTGTGGTCATGGACGTCGATCAGAAGAAGGGCATCATTGACGTGCACGCGAAGCACGAAGGCGACACCGGGTCGCCCGAAGTGCAGGTCGCGCTGCTCACCGCCCGCATCGAGCAACTCACCGGACACTTCAAGGTGCACAAGAAGGACTTCCACTCGCGCACCGGCCTGCTCAAATTGGTCGGCCAGCGCAGGAAGCTCCTGAAATACCTCAAGAACAAGGACGTTCAGCGCTACCGTGCGCTGATCGAGAAGCTCGGCCTGAGAAAGTAATCCGCCATCGGCCGGGGCCCGGCGTCACGTGACGCCGGGCCCCGTGCGATGCATATGGGCGCCGAGTCGCCCCCAACACGCAGCGTGAAGGGGGGTCCGGGAAGAGCGCCATGCCGGAGCCGCAACATCGGCCCGGCCACACCATGACGGCACGACGCCGCATCCCGCCCCGTCCTGCCTCGTTGGCCCCGTCCGGTCCTGTCCGGCCATATCCGGTCATGCCCGGTTCCGGTCTGTCCCGGCCGGCTCCGTCCGGTTCCGGCTAGTCCCGTCCGGTCCCGCCTGGCCACACCCCGCCACGTCATGGCCTTCTCCCCGGAATCCCCTTCGCTGCATCGAGAAGGAACGCAACAATGGAAAGCGTTTTCGACGCCACGCGCGTCTCCGCCACGGTTGGCGGAAAAGAGATCATCCTCGAGACCGGCCGCCTCGCCAACCAGGCGCACGGCGCGGTCTGGGTGCAGTGCGGCGGCACCGTGGTGCTCGTCACCGCGTGCACCCAGCCCATGGAGCGCGACATGGGCTTCTTCCCGCTGACCGTGGACTACTCCGAAAAGATGTACGCCGCGGGCCGCATTCCCGGCAGCTTCTTCCGCCGCGAAATCGGCCGCCCCAGCGAGCGCGAAACCCTGGTTTCCCGCCTCATCGACCGTCCGGTGCGCCCTCTGTTCACCAAGGGCTTCCGTGACGAAGTGCAGATTCTCGCCAACGTCATTTCCGCCGACCAGGAAAACGACAGCGACGTGCTGGCCCTTACCGGCGCATCGGCCGCGCTGTGCATCTCGCCCATTCCCTTCGAAGGCCCGGTGGCGGGCGCGCGCATCGGCCGCGTGAACGGCGAGTTCGTGCTGAACCCCACCCTGAAGGAAATGGAGGCCAGCGACCTCGCCATCGTCATCGCCGCCTCGCGCGACTCCGTGGTGATGGTGGAAGGCGAGGCCAAGTTCGTGCCCGAGGACGTCATCGTGGCCGCCCTGGAATGGGCCCACAAGGAAATCCAGCCGCTCATCGACGCCCAGCTCAAGCTGGCCGAACTGGTGGGCAAGGCCAAGATGACCGTGACCCCGCCGGTGGAAAACACCGAGTTGAAGGCCCGCGTCGAGGAACTGGCCACCGCCGAACTGGACAAGGCCCTGCGCATCCCCGAAAAGATGGCCCGCAAGGACGCCCGCAAGGCCGTGAAGGAGAAGGTGCTCGAAGCCCTGCTGGCCGACCCGGCCCTGGCCGAGAACCCCAACCTTGGCCGCGAAGTGGGCGACATGCTCGGTTCGCTGGAAAAGGTGCTGGTGCGCCGCCGCATCCTGAAGGAAGGCACCCGCATCGACGGCCGCGACACCAGGACCGTGCGCCCCATCCTCATTGAGGCGGGCCTGCTGCCCCGCGCCCACGGTTCCGCCCTGTTCGCGCGCGGCGAGACCAAGTCGCTGGTGGTGGCCACCCTTGGCAGTTCCACCGACAGCCAGCGCATGGATTCGCTGGTGGGCGACGTGACCAAGAAATTCATGCTGCACTACAACTTCCCCCCCTACTCGGTGGGCGAAGTGAAGATGTCGCGCGTGTCCCGCCGCGAAATCGGCCACGGCGCCCTTGCCGAAAAGGCGCTGAAGCCGGTGCTGCCCGTTGACGATTCCTTCCCCTTCACCCTGCGCGTGGTGGCGGAAACCATGGAATCCAACGGCTCGTCGTCCATGGCCGCGGTGTGCGGCGGCAGCCTTTCGCTGATGGACGCGGGCGTGCCCGTCACCGCCCCGGTGGCCGGGGTGGCCATGGGCCTGATCAAGGAAGAGGGCGAGTACCTGGTGCTCACCGACATCCTTGGCGATGAAGACGCCCTGGGCGACATGGACTTCAAGATCGCGGGCACGGCCGAAGGCATCACCGCGGTCCAGATGGACATCAAGATCACCGGCCTGCCCACCGAAGTCATGGCCCGCGCCATGGCCCAGGCCCGCGAGGCGCGCCTGCACATCCTGGGCGAGATGGCCAAGGTGCTGGAAGCTCCCCGCACCGAACTGTCCAAGTACGCGCCGCAGCATGCCGAGGTGTTCGTCAACCCCGACGTCATCCGCATCATCATCGGCCCCGGCGGCAAGAACATCAAGGCCATCACCGCCGCCACCGGCGCGTCCATCGACATCGAGGACAGCGGCAAGGTCTCCATCTTCGCGCCCACCTTCGAGGCCATGGAAATGGCCCGCGAAATGGTGCAGTACTACGACCAGCGCGCGGAACTGGGCAAGAACTACGTGGGCAAGGTGCGCAAGGTGCTGGAAATCGGCGCCATCGTCGAAATCCTGCCCAACCTCGAAGCCCTGGTGCACATCTCGCAGTTGGACACCAACCGCGTGGAACAGGCCGGCGACGTGGCGCGCCTTGGCGAGGACATGACCGTCAAGGTCATCGAGATCAACGGCGACCGCATCCGCGCCAGCCGCAAGGCCGTGCTGCTGGAAGAGCAGGGCATCGAATGGAAGCCCGAGGACACCGCCCGTCCGTCCGGCCCGCCGCGTGATCGCGGTGACCGTGGGGATCGGGGCGACCGTGGTGGTCGTGGAGACCGGGGCGGCCGTGGCGGTGATCGCGGCCGTGGCGGCGACCGTGGCCGTGGCGGCGACCGCCGCTAGGCGCACGCCGCAACACGGCGCATCATAACGCCACAACGCCACAAACGCATTGACGACGGGCGCGGGGACATCCCCGCGCCCGTTTTTCGTTGCCGCGCCGCCGCGCCCCGGACGGGGCGGCGCGGCCCCTAATGGTCGCAGGTGTTGGCCCCAAGTTCCAGACGATTCCCGAACCATGCCGCCACGAGGTCGGCCGGGTCGGCGACCGCCGCGCCCACAAGCACTTGCACGCCCTGTTCTTCCAGCAGTTGGCGCGCGCGTGCCCCCATGCCCCCGGCAATGACCAGCCGGGCGCCCGTTTCCGCGATCCACGCGGGCAGCACGCCCGGTTCGTGGGGCGGGGGCGTCAGCAGTTCCCGGTCCTTCACCGTGCCGCTGCCGGGGTCCACGGTCAGCACGGCGAACTGCTCGCAATGCCCGAAATGCTGGCACAGTTTGCCTGCGGCCAGCGGAATGGCGATCTTCATGTCCGATGCTCCTTGCGGCGCAGGGCCGCCGTTGTCGCTGGCCGGGATTGCCGCCACCGCCGGGGTTCCCGGCACGGGCGGGCACACCGCCCCGGCCGCCCGAACCACCGGCAGGAAGGCCCGAACCACCGGGTGTTCCGGTTCCTGCCCGGCGACCGGATCCGCGTCCAGCAGGCTGCGCCCGGCATCACCGGCGCTGGTCAGGTCGGGGTGCAGGGGAATGCTGCCCAGGAACGGCACTCCCGCCTCGTGCGCCAGTTGTTCTCCGCCCCCGGCGGGAAACAGCGGAGTCGGTTCGCCGCAGCGGGGACACACGTAGCCGCCCATGTTCTCGACGATGCCCAGGATGGGGTTGCCGATCTGGCGGCAGAAGCCCACGGATCGCCGCACGTCGTCCACGGCCACGCCCTGCGGCGTGGTGACGATGACCGCGTGCGCCTCCGGCCCCAGCAGTTGCAGCACCGAAAGCGGCTCGTCGCCGGTGCCGGGCGGGCAGTCCACCACCAGCACGTCCAGGTCGCCCCAGCGCACGTCGACCAGGAACTGCCGCACCAGGCCCATCTTCACCGGGCCGCGCCAGACCACCGGCACTTCCGGGTCGGGCAGGAAAAAGCCCAGCGACATCACCCGCAGGTTCGGCCCCGCGCTCACCGGGGCCATCCAGCCTTCTCCCGCCACGGGCCGGGCCCTGCCAAGCCCCAGCATGCGCGGCACGCTGGGGCCGTGCACGTCCACGTCCAGCAGCCCCACGGTGCGCCCGGTGCGCGCAAGCCCCACGGCCAGGTTCACGGCCACGGTGCTCTTGCCCACGCCGCCCTTGCCGCTCAGCACCACCAGTTTGGCGCCCACCCGCCCGGCCATGCGCACCGGGGTTTCCGTGCCGTCGCCCGGCCCGTTCGCGTCCTGCCCGGCATGTTCACCCTGACCGCCGCAGCCCGATCCGGTGCAGCCGCCGGTGGCCTCCACGTGCTTCTCGCCGCCGCAACCCGCCCCGCCGCAGCCGCAGCGGGGTTCCTCTTCGTGCATGTCCGTACCCATGGCTACCAGTGCCCCTCCCTGTCCGGCTCCGTCGCCGGGGCCAGGCCGCCGTCCGCCAGGGCGCGCAGGGCCTGGCGCACGGTGGCGTGCGACGAAAGATAGACGGCGATGCCGCCCCGCCGCAGCGCCGTGTACGCCTTGGGCCCCACGTGGCCGGTGATCACGGCCTCGGCCCCGGCGTCGGCGGCGGCCTGCGCGGCCTGGATGCCCGCGCCCTGCGCCAGCGACATGTTGGAGGCCGTATCCAGCCTGCGCACCGCCCCCGTGGCCGTATCGCACAGCAGATAGCCTTGCGCCCGCCCGAAGCGCGGGTCCAGGCGGGCGTCGAGAAGGGCGTCGCCCCCGCCCGCGCTGGGCGGGGCACCCGGCATGTCATCCTGCACGGTGATGAGAACCTGCATGGGATCATTCTCCTGTGTTGCGACGCCGCCGCCGAAAGCAGGCTGCGTCCGTTGCGTTACACGGGCCGCCGCGCCGCGCCTCGTTTCCCCTTCCCCGAAACGGCCGGCATCCGGGCATGGCAAGCGCGTCCGGCCTGCCCCCGGCAAGGGCGGAAAGCACGTCCGCCTCGCTGCCCGAAAGCCACGGCAGGACGACGATTCCGGCCATCTCCACGGCGTTCCGCCAGCAGGGGCGGATACCCCCGCACACCAACAGGGAAACCCCATGGCGCGACAGAACGTCGATGAGCGGCGCGGAACCGCCATCCGGCACGGGGAGGACGGTCCGTTCCGCCGGAACGCCGCCGGACATGCGCACGCAGCGCAGTTCGGCGGCCGTTTCCAGCAGCGTGGCAAGGCGATCCTCGTAGCAGGCAAGGCAGACATGGGCATTCATGGTGTCCCCACGGCGCGGCGGCCGCGCCCCCATCAAGCATGCATGATGCCATCCGGAAACACGCCGTCATCACGGCATGTTGCATGTGCGTGACGCCTGTGGCGTCCCGGAGAGCCCTCCGATACGGACGCGAAACGCGCCCAAAACAAAAAATGGGCGCAAAATACGCCCATCTTTCCTCTGGCGGCGACACCGCCGCAGCCCGTGACCCGTCTTGCCGCGCCGTCAGGCCCGCCTCCCGTCCACGCCGGGCGGCTCAGCCCGCCCCGCCGCCCTTCAGGATGCGCCGCAGGGTATCCTTGGAAATGTCCAGTTCGCGGCAGGCCGCCATGACCCGTCCGCCATGCCGCCGCAGGGCCTCGCGCGCAGCGGCCAGCTTGGCGGCGGCCATGGTGCGCGGCCCGGCGGGAACCGCCGCTACGGTCCCGCCCGCCGCTGGCGCGGACCCGGCCGACGGCGCCTGCGCGCCCAGCAGGTATTCCGGCAGGTGTTCCAACTGGATGAACCCGCGCGGGCACAGGATGAACGCATACTCGACGATGTTCTCCAGTTCGCGCACGTTGCCGGGAAAGGGATAGCGCAGCAACAGGTGCAGCACGTCCTCGGACACGCCCTCGATATCCTTGCCGCTCAGCAGGTTGCGCTGCGACACGAAGTGTTCGAGCAGCAGGGGGATGTCCTCCGGCCGCTCGCGCAGGGCGGGCAGGCGCAGCATGACCACGTTGAGCCGGTAGTACAGGTCGCTGCGGAAGGCCCCCGTGCCCGCCATGCGTTCCAGGTCGCGGTTGGTGGCGGCGATGACCCGCGCGGGCGCGGCCTGGGGCCGCACCCCGCCCAACGGCTCGTACACCTTCTCCTGCAACACCCGCAAAATCTTCACCTGCAACGGCAGCGGCATGTCGCCTATCTCGTCGAGGAAGATGGTGCCGTCGTCCACCAGGGCGAAGCGCCCCGGCTTGTCGCGCCGCGCGTCGGTGAACGCCCCGGCCTTGTAGCCGAACAGTTCCGATTCCAGCAGGTGTTCCGGCAGGGCCCCGCAGTTCACCCCCACGAAGGGCCTGCCCCGCCGGGGGCCGAGGTTGTGGATGGCGCGGGCGAACAGTTCCTTGCCGGTGCCCGATTCGCCCAGCACCAGCACGGGCGCGTCGCTGGCCGCCACCTGCGGCAGGATGCCCAGCAGGCGGATCATGGCCGCGCTGCGGGTGACGATGTCCTCCACCGTGTGCTGGCCGTCCAGTTGCTTGCGCATCAGGTGCAGGACGGAAAGGTCGCGGAAGGTCTCCACCCCGCCCATCAGCCTGCCGCGCCGGTCGCGCAGGGGCGCGCCGCTGATGCTCACGGGCACCTTGCGGCCGTCCGGGCGCAGGATGAACACCGAGCGGTTGCCCAACGGCATGTCCTGCTCGATGCACGCCCGCAGCACGCAGGCCCCGTCGCAAATGCTGGAATGGAACACGTCGCGGCAGCGCCTGCCCAGGGCCTCGTGCGGGGGCACCCCGGTGATGGCCGCCGCCGCCCGGTTGAACGAGGTGATGCGCCAGTCGAGGTCCACGGTGAACACGCCGTCGGCCACGCTTTCCATGATGGCTTCGCAGGATATGTCGCGCGGCAGGGCCATGGGGGGCTCCTTTTTCCGGATGCAGTGCGCCGCGTGGCGCGGCATTGTCGGTTGTCGTGTACGCAAGCATTCACGTACCACGTGGGCGCGTTTTGCGCCCGCTTTTTCTCCAGGCGCTTCATGCCCATCATAATAGACCAGTATCATTGACCGTCATGTGCTGGAACGGTTCCTGCTCATCGACAACCGTGGCCGCGTGGTCACGGTTTCACCTGTAATCAGGAGGCGCATATGCCTGGCATGAACGGAACAGGTCCCCTGGGGCAGGGCCCCGGCACCGGACGCGGCATGGGCCGCTGCGGCGCGGCACGGGCACGGCGCGGGTCCGCCGGCCGCCCGTATCCGCCCGTGGCCGAGGACGCGAGCGCGGAGGCTTCCGCCCTTGACGAGTTGGCCGCCAACCTCGGCAACGTCCTCGACACGGCACGGGACGTCATCGACGCCTTGCGGCCGGACAACGGCCGGGGCAACGGGCAAAGGTTCGGCAAGGGCGCCGGACGGGGTACCGGGCAGGGTCGCGGGCAGGGGTTCGGGTCCGGGCGCGGACAGGGGCACGGACGGGGACGCGGACGCGGCCCGGCCGTTCCGCCAGCCACCGGCGACGGCCGATGACGGCCACCGGCAATCCGGCAGGCCGCCCGGGAAACGCCGTCCCCGGCGGCCTGCATGCGCGCGGTACGGCGACGGAGGCCGCATGAAACTGGCCATTGCCAGCGGCAAGGGGGGCACGGGCAAGACCACCGTGGCCGTGAACCTTGCCGCGCTGCTTTCCGCGCGGGGGCACCTTGTGGCGCTTGCCGACTGCGACGTGGAGGAGCCCAACGCGCACCTGTTCCTGCCCGTGGAATGGAAGACGCGCGAGCACTGCACCCTGCCCGTGCCCAAGGTGAACGAAACCCTGTGCCTCGGGGCGACGTGCCGCCGCTGCGTGGATGCCTGCCGCTTCAAGGCGCTGGCGTTCATGGGCGATGCGGTGCTGGACTTTCCGGACCTGTGCCACGGCTGCGGGCTGTGCGCCCTGGTCTGCCCCACGGGCGCCATGACCTCCGCCACGCGCCTGGTGGGCGAGGTGCGCGGCGGCATCGCCCGCATCCGCCCGGCCATGGGCAACGGCATCGACCCGGCGGAAAAGGATCCCGCACGCCCTGGTGCAGCGCCCACCCTGCGCTTTCGCGACGGCGTGCTGCGCATCGGCGAGGCCATGGCCACGCCGCTGATCAAGGCGGTGAAGGATGTCCCCCCTCCGGTCGCGCCTGTTGCGCGGAAAGGGGTGGCGCCGGGGCCGTGCGTCTTCGTCATCCGCGACTGCCCGCCGGGCGTCGCCTGCGCCGCCATCAACGCCGTGCACGACGCCGATCTGCTGTTGCTGGTGGCCGAGCCCTCGCCCTTCGGCCTGCACGACCTGCGCCTGGCCGTGGGCCTTGCGCGGCACCTGCGCCTGCCGCATGCCGTGGTGCTGAATCGGGCCGGAATGGGGACCGGGATGAGCCCGCCCGGCGCAACTCCGGCGGGGGGCGACCCCGTGCGCGACTGGGCCGCGCGCGAAGGCGTGCCCCTGTTCGGCGTCATCCCCTTCAGCCGGGCGGCGGCGGAATGCGGGGCCACCGGCAGCCTGGTGCACGACGCCGCCCCGGAGGTGCGCGCGGCCTACACCCGGCTGGCGGACGCGCTGGTGGTCATGGCCAGGGACACCCGCCGGCCGTGCCGTCCGTGGGAAGGCATGGGGCTGGCCGGATCGGCCGGACTGGCCGGACCGGCCCGACCGGCGGGGTCGGCCGAAGAAACCGGAGAAGCCGGAAGCGCCACTGGCGGGAAGGAGCGGACATGCGGCAGATAGTGGTCATCAGCGGCAAGGGAGGCACGGGCAAGACCAGCGTCACGGCGGCGCTGGCGGCCGTGGCCCGCGAGAACGCCGCCCCGGCGGGGGCCGCGCGGGAAGACGGAGCGCCGCCGCCCGCCCTGGTGCTGGCCGACTGCGACGTGGACGCCTCGGACCTGCACCTGCTGCTGGCGCCCGTGGTGCGCGAACGGCACGACTTTCACAGCGGCGTGCTGGCCCGCATCGACGCCGGCCTCTGCACCCGTTGCGGAGCATGCACCGCGGCATGCCGCTACGGCGCCCTGGACGCGCCCCCATGCGTGACGCGCGAGATGTGCGAGGGCTGCGGCGCCTGCGCCCACGTCTGTCCCGAGGGGGCCGTGGCGCTGGACGAACGCCGCTGCGGCGAATGGTACGTCTCCGACACCCGCTGCGGCCCCATGGTGCACGCGGCCCTCGGCATGGGCGAGGAAAATTCCGGCAAACTGGTGAGCACGGTACGCACCCGCGCCCGTGAAATCGCCGAGGTGCTCGGCGCGGACACCGTGCTCATCGATGGCTCGCCGGGGGTGGGCTGCCCGGTCATCGCCTCGCTGGCCGGTGCCGACACGGCCCTGCTGGTGACGGAACCCACCGTCTCGGCCCTGCACGACCTGGAGCGGGTGCACGCCCTGACCCGGCATTTCGGCGTCCGCGCGGCCGTGCTGCTGAACAAGGCGGACATCCACACCGGCATGGCCCGCCACATCGAGGCGTTCTGCGGCGACCACGCGCTGCCCCTGCTCGGCAGCCTGCCCCATTCGCCGGTATTCATGGCCGCCCAGTTCGCCGGGCTTTCCGTGCCGGAATTCGCCCCCCACGCCGAAGGCGCCCTGTTCCGCGAGGCGTGGCGCAGGCTGCGCGCCCTTGCGGACGTGGAAGCCGGGGCGTGACGGGCGGACCGCCGGGCCACGGCGCCCGGCGCACCGCGCCCAGCCCCCTTCCACCGTGCGGAATGGCACAGGGCGGCTGGCGGCCTTCACGTTTTCCGGCCGCTCCCTGTTTTTCGAATCCCCGCGACATGACATGAAAACCTGCGGCACGCGTGCCGGACCACAGGTTTTTCCCTGCCCGCGCATCTCACGCGATTGACAGAAAATGCGTGGCGGCGCTATAGTTATCGTTCCTGTTTTTTAAAGATATCCGTATCCTGCATGCAGGACGGATGGCCCCGCGGGCCGCCGCCAAGGGAAGCCCCGCGGCGGGGACCGGCCATAACGAGGTTCATGATGCACGACGATGTCGAACATCTGCTGAAACACCACCAGGCCGCCATGGAGCGTCACGAACGCGCCATGCACGAGGCCGAGCGCAAGCGCCGCCAGGACGAGGAACGCCTGAACCAGGCCTATGTGGCCCTGCGCCAGCGCCTTGCCGCCCAGCCCGACCCCGACGCCGGGAACGTGGTGCTGCCGCCCCCGCCCGGCATGGCCGGGCCTTCGCAGGGCACCTTCACCGGCCTTCTGGGCAGCCTGCGCGCGCTGCTGTTCTGAGCTTTCGCCGCCGCAAACGAAACGTCACCACCGGGTCCGCCCGATGGTGACGTTCTTTCATGCCCTCTGAAAACGATGTGGACGCTTCGCGGGCTAGCGGCCTCTCAGTTGCCGCTTGTCCCCCACGCGGATGGTCACGCGTTCCTTGTCGAAGTATTCCAGCAGCGGAATCACGTACTTGCGCGAAAGGCCGCCCGACAGTTCCTTGAAGCCCGCCGGGTCCAGGTCGTCGTGGGTGTCGAACCACGCGGCCACGCGGGCCTTCAGGGCCGCCATCACCGGCCCCGGAAAGTACAGTCCGTCCTTCACCTTCACCAGTTCCCCGGCGTCCTGCAACAGCTTGAACACCGCCGCCGCCTCCTTGAATTCCAGCCCCAGCGGGTCCAGCACGTCCTTCACGTTGGGGGGGCTGCTGCCCCCTTCGGCGTAGGCGGCGCGGATCCTGGCGCGCAGCCCTTCCTGGTCCGAGGCCAGCGACACCTTGTGCCCCGGCAGGCGCAGCACGTCGCCCTCGGCCACCAGTTCGCCCGACTTCAGCAGCCGTTCCACGATGAAATGCACCAGCTTGGGATGCAGCCCCCGGCCCCACCCGGCGGACAGCGCGCCCCGCGCCATGCCGGGCTTCAGCGGTTCGCGGGCGTGGAATTCCGCCGCGCGGGCCAGGCACCCCGCCCCCAGGCGGCGCACCGTCTCCGCGTCCACGTAGGCGCGCTCGTCGCGGTCGAAGCAGAACACCTGCCCCTTGGCCCCCAGCGCTTGCAGGGCCTTGTCCAGCCGCTTCGACTCAAGGTTGGTCAGCACGGAAAGCTGGGCGAACCGCGCCCCGGCCGAGCCCGCCAGCCGCAGCAGGGCCAGGGTGGCCGCCTCGGGCGTTCCGCCGTCGCCCGCGTCACGGGTGTCCTGGGCGCCGGGCACGTCGGGCAGGCCATCCAGCAGGGCCAGCCTGGCAGCGAATTCCGGATCGCGGCGGCGCAGGTCCAGCCCCAGCGGGTGCAGCACCGGGCCGCCCGCCACCGTGCGCAGCGGCGAGAACGAGCGCACCACGCAGCGGTCGCCCGCCACGCCCACCATGGGCTCGGTGAAGCGCACCTCGCACAGGGCGGTTTCGCCGGGGGCCAGCTTGTCCCGATCGGGGAAGTACAGCCGCGCCAGCACCTCGCGCGCGCCGTGGTGAAAGTGCACCTCGGTGCGGTTTTTCAGCGGGGTGGGCGCGGACGACAGGCAGGTCAGCCGGGTCATCCAGCGCATGGACGGAAACAGCGTGCCGGGATGGGCCAGCACGTCGCCGCGCTGCACCTCCTCCACGTCCAGCCCCTGCACGTTGACGGCGGTGCGCCGCCCGGCCGGGGCCACGTCCACCGGGCCGCCGTGGCTTTGCAGGCCGCGCACCCTGGTCAGCGTGCCGCCGGGGTACAGCAACACCTCGTCGCCCACCTTCACGCTGCCGGACACCATGGTGCCGGTGACCACCGTGCCGTGCCCCTTCATGGTGAACACGCGGTCCACGGGCAGGCGGAACAGGTCGCTGCGGCGCACCGGGCGCAGTTCGCGCTCCAGCGTCACCAGGTGTTCACGCAGCGCGTCCAGCCCCTGGCCCGTGGCCGACGACACCGGAAAGATGGGCGCGCCCTCAAGGAAGGTTCCGGCCAGGAACCCGGCCACGTCCTCGCGCGCCAGTTCCAGCCATTCCGGGTCCACCATGTCCACCTTGGTCAGGGCCACCAGCCCGTGCCGGATGCCCAGCAGCGAGCAGATTTCCAGGTGTTCGCGGGTCTGGGGCATCACCCCCTCGTCCGCCGCGATGACCAGCATGACGAAGTCGATGCCCGATGCCCCGGCCACCATGTTCTTGACGAAGCGCTCGTGCCCCGGCACGTCCACGATGCCCATCCGGCCGCCGCCCGGCAGATCGACGAACGCGAAGCCGAGCTCGATGGTGATGCCCCGGCGCTTTTCCTCTTCCAGCCGGTCGCAGTCGATGCCGGTCAGCGCGCGGACCAGCGAGGTCTTGCCGTGGTCGATATGTCCTGCGGTGCCCATGACGACAGGCATGCGTGTACTCCTGAATGGTATGCCCCGGCGGAAAGCATGTTGCACGCCTCCGGCGGGGAGCGTTCTTTTTCGCCTCCGGCGGGCAAGGGGCTTCGCCCCCTGCACCCCCTTCAATGGTCCTTACGAAGCAAGCACGAGGACCGCATGGGAGCGGCAAGGGCGCGAGCCGACAAAGACGGGCAGACAACCCGGCATGAACGGCGCTTGCCTCGCATCGTCATGCGGTTGTAGGCAAAAAACAGCACGGGCTCAAGATGGCCGGGCGGCAATACCCATCGCAACACGCCGCCCGAACTGAAAAAATGATGAAAACGCACCCGTCCTGAACCTGCACGGCGCACCCCCCAAGGAGCACCCATGGAAACGCTGTCCCTGCGCACCACCGCGCGCGAACAATTGCTGGACGTGACCGAAGAACTTCAGGAACTGGTGGCCCGCAAGGGCTGGACCCACGGCGCGCTGGTGCTGTTCTGCCCGCACACCACCGGCGCGGTGACCGTGAACGAGGCCGCCGACCCCGACGTTGCCCGCGACATCGCCGTGAACATGGGAACCCTCGTTCCAAGACGCGGCGACTACCGCCACGCCGAAGGCAACAGCGACGCACACATCAAGACCAGCCTGTTCGGGCCGTCGCTGCTGCTCATCGTGGACGGCGGGCGGGTGCGCCTGGGCACGTGGCAGGGGGTGTACTTCTGCGAATTCGACGGCCCGCGCGACCGCAGGCTGTGGGTGCAGTGGCTGCCGGGGCAGCCGGAGTAGCCAACGCAGCCGGACGGCTCACTCTTCCTTGAGTTCCCGCGTCATCAGCTCGCGCACCGCGTCGTGCGGGTTCGCCCCGTCGTGCAGCACGCTGTACATGGCCTCGGTGATGGGCATGTCCACGCCCATGGCGGCCGCCAGGTCGTGCACGGCCTCGGTGGTCTTCACCCCTTCGGCCACCATGCGCATCTCGGCCACGATGTCCGCCAGCGCGCGCCCCTCGGCCAGGCGCAGGCCCACCTGCCGGTTGCGCGAAAGGTCGCCGGTGCAGGTCAGCACCAGGTCGCCAAGGCCGGAAAGCCCCATGAAGGTGGACGCCCGCGCGCCCAGCGCCACGCCCAGCCGCGACATTTCCGCCAACCCGCGCGTGATCAGCCCGGCCCGCGCGTTGCTGCCGAAGCCGAGCCCGTCGGACAGCCCGGCGGCGATGGCGATGACGTTCTTCACCGCGCCGCCAAGCTCCACCCCGAGCACGTCGGTGCTGGAATAGGTGCGGAAGCCGGGGGTGGAAAACACCTCGCGCAGCCGCGCGCCAAGTTCCGCGTCCATGCAGCCCAGCACCACGGCCGTGGGCAGGTTGCGCACCACCTCCGCCGCGAAGGACGGCCCGGACAGCACCGCATAGCGCGGGTCCAGCCCTTCCAGTTCCTCCGCCACCATCTCGGCTATGGTGCGCATGGAACCGGTCTCCACGCCCTTGCTGGCGCTGACCAACACCACCTCGCGCGGCAGCAAGGGCCGCAGCCCGCGCAGCACCCCGCGCACCTGCTGGCAAGGCACCACGGACAGCACCACGTCCGCGCCCTCCAGCGCGTCTCCCGCCGCCACGTGCGCCCGCACGCCGGGATGCAGGGCCAGCCCGGCCAGATAGCGCGGGTTCTCGTGCCGGGTGTTGACGGCCCGCGCCACCTCGGCGTCGCGCAGCAGCAGGCGCGCGTCGTAACCCTTGCCCGCCAGCAGGTGGGCCAGGGCCGTGCCCCAGCTGCCCCCCCCGATGATGGCGATGCGCATGGCGTCACTGGTCATGTCGTGTACTCCGTGGCCGGATGCGGCGCGTGGTGTGTCAATGGTGCGAAAGGATATGGCAAAGCGCGGTTCGCTTCAAGGCGGCGTTCCCTTGTCCCCGGACGCCTCCGCCTTCCGTCCGGCCCCACCCCGTCTGGCTCACCCGTCCGGCTCCCATCCGGCCCCGCCTGCGGGTTGCGTCGTCCGGAGGGACGGGGTATCAGCGTGTGTCGAACCGCAACCGAACGAGGACTCCCCATGAGCCGTCCCGACGACACCGCGCCCCCAACATCTCCCCGGTTCACCGAAACCGAGCGCCGCATCCTGGCCATCGTGCAGAAGAACCTGCCCGACAGCGCCACCCCGTACGCCGACATCGCCGCCGCCGTGGGCACCGACGAAGCCGCCGTGCTCGCCCTGTTGCGCCGCATGAAGGAAGACGGCGCCATCCGCCGCTTCGGCGCCAGCATCAAGCATCAGCGCGCCGGATGGACCCACAACGCCATGGTGGCCTGGCGCGTCACGGAACAGCAGGCCGAAGAGGCGGGCAAGCAGGCCGCCGAGCACCCGCTGATCTCGCACGTGTACTACCGGCCCTCGTCCGCCCCGGACTGGCCCTACGAACTGTACACCATGATCCACGGCCGCCATGAAACGGAACACATGGACGTCATCGAACAGCTGCGCCGCGAAACCGTGCTCGACGACTACGCCGTGCTCGAATCGCTGCGCGAACTGAAGAAGACCTCCATGGTCTATTTCCCGGACTAGGCGAAACGCCGCCATTTTTTCCCGCCTCCGGCGGGCAGGGGCTGCGCCCGCGCGACGACCGCAGGCCGCCACCGCGTGGCCCATAGTCACCCGGATTCGTCCGGATTCGCCCGGATTCACCCGGACCCGCCAACGCCGAAACATGCCCGCCCCGCGCGGGTTTCCTCCGGAACCTCACGCACGCCACGGAGAACGCAGCATGGCCCACCGCTCCAAGGAACTTTTCGAACGCGCCCAGCAACTCATCCCCGGCGGGGTCAACAGTCCCGTGCGCGCCTGCCTGGGCGTGGACAGCGACCCCCTGTTCGTGGCCCACGCCAAGGGCAGCAGCCTGACCACCGTGGACGGCGTCACCTTCATCGACTACGTGCAGTCCTGGGGCCCCATGCTGCTCGGCCACGCCCACCCCGTGGTGGCCGCCGCCATCCACGCCGCCGTGGACCGGGGCACCAGCTACGGCGCCCCCTGCCTGGACGAGGTGATCCTGGCCGAAGCCGTCATCGACGCCCTGCCCGGCGTGGAAATGGTGCGCATGGTCAATTCGGGGACAGAGGCCACCATGAGCGCCCTGCGCCTTGCGCGCGGCGTCACCGGCCGCAACAAGGTGGTCAAGTTCGTGGGCTGCTACCACGGCCATGCCGACGCCTTCCTGGCCAGCGCGGGCTCCGGCGTGGCCACCCTGTCCATCCCCGGCACCCCCGGCGTGCCCGAGGCCACGGTGCGCGACACCCTGCTGGCCCCCTACAACGACCTGGCCGCCGTCACCGACCTGATCACCCTGCACGGCAAGGACGTCGCCGCCGTCATCGTGGAGCCGGTGGCGGGCAACATGGGCCTGGTGCCGCCCGCGGAGGGCTTCCTGCAAGGGCTGCGCGACCTGTGTACGGAACACGGCGCGCTGCTGATCTTCGACGAGGTGATTACCGGCTTTCGCATGAACTACGGCGGGGCGCAGAAACGTTTCGGCATCACGCCCGACCTGACCACCCTCGGCAAGATCATCGGCGGCGGCCTGCCCGTGGGCGCCTATGGCGGCCGGGCCGACCTGATGCGCCGCATCGCCCCCTGCGGCGAGGTGTACCAGGCGGGCACCCTGTCCGGTAACCCGCTGGCCATGGCGGCGGGCATCGCCACCCTGGCCGAACTGAAGAAGTCCGACTACGACGCGCTGGAGGCCCGCGTGGCCGCCATGGCTGGGGAATTGCAAACGATTCTCGCGGCCAAGGGCGTGCCCGTGCGGGTGAACACCCTGGCCTCCATGTTCACGGTGTTCTTCACCGACCAGCCGGTGACCGACTTCGCCAGCGCCAAGACCGCCAACGCGGCCCTGTACACCAGCTACTACAAGCAGATGCGCGACAAGGGCATCTACCTCGCGCCGTCGCCCTTCGAGGCGGCCATGGTCTCGTTCGCCCATACCGACGCGGACCTCGCCGCGCTGCTGGACGCCGCCAGGGCCATCACCCTGAAGATCTAACGCCGCACGCGCCGCCACATCGACCGGTCACGGGGGCGGATGCCGCAGCACGGCCCCGCCCCCGTTCGCGTTGCAAGTCCGGCCGGACGACGCACCCCAACCCCGTCATGACCGCCATGCCCCACACGCCCCCCCACGCTTCCGCGCGGCCCCTGGCCGTGTACGCGCTGACCCCCGGCGGGGCGGCGCTGGCGCGACGCATCGCACAGGCATTGGGCGGCGTGGTGTACCTGCCGGACCGGCTGTGCGCGGCGGGCGCGCAGCCGTTCGCCTCGCTGGCGGAACTGGTGGCGCGCACCTTCCGCCTGCATCCCGGCCACGTCTTCGTGGCGGCCACGGGCATCGTGGTGCGCTGCATCGCCCCGCACATCACCACCAAGACGGACGACCCCTGCGTGGTGGTCTGCGACCAGCGCGGGGCGCACGCCATCAGCCTGCTGTCCGGGCACCTCGGCGGCGGCAACGACCTGGCCCGGCGGGTGGCCGCCGTCACCGGCGGAGTGCCGGTGATCACCACCGCCACGGACACCGAGGGCTTGCCATCGTTCGACCTGCTGGCCGCGCGGGCCGGGCTGGCCATGGCCGACATCACCATGGTCCGCTACGTCAACGGCGCGCTGCTGGCCGGGGAAACGGTGTGGGTCTGCGACCCCGAAGACCGGCTGGGGCTGCGCGCCACCGGCCCCGTTCCCGGCATCGCCGCGCCCCCCCGGCCCTCGCCCCCCCAGCTCTCGTCCCCCCACAGTTCAGCAAGGTTCCGCTTCGTGGACGCCCCCGGCGACCTGCCGTCCGAGGCCCCCTCGGTGCTGGTCACCCCGCATGACCACCTGGCCGCGCCGCGCCGCCTCGTCCTGCACGCGCGCGTGCTGCACGTTGGGGTGGGCTGCAAACGGGGAATCGACGGCGCCGTCATCGAAGCCCGCATCCGCGAGGCGTTGTCCGACGCCCACCTTGCCCCGGCCTCCATCGCCGCGCTGGCCTCGGCGGACCTGAAAGCCGACGAGCCGGGCCTGCGCCGGGCCGCCGCCGCGCTGAACGCGGACCTGCACTTTTTCGACGCGGCCGGCCTGGCCGCCGTTCCCGTGCCGCATCCTTCCCCCAAGGCCGCCGAAGTGCTGGGCGTGGCCCGCGTGGGTGTGGCCGAGGCCGCCGCCCTGCTGTCCGCCCGGCACGCCCGCGCGGACGCTGCCCTGCTGGTCCCCAAGTCGGCCGGGCAGGGCGTCACCGTGGCCGTGGCCGCCCCGGTGGACACGTCCGGCCCGCCCCCTTCCCCGCACTCCACGGCAAGCGAGACCACACCATGACCATCGCCCCCTTGCGCGTCGTCGGGCTGGGCCCCGGCGACGCCGCCCTGCTCACCCCGCAGGCCCGCGCCGCCATTGCCGGTTCCGACTGCATCGTCGGCTACACCCTGTACGTGGAACTGGTGCCCGCGGAGTTGCGCCACGGCCGCGAGGTGCTGGCCACCGGCATGATGGCCGAGATGGACCGCTGCAACGCCGCCATCGACGCCGCGCTGGCGGGCCGCGCCACCTGCGTGGTCTGCTCCGGCGACCCCGGCGTGTACGCCATGGCCGGTCTGGTCTTCGAACTGCTGGACCAGCGCGGCCTGGCCCGTCTCGCCCACGCGGTGGAGGTGGTGCCCGGCGTGCCCGCCCTGTGCGGGGCCGCCGCCCTGCTGGGCGCACCGCTGATGCACGACTTCGCCTCGGTGAGCCTGAGCGACCTGCTCACCCCGTGGCCGGTCATCGAACGCCGCCTGGAAGCGGCCTTGGGCGCGGACTTCGTGGTGGTCATCTACAACCCGCGCTCGCGCCGCCGGGCCGATCATCTGGAAAAGGCCCTGGCCATGGCCGCCCTCCACCGTGGGCCGGACACCCCCATCGGTCTGGTGCGTCAGGCCTACCGGCCCGGCCAGCAGGTGTCGGTCACGCCGCTGGCCGCCTTCGACCCGGCCGACGTGGACATGCTGTCCATCGTGATCATCGGCAACGGAACCACCACCATGGTGGGCGGGCGCATGGTCACCCCGCGCGGGTACATGGACAAGTACGCCCCCAACGGCACGCGCAGGCAGGGCCGCGGCGAATAAGCGCGCGCGGGGCGCCACGGCGACCGGCAACGTGGCGACCGATAGCCCGGCCCGCCCGCGCCCGGAGCCTGCCGTGAAGACCGGAACGCCTGCCCCGCCCGGCGTCGCGGACGGTCGCCGTGAATTCTAATGGACAACCGCTCCACCTTGTGCCGCATGGCACGCGCCAGACCCTTCGAATGCGGTGGCGATTTCCCCTAACCCACCAGAGTTCGCCGCATTTTCCCGGCCTGTCTTGACACCGTGGGCGCGACCTACTACCATGGCGCTTGGGAAATCCTTAACATGCCTTGTGAAGGAGGTATTTCTGCGATGAAGAAGATGTTCCTCACTGGCGTGCTCGCGCTGGCCGTCGCCATCGCCATGCCCGCCCTTGCCGCCGCTCCGAAGGCCCCCGCCGACGGTCTGAAGATGGACAAGACCAAGCAGCCCGTGGTCTTCAACCATTCGACCCACCAGACCGTGAAGTGTGGTGAATGTCACCACCCGGTCAACGGCAAGGAAGACTACCAGAAGTGCGCCACCGCCGGTTGCCACGACAGCATGGACAAGAAGGACAAGTCCGCCAGGGGCTACTACCACGCCATCCATGACAAGAACACCAAGTTCAAGACCTGCGTGGGCTGCCACCTTGAAACGGCCGGCGCCGACGCCGCCAAGAAGAAGGAACTGACGGGCTGCAAGGGCTCGAAGTGCCATAGCTAGCACTGCCGTCATTCTCCCGGCTTCGTGGGCCGTCCCTTCGGGGGCGGCCCTTTGCGTTTCCGCGCCGCGCGGATCCGGACGCCCGTCCGGATGCCCCCCGAATGCCGCCGGACGTCCCCCGGACGCTGCCCGAACGCCCGCCGGTATGCCGCCGCCATGTGGCATGCCGCACGCGCTTGCGCCATGCCCGCACCTGTGTGTAGTATTGATGAGTTGAAACACGCAGGGCGCCCCCTGCGCACGCGCGGCCCCTTGCAGGACAGGTGCGCGCGCCGCGCCGCAACCGTTACCGAAGGTTTGCCCAAGGGTCTGTCATGTCTCCCACCGACGATGCCCACCTGACGGCCGACGAGGACATCATCGAGCTTACCGACATCATCGAGAAGGGCAACGCCCCCGAGGGCTCGTCCGACTCCGATGCCGCGAGCTTCGAGAAGGAACTCGAAGACCTGTTCTCCGACGGCGGCGGCCTTGAATCGCTGAAGGGGTTCGATGCCCTGGACGCGGACATCGCGCCCCCGCCCCCTGCCGCGTCTCCCGAACGCCCCGGACCTGGCGCCGACGAGGACGACGCCGGCATGGACGCCGACATCGACGCCCTGCTGAACAGCATCGGCGACCTGCCGGACACCCCGGAGCCCGCCCCGCGTCCCGCGCCCGCTCCGGCGGCGCCTGCCGCCCCCAAGGCTCCCGCCGCCCACACCGACGCAGAGGAGGCTCCCTCCATGTCCGCCAAGCCCGTCTCGTCCACGCCCTCGGCCATCACCGGACGCCCCGTCGATCCGGACGAGGAACTGCGCATGCCCGACATGACCGACGTGGACGCCCTGCTCGGCGACCTCGGCGCTCCCTCCGCCGCCGACCTGACGTCGGGCGGTTCCGGGTCGTCCATGGGCGACGACGACATCGACGACCTCATCGCCGGGCTGGACGCCAAGGCCCCGCCCGTGGCTCCGGCAGCGCCTGCCGCGCCTGTCGCCCCAGTCACACCTGTTGCGCCGCAGAAGCCTGCCGACCTGGTGGACGTGGCCGACCTGGACGCCCTGCTGGAAGACATGCTGGGGCCGGGGTCCAAGGCCGCCGCGCCCGCGCCGGAACCGGCCCCCGAACCTGCCCCCGCACCTGTCTCTGACGCCCCGGCAACACCGGACGAACCGGACCCCTTCGAGGCCGCCCTGGCCGCCAGCGCGGCGCAGCCTTCCGTGGCCCCGCCCGACGAGCCCCCGGCCGACGGCGACCCCTTCGAGGCGGCCCTGGCAGCCGCCGCCACGGCCGCCGCCGTTGCCGCGTCCGAACCACCCCGGCCCGCGCCCAAGCCCGTGCCCAGCCCCGCGCCTGCCGAATCCCCGGCGGGCATGCCCGAAATTTCCGTGGATGCGGCAATGCCCGAAGCGCCCGAACCCGAGGAAGGGGACAGCCCCGCCGGGTATGCCGCGCGCATCGAGGCCCTGGAAGCATCGCTGGCCGGCCTGGCCGAGCGCAACGACGAGGAACGCGCCGCCCGCGAAGCGCTGGAAACGCGCCTGACGGCCATGGAATCGCTGGCCGACGCCGCGCCCGCCCTTTCGCCCGCCCTTTCCGAAGACACGCTGCTCGAACTGCTGGAACCCCTGCTGGCCCGCCCCCTGAGCGAGGACGGCCCGTTCGCCCCGCTGGTGGAACGCGTGCGCGCCGCCCTGGCCGAAGACCTGGAAACGCGCATCGAGGAACGCCTGGCCCCCCTGCGCGAACGCATCGAGGCCATGGACGCGGGCGCCGAATCCGCCCCGCAGGCGGAAGCAATCACCCAGGCCGACCTGGACATGCTGGCCGCCGACCTGCGCGCCACGCTACAGGCCGAGACGGACAAGGCCGCCGCTGCCGCCGCCGCGCGGATCATCCGGGAGGAGATCACCGCGCTGGCCGAGGCGTTGTAGCCGCAGCCCCGCCCCCGCACGGGCAAGACGGCCGGAGCGGGATGCAAGACATGGCGCCATGCATCGGGGCGGGTCCGGGCCATCCGGTCCCGCCCTTTCGCATGCCCGGCAAGGTCCGGAAAGGTCCGGCACCCCGCCCCGATGCCGCGTCCGTCGAGGCCCGGCCGGGGATGACCCCCTGCCGGGCCTCGACGGGCGCGGGCCGCGATGCTATAGACGCCTGAAAAAAGAGGGATGGCTCGCCGGTTATTCCTCTTTCACCCGTCCGGTCTTCGTCCGCTGTGGTCGAGACCATTCCCCCACGGGCGGGTTTTTCCCTTTTCCCGGCGGCGTGGCCGCACCCGGCCCGTGGGCCGGACACCACCGGTGTCATCCGTGTCATCCGGCACAGTTCGGCACAGACCGGCACAGTTCGGCACAGACCCGCGCTGACCCGTGCAATCGGGACAACCGGGCATGGCCCGGCAGCCGGACACGCCGCCAGCGCGCCCCCAACGCGCCGGGCACACCGGGCGCCCGGAATACCGCAGCCAGAGGAACGCACCAAAAGGACCGCACATGGACAAGATTCGCAAGGAAGCCCTGCAGGTGACCAAGGAAATCGTGGTCAAGTTCATCGAAACCCAGCGGGTTTCCCCGGCGAGCCTGGGCGAGGTGTTCCCCTCCATCTACCGCGTGGTGCTGGAATCCATCGCCACCGACGGCGCGCGCGACGGCCAGCCCCCCGTGGTCCCGGCGGCCTCCACGGGCGCGGAGCGGGAGTAGCCGCGCATGGACTGCACCGCCGCCTGCCCGAACGCCATCAGCCCAAACGCCATCAGACCGGACGCCGCCACCGGCGGCCCTGACGACGCGGCCCGCACCGCCGACCCGTGCGGGCACGCCCGCAGCGTTTCCGGCATGTTCGGGCGCATCGCCGACTGGTACGACCTGCTGAACCGCGTGCTCAGCGGCGGGCTGGACAGGTACTGGCGCTACCGCCTGGTGCGCCACGTGGCGCCCGGCCCCACCGGCCGCGTGCTGGACCTGGCGGCGGGAACGCTGGACGTCTCGCTGGAGATCGTGCGCCAGCACCCCGGCGCCCGCGTGCCCGCGCTGGATTTCTGCCGCCCCATGCTGCAACGGGGGCGGGGCAAGCTGTCCGGCGAAACCGCGCGCGCCATCTGGCCCGCCACGGCCGACGGCAGACGCCTGCCCCTGGCCGACGCCAGCGTGGACTGCGTGACCATCGCCTTCGGCATCCGCAACATCCTGCCCCGGTCCGAGGCCTTTGCGGAAATCCTGCGGGTGCTGGTGCCCGGCGGGCGGCTGTGCGTGCTGGAATTCGGCACCGGCAAGACCCCGGTGTGGCGCGGGCTGTACAATTTCTACCTGAACCGGGTGCTGCCCATGGTGGGCAGGGCCGTTTCCGGCGACTCCGGGGCCTACCGCTACCTGGCCGACACCATCATGGCCTTTCCCACGGCCGATGAACTGGCCGGGGAAATGGCGGAGGCGGGCTTCGGCCGGGTGTTCCACCTGCCCCTGACCTCGGGCATCGTGCGGCTGCACGTGGCCGAAAAGCCCCGTGCGGCGGAAACCGCACCGGCAGTGGCGGCCCCGACAGGGGACGAACCCGCACCGGCAGGCGCCACCAGGAATAAAACGACGGCAAAGGGGGGCGCTGCGTCCGCCGCACTGGGTACGGAGCAGGGCGCGGCGCAGGGCACCCTTCCTGGCGCGGCCACCCGCGAAACGCCGAAGAAGAAACGCGCCAGCGGCGGCGCCAAGGCGGGAAAGAAGACGCGCTAGACGCGCGGACGGGACTCGATCAGACGGCGGGCCGGGCCGACCGGACGGGAGGTGGACCCGCAGGACATGGCGGGGCAGGATGCGGCGGGATTGGGATGCGGCAGGATGCGGCGGGATTGGGATGCGGCAGGACGGAATGCGTCAGTAAAAAACGCGCCGGGCCAGCCAGACCACCAGCACCCCCACGCACATGGCCGCGAACCCCATGGCCCGCAGCATGGCCGGGGGCTGGTCGGACAGCGACCGCAGCACGGGGCGCATCCGTTCGGCGAACAGGACGTAGGGAACGCTTTCGATGACGAAGGCAAGGCCAACGGCGCAGAGCAGGGTATTCCAGTCGATGTGCATGGGGCCTTCTCACATGGGGGCGCGGCCCGTGGCAACCCCCCGCCGCCAACGTATCTTTTGGTCCACGGGAAAACCGGCATGCCCGGTCCGGGCGGACATCCGCATCGGGATGCACCCGGCAACCGGCGACAACCGGCCATGACGACATAACATGAAATATCCAGTAAAATAACCATCATGACCACATTCGATGCCATCTCCCGCCGCAAAATACCCGTGGCCGTCGTGGGTCTGGGCTACGTGGGCCTGCCCCTGGCCGTGGCCCTGGCGCGCCGTTTCGACGTCATCGGCTTCGACATCTCGCAGGGCCGCGTGGACGAACTGACCGCCGGGCACGACCGCACCGGCGAGGTGTCCGACGCGGACCTTGCCGCCACCACCGCCCGCTTCACCTGCGACGGCGCCGCCCTGGCCGCGGCCGGGGTGATCATCGTGGCCGTGCCCACGCCCATCGACAGCCACCGCAACCCCGACCTGACTCCCGTGGAAAGGGCCTCCGCCACCGTGGGCCGCCACATGTCGCGCGGCTGCGTGGTGGTGTACGAGTCCACCGTGTACCCCGGCGTCACCGAGGACATCTGCGTGCCCATCCTGGAGCGCGAATCGGGCCTGACCTTCGGACGCGACTTCACCGTGGGCTACTCGCCGGAACGCATCAACCCCGGCGACAAGGTGCACACCCTGGAGACCATCATGAAGGTGGTCTCGGGCAGCGACGCCCCCACCCTGGACCTGCTGTGCGGCCTGTACGGCAGCGTGGTCTCCGCCGGGGTGCACCGCGCCGCCAGCATCAAGGTGGCCGAGGCCGCCAAGGTCATCGAGAACACCCAGCGCGACCTGAACATCGCGCTGATGAACGAACTTTCGCTGATCTTCGACCGCCTGGGCATCGACACCCTGGAAGTGCTGGAAGCGGCGGGCACCAAGTGGAACTTCCTGCCCTTCCGCCCCGGCCTGGTGGGCGGCCACTGCATCGGCGTGGACCCGTACTACCTCACCTTCAAGGCGGAGGAACTGGGCTACCATCCGCAGGTGATCCTGGCGGGCCGCCGCATCAACGACGGCATGGGCAAGCACGTGGCCGAAACCGCCGTGAAGCAGATGATCAAGGCGGGCTGCCGCGTGGACGGGGCGCGGGTGGGCATCCTGGGGCTGACCTTCAAGGAGGACGTGCCCGACCTGCGCAACACCCGCGTGGTGGACGTGGTGGCCGAACTGCGCGAATACGGGGTGACGGCGCTGGTGCACGACCCGCTGGCCGAAGCCGCCGAGGCGCGCCACGAGTACGGCCTGGACCTCGCCTCGCTGGATGATTTCCGGCAGCTCGACGCGCTGATCCTGGCCGTGGGCCACAGGGCCTACCGCGAACTGCCCCTGTCCGCCATGCGCGAGTGGTTCGCCACGCCCGACCGCGCCCTGCTGCTGGACCTGAAGGGCCTGCACGACGCCGGGGCCGCGGCCCGGGCCGGATTCTTCGCCTACTGGCGGTTGTAACGGGGCCGCGCCCGCCCCAAAGGACTGAACGCCCATGCTCGCCAGCCAACGACGCAAGCGCCTGCCCCCCGCCCCGGACGAGGCCATGCTGCGCGCGGCCATGCGCCGCACCGCCGCAAGGGAGGAGCCGGACGGTGGCCGCCAGGACGGCGATACCGGCCCGGCTGGCCCCACCGGGCCAGCCTGCGCGCTCATGCCGGGCATCCCGCGCGGCACCCTGCTGTGCGAGCTGCCCCCGCGCGACGTGCCCGTGGTGCTGTGCTGGGACGACTGCTGACGGGGCCTGCAGGAAGCGAGTTCGCTTCTGCGGTCCATGCCCTCCGGCGGGCAGCTGCTGCTGGACATCGCGCCCAACCAGATGGGCAGCGCCCGGCACATCGCCCGCATCCGGCAGGCCGACGTGCTGGGCATGCCCTGCGCCACCGCCGAGGGGCATTTGCGGTTGCTCCTCAGGAAACGGTAGGGGCTGATTCCAAATTGTCCTTTCGCCCGTTGGCTGACCGACCCGAAGGGCGCGCAGCGTGCCCGTTACGCGAGCCTGCGAGCGTTACGGGCATCGAGCGCAGAGCGGTCAAACTTCGTCTGCCATGGCGTTGCGGTCCTTATCCGTAAGACTCGCGCTGCGCGCTCGCCTAACGGCTAAGGCTCGGTCAAATACAATAAGAGCGCGCTGCGGTCCTCAGCCGTAAGGCTCGCAAGCTCGCCTAACGGCTGAGGCATACTCCCTCATGGCAGGCTCGTTTTCCTTGCCAACGGACGAAAATCCTAAGGCTCTAGACCATCAGGTCTTTGTTTTTTGCTACCAGCCGTTTCATTTCGGCAATGAGTTGGGGCAGGGGCTTGTTGTAGCGCCATTCACATTCTTTGAGGTGTAATTCGAAGTTCCTCTTCACC
>NZ_JBAIYT010000025.1:0-61195 GCF_036763125.1 Nitratidesulfovibrio sp. 1201_IL3209
CCCGGACCCCCTCCCCCCAAAACTTTCATTTGTGTTTCCTGCACATTACGAAAGCACAAAATATGGGGTTCCAAGGGGCGGTAGCCCCTTGGCCGCCGGAGGCGTCCAAAAACGGACTTTGTCAACAACCTGAGCCCGGCGGCTTCCGCCGGGCTTTTTCATTTTCCCGTACGAACGCCTTGCGATTCACATAAAGTTATGTCCTAGTCGACCGAACAAGTCCCGTATGACCACGCGGCGCACCGCCGCCGACCACTCGTCAACATGCAGCCTTTCGGGGGGCACACTCGATGACCATACGCCAAAAACTCATCTACGGCCTTGGCGCGCTCACCCTGCTCAACCTGGTCATGGGCGTGGCCATGGTGCTGGCCCTCGGCAACATCAACACGCTGGTGGACGAACTGGTCTCCAAGCACGTGGAACTGGAGGAGACCGTGTACGCCATGCGGCACGACGTGAACCAGATGCGCCGCTACGAAAAGGACGCCCTGCTCAACATCGCCAACGCCGAACGGCTGCGCGGCTACCTGCCTCGCCACGAAAAGGCCGCCGCGGACCTTGCCGCCCACACCGACGCCGCCGAACGCAAGCTGCACGCCATGCCGGAACTGGCCGACCTGCTGCGCCAGGTGGCCGCCATCCGCTCGCTGAGCGGGCCGTATCTTTCCGCCTTCTCCGGCCTGACCCGCGAGGCCCCGGCCGCCGGGCTCTCCGCCGAACAGGCCAACATCCGCTTCGACGCCGGGCGCGAACAGGCCCACAAGCTGGAACAGGCCATCGACGAACTGACCAAGGCCACCCTGGACGCCACCCGCGAGCACGCGGAAGAAACCAACGACACCGGGACCATGCTGCGCACCGGCGCGGCCGTGGCCTTTGCCGTGGCCGTGCTGATGGGCGGCCTGCTGGCCGTGGGCCTGTACCGCACCATCCAGGCCCCGCTGGCGGCCCTGACCGACTTCGGCAGGCGCATCGCCGACGGGGATTTCGAGCACAGGACGTCGTTCCGCTTCACGGCGGAAATGGCCCAACTGCACGAAACCATCACCCATATGGTGGACGCCATCCGCGAGCGGGTGGCCTACAACCGGGCCATCATCAACCGCGTGCCCGACCCGATCATCGTCACCGGGCCGCGCCGCAACATCCGCGCCCTGAACAGCGCCGCCTGCTCCCTGCTGGGCCACGCCGAGGACGACCTGATCGGCAAGCCGCTGGGCAACTACCAGGGGGCCGAAATCTACGGCGCCGAGCCTCCCATCGACCGTCTGGCCCGCACCAACGAGGCCGAGACGCAACTGGACTTCACCCGCCAGCTTGGCGGCGAGACGCGCCACTTCCATTCCCGCGCGGCTACGGTGCGCAAGCCCGACGGCACGCTGGTGGGGTACATGGAAATCCGGCAGGACATCACCGACGTGAAGCGCGGCGAACTGGAGGCGCGGGAACGCAGCGAGCGCATCGCCGGGGTGGCCCGCGACGCCGACGCCATCGCCACCACCGTGGCCGAGGCGGCGGACCAGCTTTCCGACCGGGTGGGCGAGGCCGCGCGCGGCGCCGACAGGCAGTTGCAGCGCAGCACCGAATCGGCCACGGCCATGGACGAAATGGCCGCCACCGTGCGCGAGGTGGCCCGCAACGCCTCGGACACCAACAGAACCACCTCGGAAATGGCCGAGCGCGCCCGGTCGGGCGCGGACATCGTGGAAAAGGTGGTTTCGGCCATCGAGGGGTTGGGCAGCCATTCGCGCGAACTGCGCAGCGAAATGGAAAAGCTGGGCACCCAGGCCAGCGACATCGGCAACGTGCTGGGGGTCATCAGCGACATCGCCGACCAGACCAACCTGCTGGCCCTGAACGCGGCCATCGAGGCGGCCCGCGCCGGTGACGCCGGGCGCGGCTTCGCCGTCGTCGCGGACGAGGTGCGCAAACTGGCCGAAAAGACCATGAACGCCACCCGCGAGGTGGAAACCGCCATCGGGGCCATCCAGCTTTCGGCCCGGCGCAGCGCCGAGGCCACGGACGTGGCCGTGCGCGGCGTGACCGACAGCCAGACCCTGGCCAACGAGGCGGGCGGCATGCTGCGGGAAATCGTGCAGGCGGTGCAGCAGGCCTCGGACCAGGTGAACTCCATCGCCACCGCCGCCGAGGAACAGGCCGCCACCGGCGACGAGTTGAACCGCATCATCGCCGAGGTCAACGAAATCTCCGGCGCCACGGCCATGCGCATGTCCGAGGCGGAAACCGCCATCGCCGAGCTTTCGGCCCAGGCAGCCGCCCTGCGGCGGCTGATGGACGCCATGAAGTGACGGCCAGGCCGATCATGACGCACAAAGGCCCCCGGCATATGCCGGGGGCCTTTCCGTTGCGGCGGCACGGCGGCCCGACGCCGCCATGCCATTTTCCACCGCGCCGCGTTCCCTGCCCGGTTTCTTTCCCGTGCGCCCGGTGCCTTACAACCCCAGCACGTCCAGCACGGCCAGCCGCAAATCCTCCACGCTGTCGGCCCGCATGATGGCATCGGCCTGGGCATAGGTGATCCCGTTCAGGTCCAGCGGTTCCGGCTCCACCTCCTCCGGCACGGCCATCACCCGCCACGTGCCGTCCGGCTGCAATACCGCGCCCGGTGCGGGGCGCTCCGCATCCACCGCCACCGCCCCGGCGGGCAGGGCGTATTCCAACCCTGCCGCCACGGCGTACAGTTCCGACGTTCCGACGATGCCATAGTGTCGCATCAGAAGGCCCTCCTGCATCGCATGCGTGAGTATGTCGTCGTGTAGGCCATGGGGCTGCCGGCGACACTCCACCAGAAACGGTTGCCGGAGAATGTCCTGAAAGAGATGACATCGCCCGCGTGCGCCTGCCCGTAACACCCCACATCGTCGGAACTGGTCCGCGTGGTGCCCGTGGTGACCCACCTCCCGGCGGTGGCGTCGTGGATCTCCACCGCCGGAAAATCCGCCAGCGGAACCCCGAGCGGATTGTGGTGCGTGTACTGTGCCGCAGAGGCCAAATACCCGCCATTGTTGATGGGTATCACGCCCTCCACGCCCGGATGGAACGGCACCACCGTGGTCACCGCCCCGCCGCCCACCACGGCCTTGCCCACGTAGACACGCTGTACCCCGGCCCCTCCCGCGTCGCGCATGACGTTTTCCGCAGGGCTGTACCAGTCGTCGTCGAAGATGGGCACGAACTCCACCATACCCACGTATTCCCGCCCGGAGCTCAGACATTCCACTTCCAGCGCGTCGCAGGCCACGGGCGCGGCGAGCAGGCGGCGTTTGCGCTCGTATGCGCCCCACGTGGTCCCGGTCACGCCGTCCACGGTGGTGGTCTCGCCGTCGCTGGTCACCTTGATGTTCCATGCGCGGGGCATGGGCAATCCGTCGTCCTGTCCGACCATCTCGTAGCCTCGAATGCGTCGTTTCCTGTCCAGCGTCAGCCGCCACCACCCGGAAGTCACGCCGCTGGCCGTGTACCACGCGGCAGCCCCGGCAGCACCGCCGGAACCGTCCAGCGCCTTCCACGCCGGGGAGCCGCCCCCCGCGTACTCGCTGCTGGCGGCAACGGTGCCGAGACAGCCGGTGTACCCGGTATAGTTGCCGATGAACGACACCCCGCGCCGGGCCGGACCATATTCCGGCGCCACGGGCGTCGCCCCCAGCGTCACGCCTCCCATGTCCGGGTCACGCTCCACGTACAGCCAGTACGTCGCCGCCGCACCCGGCAGGGTGACGGCAAGATTCTGCTCCACCTGCGCCGTCACGCTGGTGCCCCCGTTGCCGAAGCACACGCCGAAGGGATTGGCCGGGTCGGCCAGCAGGGTCACGGCGAGCCCGGAGAACGACAGGAAGTCCGGCAGGGCCAGGTCGTGGAACGGCGCGGCCAGCGGCGCGCCCATGCGGCAGCGCAGGATGGTCTGGGGCTGCTTGGCCTCGGCCCCGGACGCTTCGATGGCGTCCAGGCGGGCCAGCACGCCGGATAGGTCCACCGGCGCGGCGGCCATGGGCGCGTGGTACGCCTTGATGCAGGTCACCACGGCCACGTTGCGGGGGCGGGTCTCTGACGCGATGCGGGGAGACCCGTTGGCGCCGTCACTCTGTGGTCCTCGCACGGCATTTGCGCTTGCCTGTACACCATTGGACCTAACCACTTCACTTGCGCCTGCGGACACATTCAGCAGACCCACCCATCCCGCATGCCAGTGCCCCTGAAATGCATCCCCCTGCGCACTCCCCACCACGCGCCCGGTATCCACGCCGCGCCCAAGGTCCGCGCCGCGCCGGAACTCGCCGCGCAGGTCGGGCAGGGTCGCGGAAAGGGCCAGCGGGTCGCCGATCAGGTAGGCCACCAGGTCCGGGTACGCCTCGCGCGTCACGGTCTGCCCGGCGCAGGTCAGGAAGCCCGCGGGCACGGTGTGCACCGGAAAGTCCAGAATGGCCCCGATGGGCACGAACGCCGCCGACGCCAGCACGTCCTCCCGCGCCGACGCGATGGCTTGCGCCACCTCGCCACAGGCGGCCTCGGCCTGGGCGCGGGCCGTTTCCGCCCCGTCACGGGCCGCCTCGGCCCGTCCGGCCCCGGCGTCGGCGTCCGCCGCCCGGCTCCCGGCGTTCAGGGCCGCCACCTCGGCACGGCCCACGTTGACGGTGATGCCCGCCAGCAGGGCATCGGTGCGGGTGGTCTGGTCGGTCAGCGGCACCTTGACGCAGCGGCCCACCTCCTCGCGCAGTTGCTGGGCCATCAGGGTCAGCCGGTCGAAGCCGCGCTCCAGCATTTCCGCGTCCAGCACGCCTGTGTTGCGCAGGTCCATCTCCTGCGTGAAGGGCTGGTCCAGCCACAGCGTCAGCTGTTCGCCCGCGCCCACCATGCCGGGCGAGCCCGGCGTGCCCGGTATGGTAGTCACGCTGCCCCCGCCGCCGGGCAGCGCGGCGGCCGTGTAGTCCGTGCCGTAGGCCAGCACCCTGTCGCCGCCGGTGCCACTCACCACGGCCCGCACGTCCTCGGGCCGCAGGAACGGAAAGGTCACCGGCCATTCCGTCTGCACGCCGTCGCCGGCGTAATGCTCGACGGTGTTCGTCGATACGATGGTCATTGCCGTCTCCTTCGCTTGGGCGTCGCCCGCGTTTCCGCGCCGCGCCGGTCACATGCCCTGGGTGGCCTGCCGGTCATGCCAGCAGAACGCCGCGCGCGCCCTGCAAGGTGTTGCCGATGATCATGCCGCTGCGCCACCCCTGGCGCACCTGCGTCCACGGGTCGTTGGCCATGTCCAGCAGCAGCGAGGCGCGGCTGTCCGCCCCGGCGGCCTGGTATTCCAGGGCGCGCTGCCGCCGCTCCGACTGCCGCCGCACGTCCAGCACGTCCGCCTCGGCGGCGGTGGACTGGTCCTGCAACACGTCCAGGGCGCTGCCCGAGCCCGCGTCCATGCCCGACGCCGCCAGCAGCGAGCGCACGCTGGCCTGCTGCGAACGCGCCTGACGCTGCAACGCCCGTTCGGTGCGCTCGGCGTCGCGCTGCGTCTCCTCGATCTGGTAGCGGGCCTGCAACGCCGTGTTGCGCTGGGTGGCCGCCTGGTATTCCTGCTGGGCCTTGGCCGCGCGGGAATCCTGGTTCATGTCCATCAGGGTGTAGCCGCCCTGCAGAATGGCCGCCGCCGCCAGGGCCTGAACGAGTCCGCACATGGTCATCCTCCTGTGATGGTCGGTTGTTCCGGCGCGAAGCTGGTCGCAGGAAAATCGCCGGACGTGAAAGGGTGGAACGGCGCGCCGCCGTGCCCCAGGGGCATGGGGTGCGCGGCCACGGAGAATCCGCACCGCGCCAGCCAGCGCGCCGTGGCCGGGCGTTGCGCCAGGGCCGGGGCGTGGACCATGTTCAGCAGCCGGGGCCAGACGGCGCGCATGCGCGCGGCGAACAGCGGCCCCAGCCGGGCCAGCGCCCGGCCTTCCGCATCCAGCGCCGGGGTGCCGAACAGCCACGGCGCCGCCGTGCCCGGCATGCCGGGGAATGGCCGCGCGCCGAACAGGGCCACGCAGCGCCCGCCGCGCAGCACCGCCCAGCGCAGGGACGACAGGGCGAAGGCCCGCGCCGCCTCGGCCACGGCCCCGCGCGGCCCCAGGGCATCCAGTTCCGCCCGGTCGCGCGGGCGCAGGCGGGGCAGCACTTCATGCAGGTGTTCGCGGCGCGCCGGGACCACCCGCAGCCGGGTGTGCCCGTCCCCGCCGCGCCGGGCGAACCCCGTGCGCACGGGCGGCGGGCATGGCGATGCCCCCGTGGTGAAGGTCGGACGCGCGCTCATGCCTCGCCCACCTCCACCTCGCTGATCACCGCCAGCACCGTCAGCGGCAGGGGGTCGTCCTGCCGGACGTGCAGGCCGCCCTGGGTGCCCAGGCGGGCGTCCAGGGTCACCTCGCGGTCGCCGTCGAAGAGCGGCAGCGCCTGCCCCGGCGGGTCCTGCGCGGTGCGGAACAGCACTTCGCGCAGGTGGTCCGCGTCCGGCCCGGCCTTGAACCCGGCCGAACGGTACAGGCGCACCCGCGCCCGGCCCACCCGGCGCACCCGGCCCTGGGTGGGGCCGTCGCCCGCCACGAATTCCTGCGTCACCGGCGCGAGGTCGCTGGCATACGGCAGCCCGGCGTGGATCACCGAGGCCGGGCGGTCCAGTTCGATGCGCCCGCCGGTCACGGTGCGCGGCGGGTGCACCCAGCCGTCGGCCAGGATGGACACCTCGCGCCCCTCCAGGTGTTCCAGCCCGCCCAGCGCGGCCACGGGCGTCCCCTGGTACGACAGGCCGCAATCCACGAAGAACGCCGCCGCCGGGGTGTCCGCCTCGAAGGCCGGATCCAGCCGTTCGATGTACCTCCGCTGCGCGCCGTCCACGTCGCGGCGCACCACCAGCCACAGTTCGTCGCCCCCGGCGGGGTCGGACGGCGGTCCGGGCACCACGCACAGCGCTTCCACCGCGCCGCCGGTCTCGTGGCGGTGCCAGCCCGCCACCTGATGCTCGGCGATCAGGGTGAGCCCGGCCATGGCGCCGTCGTCCATGGCGCACCACACCACCGAATGGGGCGACTGCTGGTAGGCCCAGTCCACGATGTTGCGGCCGCGCAGCATGTGCTCGGCCAGGATGGTCTGGTCCGCGCCGGAATAGCCGTCCACGTCCAGGCTGTAGCGAAAGTCGCGCACGGCCCGGCCGCCGCGCTGCACGGCCAGCACCCCGTCGCCCACGGCCAGGGGCGGCAGCTCGGCCGAGCCGCGCGCCGACTGGAATTCCAGCAGGCAGGACAAGGGCGAGAACGGCTCGCTGCCCTGCCCGGACAGGGTCCATTCGCCGCCGCCGGTGCCCACCAGCAGCTTGCGGGCGGGCATCATCCAGCGCACGGCGCTGACCGTTTCCGAGGCGATGGTCACGGTGACGGCGTCGTCGGTCTGGAGCGGGCGCGAGACGTCCATGTTCTCGTAGCAGCCGGTACGGCTGGCCCAGATGGTCTGCGGATGGCTGCGCGACCCCGCGAAGCACAGCCGCTGCTGCCAGAACTGCACCGACGAGGGGTAGTCGTCCTCCCCTTCGAAGGGGTTGCGGTGCTCGGGCGGCCCTTCGGCGAAGTCGGGCGTGCGGCCGGTGTCGGCATAGGTCTCGCCCGTGGAGGCGGTGCCCAGCAGCCCGTACACGGAAGCCCCGCCCCCGGCCTTGTACACGCGGTATTCGCTGGCCCCCTCCACCGCGTTCCAGGCCAGGTTTACGGCCGATCCGTCCGCCGGGGTCCCGGCGGCGACGCCCAGTTCCGCTGTGGGCAGGCTTTCCTCGCCGGTGTCCACGGACACGGCGGTGACCACGTAGCGGTGCTGGCGCGACCCGGACGGCGCGCCCGTGGAGCGCAGCCCCGTGGGCGTGGCCACGCGCGGGCCGAAGTCCACCGTCACCAGCCGCCAGTCGGCGTGGCCGTGGCGTTCCAGCTTGCGCGGGGCGGCATGGGGCGTGACCAGGTAGAGCACGTCGGCCGACTGGCACCAGCGCAGGGTGGGCAGGTGTTCCGCCGCGTAGGGGGTCTGCACCTCCAGGGGCGCGCCCCCTTCGGCCAGCACCAGCCCGCCGCGCCACCACACCCGCAGCCGTTCCGGCGCGAATTCCAGCACGTAGGCCTGTTCCTCGTTGAACACGAAGGGGATGAGCCGGGGCGGCGCGGTTTCGTCGGCGCACGGCCCCATGAAGCGCAGCCCCGGCCGCCGGAAGGCCGGGCCGTGCGGGTGCAGCAGCATGTTGCGCAGCACGCGGCAGCCGCTGCCATAGCGGGCCTGGTCGCCCCGCGCGGCCATGAGGGGCGACAGTTCGCCCGCGTTGAAGCTGTTCTGGATCAGGGTGGTGCGGGCCATGGGCTACCTCGCCGTCAGCCAGGGGTTGATCTCCACGGGGTCGGACGCGCCCTCGGCGGCGTCGGCCACGCGGGCGGCCTCCAGGGCGTCCCCGAAGCGCTGGAGCATGGACTGCTCCAGGCGCGAACTGTTCATCAGCGGCACGGCCAGCGCCGCGGCCAGGCGGCGGGCCAGCGCTTCCACGAACAGCGCCGGGAAGCGCGCCGGGTCGGTGACGCGCACGGTCAGCACCGCCTCGGCCGGGGCCGCGTCGGTGTACAGGGTGCGCGCCTCCACCACCTCGAAGGGGGATTCGCCGCGCAGGCGGCGCACCCGCAGGCAGTCGCCCGGCAGCCGGTAGGCGCAGGCGAAACCGAAGGGCGGCACCGCCGCCAGCGGGGCCAGCGAGGTGTAGCGGGTGGCGAAGTTCCAGTGGTGGTGTTCCAGCAGTTCGTCGCGCGCCTCGGCGTAGTAGCGGGAGCACAGGTCCGCCTCGCGCGAGGGCTGGTCCAGGGCCACGATCTCGGGCGCGCCCAGGTAGCGCAGGGCCTTGTTGCAGATGGACACCTCGCTGGTCTGGACGGCGCTGCCCGTGAAGCCGGTGACGGCGCTCATGACCGCCCCCTGCCGCGCGGGCGGCCGTTCCTGCTACCGGCGACTCCGGTGACTCCGGCGACTCCCGTATCTTCGGCCGCCACGCGCTGCCGCTCGCGCAGGTGGCGGGCCGTGGCCCGGCGCATGGCGGCGCTGGGCGGCACGGCCGGTTCCGTCGATCCGGCCGGGTTGGTCGGTTCCGCCGCTTCGGCCGATGCGGCCGGTGCGGGCTGGCCCGGTGAGCCAAGTGAGCCGGACGAGCCAGGTGAGCCAAGTGAGCCAGACGAGCCGGGCGTCCCGGCCGTGCCGCCCTGCCCTTCGGCCGCGCGCAGCATGCGCCGCAGGGTGGCCTCGTCGGTGGACGGGTCGAAGGCCACCCCCAGCAGGGCCAGCCGGGCGCGCAGGGCCGCCAGGCGGAAGCGGCGCACCTCGTCCCGCGTGGGCGGCGCGGGCGGGGCGGCATCGCCCACCCCGCCGGGGGCGCAATCCACGGGTTCCTCGCTGCCGCCGCGCGCCTTGCCTATGTCATGCCTGTCGTCGTTCATGGGGCACCTCCGTGCCGTGTCCCCCGCCCGGTCCCGCCCCATGCGGACGGGGCGGGCGGGGGGTTGCGGTCAGCGGCCGCGCTAGCGCGGCAGGTAGTCGAAGACGACGTCCACGGTGCCGGAGGCCCCGGCGTCGTCGGTGCCGATCACCACGCGCACGTGGCGGCGGCAGTCGGAGGGCAGGGGCAGGCGGCCCAGCACCTCGCCCTCGGCCCAGGTGCACCCGCCGGGGGCGCTGCGCCGGAACGACACCGGCAGCGCGGCGAAGGTGGCGCCGTCGTCGCTGTCCTCCAGCATCAGGGTAAGGCTCTTGCCGTCGCCCAGGGTGACCGGCGTGGCGGCCACGGCGGCCACCTCGGCCGCGCCCATCATCGAGCCCGCGCGCTGCGGGCCGCCGTTGCCCACGGCCTGGGCGTTCTTGGGCAGGGTCTGGCCCTTGGCCAGGTGTTCGCCGTGAATGCGCAGCATGTGTCCGTACATGCGTCTCTCCTTGTTCATCGGCACCGCCGGGCGGTGTCCGTCATGGTGTTGCGTGAAAAGGCGCGGCCCCGCGCCGCTACAGGGCAAGCACCTGTTCGGTGCCGTCCTTGAAGTTGTAGGAAGTGACGATCTCGATGCCGTTCCAGTGGGTGATCTGGCGGTCCATGTCCTTGCCGCCGGGCACGATCTGCAACGCGCCGGCCTTGTAGCGGTACAGCAGGTTGCGGGCGCGCTCGTGCATGAACAGGTAGGTGGAGCCGGAGGTGGCGCGCACCTGGGCCAGCATGTCGTCGATCATGGCCTCGGTGGGCACGTGGTCGCGGCTCACGTTGACGATGGCCGCCACGCTGTGGGGGTTGGCGATCTGGATGCCCAGGTACGACTTCAGCCGCAGGCCGAAGACCAGGACGCCCTGGTACTGCCCGCTGGTGGCCTTGTAGAGGTCGCCGCCGTTGATGGGCTGCACGTCCAGCACGGTGCCCTGCTTGAAGCATTCCGGGCTGTACAGGCCGCAGGTCTCGCCTTCCACGAAGCGCACGGCCAGCATGGAGTAGCAGCCCCCCGCCGTGGCCCCGGCGTCGGTGATCGTGCCGTGGTCCAGGGCGAAGGCGCGGAAGTTGTCGTAGATGATGCGCTGTTCGGCCGACATGCCCGAGCGGCGCAGCACCTTGGGCATCTTCTTGGAGAAGTACTTCTCCTTGCCGCCGAACATGCGGGCGGTGTCCTCGGGCACCTCGATCTCGCCGCCCAGGATGGACAGGTCCACCTTGCGCAGGTTGCTGGTCACCTCCACCGAGGGCAGCGGGGCGTTCATGTCCACCCAGCCCGCGCCCTGCACCTCTTCCACGTCCTCGTACATGTTCCACAGGCCGTGGCTGGCCTCCTCGAAGGGAACGATGCCCAGGATGGGGGCCTCCTCGGTCAGCCCGTCCACCTGCTGCGGCTGCGTGGATGCCTGCTCGTTGCTCAGATCCTTCAGCGTCTTGCCCATGCCGGATGCCTCCTGGCGGTTAACGTTTGGCGAACACGACGGTCCGCAGGAAATCCTCGGTGCTCATGGCCTCGCCGCGCGCGCCCGCCGGGCCGGAACCCGCGCCCAGCGAGTCCTCGCCCATGCGGTCGCCCACCAGGGCCATCAGTTCGGCGAAGGCGGGGTGGTTGCCGAGCCCGGCGCGCACCAGGGGGGCCAGCCGCCCCTCCATGCGCGTGTCCAGGCTGCGCACGGCGCGGCGGGCGGCGTCGATGCGCTCGTCGTAGCGCCCCTTCCACAGGGTGCGCAGGCCCGCCTCGCAGCCGTCGGCGGCAAGGCCGCCCGCCGCCTCGTGCTCGGCCACGTAGAAGTTCACGGCGGCGCGGGCCTGTTCCGGGGTCAGCCCCTGCGCGGCGCACAGCGCGCGGAAGCGGTCCGCCGCCTCCGTGTCCACGGTGAGGTGGTCCGGCAGGTCGAAGACGTAGTCGGCGGCGGTGCGCGCGGCGGCCGTTCCGCCGGGCGAATCGGGGGAGTTGGGCGAATCGGGCAGGCTGAGGGCGGCGCCGGAATCCGCGGAGTTGGCGAGGGCCGCCGTTACCGCCGGAGTCGCCGGGCCGGAAGGGCCGAGCGCGCCCGCTGCTCCGGATGCTCCGCTCGCCGTGCTGGGTGATGCCGCCGGGGCCAGTGTCTGTTCCATGGTGTCCTCCGTTGCAGGGTTGAAGACGTGGGAGTTGAAGGCGTGCCTGTTGAAGTCGTGTTCGTCCGGCGCGGGCGGGATCAGGCCCGCCGTCCGCCGGGGTTCAGCTGTTCCCCGGCCCAGCGCCGCGCCCCTTCCAACTGGATGCGCAGCAGGCTGGCCGGGTCGGCCATGGCGATTTCCGCCGTGCGGTCGCGGGCGTAGTCGTAGAGGGCCGCGGCCCCGTGGATGGCGGGCTCGGGTCGGGACAGGCGGTCGTTGGCGCAGGCGGCGTCCAGCCAGTGGCGCAGCACGCGCACCCCGGCCCCGCCCTCGGCGCGCAGCACCGCCGCCAGGTCGTCGAGGTAGGCGGCGAGCCGGGTGCGCTCCTCGCGCCGGGCCCGGCGGGCCTCTTCCACCTCGGAGCCCAGCAGGTCGGTGAGCAGATCGGGGAACGGGCCGTCGGGGTCGTCGGCGTCGGCCATGTCTGCCGCGCCTGCCGCGCCTGCCGCATCTGCCGCGTCCAGGCGGGCCAGCAGGTCAGCCAGGACCACGTCGGGTTGCGGCGCGGGGCCAGACAGGTGAGGACCGGACGGGTGCGCCCCGTCCGTCTCGCGGGAAGGGAGGGAGGTATGGCGGCGGCTCATGCGCGGGCCTCCGTGGCCTGGCCGCCGCCCGTGCCATCCCCTCCATCCGTGCCCAGCGCCCTGGCCAGCGCGCCCACGGCGCCCGCCGCCCCGCGCGCCACGGCCGCGCCCTGCGCCGCCTGTCCGGCCTCGCGTTCCGCGCGCAACCGCAGCACTTCGGCGTCGGAGCGCACCACCTTGGCGGGCACCCCGCCGATGGCGGCCAGTTCGTCCACGGCCTGCTCGAAGTCCACCTTGTCCAGCACGCCGGGCGCAGTGGCCGACAGGGCCGTGACCTCCGCCGCGAACTGGCGGATGGACTGCGCCGCGCCCATCCGCTGGGCCTGGGCCAGGGCCGAGACGTATTCCACGCGCATCTCCAACCCCTCCAGTTCCGGCGGGTTGGGCGGCAGCGCCCCGGCCCGGCGCAGGATGCCGTAGGTGCGCGTCAGCAGCGGATCGAGCAGTTCCGTCTGGTGCCGCTCGATGACCGGGCCGAGCATGAGCAGCTTTTCCTGCCCGCGTTCGGCCACCTCCGCCGCCGTGACGTTGGAGCGGCCGTCGGCCGTGAACATCAGGAACAGGTCGTTGAAGAACCCCTCGCGCACGGCCTTGCGCACGTCGTCGATCTTGCGCGTCACCGCCGCGATGTCCGGGTTGATCTGGTAGAGCGGGGCCACGGCCTCGGGCTGGCCCGGCGCCACGTAGTTCTGCGCGCCGGGAATCAGGTTGAGCCGTTGCTTGAAGCCGGTGGGCACGCGCATGGGCGGGTTGACCACCTTGTGGATGGCCAGCAGCTGGCTGCGGGCCATTTCCTGCAACATCTTCACGTCGGGCAGCACGTCCATGCCGGGCGAACGGCCGTACACGTCGCCGCCGGTGACGTCCCAGCGCGCGGTAAGGTGCGGGAACTCCTCGAATCCGCCCTCGTGCAGCAGGTCGCCCGCCGCGCCGTCCGCCTCGAACACCAGCGATTCGAAGGGCATGTGCAGGTTGCCGTCGCGGCCGGGGTTGCGCACGGCGCGGGGACGCACCAGGTGCACCACCTCCACGTGGCGGTTGGGTTCCTTGCGCAGCATGCGCCGCGTGCCGGTGGACAGCCGCGCCTCGCCGTAGCGTTCCGCCAGTTGGCGCACGGTCATCAGCATGCGGCGCGCCACGGTGTCCACCCGGCCCGCCGCGTCGCAGGCCCAGGCGAACTCGCCGCAGGTCAGCGCGGCGAACCGGGTCAGCCGTTCCGGGTCCACCTCCTGGTACAGGTCGGCGGAGCCGAAGGCGGCCAGTTCGGTGTAGAGCGCGTGCGACGCCTGGTAGAAGTTGCTGCGGGCCAGCGCCCAGTACAGGCGCTGCTCCACCGCATCCAGCCAGCGGCGCGCCGGGCCGGATTCCGCGTCGGCCCCGTCGGCCAGGCGCAGGCGGAACCACGGCCGCGCGGGCGAGGTGAGCCCGCCCTGCATGCCCGCCGCCAGGATGCGCACGGCGCGGGTGGCCGTGGCGTCGATGACGCGGCCGCCGCGCGTGTCGTCAACCGGGGCGCGCAGCGGGTCGCGCCCGTGCATGCGCCCGCGCCGGGGCAGGATGTAGGCGGCGATGTCGCGCCACGCCTCGTCCCAGGGCGAGCGCTGCCGCTCCAGGAAGTCCACCGCCTCGCGGGCGTCGCGCAGTCGTTGGCTGGTCATGCCCGCCTCCTCACAGTCCCAGCAGCGTCTTGCGCTGCGTCTCGGGCGTGCCGGGCACGCCCAGCGCCCCGGTCAGGATGGTTCCCTGCCTGCCCCGCGCGCGCAGCGCGGCGCGGCGGGCGTCCTCGCGCGCGTCCTCCACGGCCTTGGCCTCCTGCTCGGCCACCTCGTCGGCGGCCGGGGGGGCCGGCGGGGCCGGGGGCTCGGGGGCCTTGTACGATTTGCCGCCACCACCCATGGCATTGCCTCCTTGCTGGGGTGCGCGGGCGTCTCGCGGGGCCGGACCACCCGGCCGCCACGGCCGCGCCGCGTGAGCAGGTGGTACACCCGTGTTTTCGGGCAAATGCGGCCGGAAGGGGGTTGGAAGGGGGCCGGAGCGGTGTACGAAGCATGCGCGCGCATGACGCGAAAAACGCGCGGCGGCCTTCGCGGATGGCAAAAGAGAGGCAAAGGGAAGGAAAAGGCTACGGCGGACCGGTGCGGAGCGCCACGGCGTGAGGGGGGGCGGGCGGAGCGTGTGCGGTGGAATGCTTCCGGCGGGTTAAGAAGAACCGGAAGAATACCGATACAAGTTCATGACAGGTTCATGCCGGAGCGGTTCCGGCCGTACGCGGCGCCACGCGCCACCGGAACACCGGGCGGGCGTGGCGTCGCGCCAGGGAAGGACACGGCGGGGAAGCACCCGACATGCGGGTTGCCGCGCCCTGGTAGGGGGCTTTCCTACCTTGGCCGCGCTTCGCGAATCCTGTTAGCTGTATTCGGTTCCCGTAGACATTCGCGCACTTCCGAGGCTGGAATGCCCATCCGCCACGTGGCCCTGGCCGCGCTTTTCGCCGTTCTCGCGCTGTCTGCGCTCTCCGCCCCGGCCATGGGTGCCGGTTCGCGGTACGAGCAGGCGGGCGAACACTACGACGTGTCCATCAGCTACCCGGTGCTGCGCCACCCCGCCGTGGACGCCGACATCGGGCGCATCGTCTGGAAGCTCACCGACGCCTTCCGCCGCATGGCCGGGCACGGCCTGCTCCCGCAGTCCACCGCCGGTCCCCGGAACGCCCCCTCCCCCGCGTCCGGCGGCAGCCCTCGGGCAAAGGCGGAGGCGGACATCTACGCCCCGGCCCGGCGCGACTGGCTTACCGCCACCCACCGCATTTCCCGCCCGTCCGCCAACGCCGTGTCGGTGATCTTCGAAGTGCAGACCGGCCTGTGGGGGCAGGACGGCGCCGCCGTGGCCTGCGACCTGCTGGCCGTAAGCTATGACCTTGCGGCGGGGCGGCGCATCGAACTCGACGACCTGTTCGGCGACGACGACTGCGCCGATGCCGTGCTGGCCGCCCACCTGCGGCAGCGGGAGGACGCCACGGCCGACGGGCAGTCCCCGGCCAACGAGCAGCCTCCTGCCAGCCGGGCGCGTGCGACGCCGCCATCCAACGGCGCGGAAACGCCGGTCACCTTCTGGCTCACCCCACGGGGGCTGATGCTGCTGGCCGGATCGTGCTGCTGGCAGAACGCCTCCACCGGCGGTTCATCCTGCGTGCCGGGCGCCTACGCCGTGGACGCGCGCAAGACCCCGGCCGATCCGCCTCCCGCCGTGGAGGTGCCCATCGAACCGCTGTTGCAGTGCGCGCCGCACCTCTCCTACTGGGGCAGGGTGCGCTGACGCGGCGCGCGTCCGGTCGCACCGGGCCTTGCCGGGTGGGGACGCATGCGGTATCTCGCACGTGGACATACCGGAGGTCTCCCATGCCGCGCGGCCCCGCGCCCCGTACCCTGCCCCACGCCCGCACCCACGCGCCCGCCGCCGTCGTCCGGAGCCAACCCCGGCGCACGTTCCGGCATGCGCTCCGGCACGTGCTTGCCGCGTCGCTGGCCGCGTCCCTGCTGCTGCCCGTGGGCGCGCCGTCCGGTGCCTTTTCCGGTGGGACCTCCGCCGGACGGCAGGACGCTCCGATCCTGCTCCCGCCCGTCCTGCGGGAGGCCCGCGCCGACGAGCCCGCCTCGTACCATCCCGGCTTCCGCACCATGGGCATCTGGATTCCCGAAACCGGCGAACGGCTGGACGTGGCCGTGTGGTACCCCTCGGTCCGCGCCCCCTCCGAGATCCACCTGGGCGACTGGACGCTGGACGTGGCGCGCGGCGGCAAGGAAGTGCCCGGCCGCTTCCCGCTGGTGGTCATCTCGCACTGCACGGCCGGTTCGCGCCTGTCCCACCACGACACGGCGGAGGCGCTGGCCCGCGCGGGCTTCGTGGTGGCCGCGCCCACCCACCCCGGCGACAACAGCAACGACACCTCGTCGCTGTTCCTGCCCGAACAGCTCACGGCCCGGCCCCGCCACGTCAGCACCACCATCGGCAGGCTGCTGCGCGCCCCGGAAACCGCACCCATGATCGACCCCACGCGCATCGGGGTCATCGGCTTCGGCACCGGCGGAGCCACCGCCCTGCTGCTGGCGGGCGCCCGGCCCGACGGCAGCCGCTACGCGGGCTACTGCGAACGCTCCACCCCCGGCGACCCGTACTGCACCAAGTGGGCTTCCGAACGGCTGTCCCGCCTGCCGGAAGCCCTGCGCTCCCTGCAACAAGGCGCCGCGACCGTGGAACCCGCCGCCAACGCCACCAACGCCACCAGCACCGCCAAGTCCTCCGGCGCGGCCGCTCCCGTCAGGACCACCGGCGCGGCCGACGCCCCCCCCGCCCTGGAAGACCCCAGGGTGCGCGCCGTGGCCCTGGTGGCGCCGGGCTACGGCATGCTCTTTCCCCGTGCATCGCTGGCCCGGGTCACCGTTCCCGTGGCCATCCTGAAAGCCGACGACGACGAGGTGAACCGCGCCCCCCTGCACGCCGACGCCCTGCGCGCCGCCCTGCCCCGCCCGCCGGAATTCACCGTGCTGTCCGGCGCCGACCATTACGCGCTCATGGCCGCCTGCCCCCCCAACCTGCAACGCGACCTGCCGGAACTGTGCGGCGGGGTGGACGAGGACACCCGGCAGGCCATTCACCGGATCCTCAATGCCCGGCTGGTGCGCTTCTTCCTGGCCACCCTGGGCGAGGCCGGGCCTCCCCTGCCCGCCCCCGCGCCCGAGCCGGAACCCCAAATGCAGCAGGCGCAGCCCGATGCGGCCCCGGCGGCCAACGCCACCTCGGCCAAAAACAAGTCCAAGTCCGATAAGGATGAAAAGAAGAAAAAGGACGCCAGGCCGCGCAAGCAGGACGGCGCCCCGGCGCGCTGACCCGCCCGGCGCGCTGATCCGCAGGATACGCCAAGGCCCCGCGCCGTGTTCCGGCCCGGCGGAGCCACGCCCTTCCCTTCCGTTCTCCTTCCGCCCGCCCCTTTCCATTTGTCCGGCGGGGCACCCGGCCCTGGCCAGGGGCCGATTCTCTAGAGTTCCATCGAACAATTAACACTCTGAAATAATTTTAAATATATATACATCGCGCAAGCCCTGGCCGCATGTCGCGCCACCGGCCTTTCTCCCGCATCGGACATGCCCCGCACACACTTTGCAACACGTTGAAATACCACGCTTAAAAAAATATTTCTGCGTACCATTCCGCACCCTTGACAGGGGCCGTCCGAATCAATAAAGCCTGCACACGTGGCGATGCGCCATACAACACCATCCGAAGGACTCATGGTAAACACCACCATGCGCGGCGACAACGTTCGGCGTGTACCCTGCCTCTCCATATATTTCCGCAACGTAACCACACTCCGGCTGCTGGCCTCGCTGCTGGCGCTGGTCCTGCTTGCCGTGCCCACCGTCACCGAGGCGGAGCGCGGCGACATGCCCGACACCCTGTCCGGCCACGGCCGGGCCGCGGTGAATGGCGCGGGTGACGCCCGCCGTGTGGCCCTGCGTTCCGCCGAGGCGCAGGCCCAGGCGGACGGCGACGGCTGGATCGACATGCCCGGCGGTTCGCGCCCGGCCTACATCGGCATCCACGGCGGCACCGTGCCGGTCAGCCTGCTGGCCACGCGCGGCGGCAGCACCATGGTGGCCATGGTGGGCGAAACCGGCAGCGACTTCCTGTACGTGCTGCGCGGTGGGCGCAACCAGTCCGCCACCAACGGCAGCGACCAGTCGGAGGCCGCCGCCGAACTGCTGGCCGCGGCCAGGGCAGCCGACGGCGGGCGCATCTCCGCCGTGGCGCTGGACGCCTCGCGCCCGGACCAGATCCCCGGCGCCCGCACCGCCGCCATGCCGGAACCCGGCGCCAACGGCACCGTGCTGTTCGCCTCCACTCCGGAAGGCAGCGTGCCGGTCATCTACGCCTCCGGCCGCTCGTTCGAATCGCTGGATATCGCCCTGGCCGACTGGACCCCCTTCGGCCTGACCGAAGATCACGCGGTCACCGACGGCAAGGGCAAGATCGTGGCCGACAAGAAGAACGCCAAGAAGGTCAAGTCCAAGCAGGTGGCCCGCTCCGCCAAGCCCGAACAGGCCGACAAGGCCCGCGCGGGCAAGGCCAAGTCCGGCAAGACCGACGCGGGCAAGGCCGACAAGGCCCCGCGCCTGCCCCGCAACGAAAAGGGGCCCGTGAGCATCCAGGACATCACGGACGCCCTCATCGCGGCCTGATAGCCGTCGTACTCTCCCCCTCCTCCCGGCTTTTCCCGACGCCCCCGCCCTGCGGGGGCGTCTTCGTTGGCGCGTCCGGCAGCCCCATGTCCGCCACATCCAAAGGCCGCAACCGCGTGCATCTCTTCCCCTGCCCCCACGCGTGCCCTGCCCTGTCCCGCGCCGGTCTTCCGCATTCCTCAGGGCCGCATTCCCCAACTCCGCATCCGCCGCGACGATCATGGCCGCGCACCCTCGGGACGGCCGTGCGCCCCCGTTGCCACCCCGCTGCGGCCCGCCGCGCCCCGGAAGGCGGGTGTATGCACGTCCTCTCGCGCCATGGCGGGCCGGGCATGCCGCCCGGTGGTCCAGACGCGGAAGGAGCATGGCATGGACTGGAAAGGTATCGGCACCACGGTGGCCCGCGTGGCCCCGCTGCTGGGCGCCGCACTGGGCGGCCCCGTGGGCGTGGTGGCCGGGGCGGCGGGAGCGCTGCTGGGGTCGGCGCTGGGCGTCTCGCCGGAGCCCGCCGCCGTGGCGGCGGCGTTGGGCGATCCGCAGGCGCTGGCCACCCTGCGTGAACTGGAAGTGCGGGAACGGGCACGCCTGCTGGACTGGCAGACCGAACAACTGCGCGCCGAACTGGACAACACCCGCGACGCCCGCGCGCGCGAGGTGGCCCTGGCCCGCGCCGGGCACGGCGGGGCCTGGATAACCGGCATGGTGGCCCTGGTGGTGGTGGCGGGGTTCTTCGGCATGCTGCGGGTGGTGCTGGAGCAGCCCTCGGTGAACGAACCGTCCCTGCTGCTGCTCGGCTCGCTGGGCACGGCCTTCGGGGCTGTGGTCAACTACTACCTGGGCTCGTCGCTGGGATCGTTCCGCAAGGACGAACTCCGGTCCCGCCCCGGAGGGAGCGGGACGCGATGAACGGCCCGGACGACGCCGTGACCGGAGGCGGCAACCACGGGGAAGGTTGGCGGCTGGACCGCCGGGTGGGCGTGCAGGCCCTGGCCGCGGCAGCCACGGCCTTTGCCGGGGCGGTGATGCTGGCGGCCACGGTGCAGGCCCGGATGGACGCCATGGAGGCCCGCGCCGCCGCCCTGGACGGCGACGTGCGCGCCGCCCGCGAGACCGCCGTCTGCGTGGCCCGCATGGACGAACGGCTGGCAGCGGTGCAGCGCGCGCTGGAAGAGGTGCGTACCGACCTGCGCCACCTGCGCGCCGAGGCCCGCCCGGCCTCCCCCACGGAAAAGGAGGCCCGATGAAGGCCATGGAAACCGGCGAGACGAGCGCCAGGGGGCGGGCTTCCGGGGCGGCCGCTTCCCGGGGGCGCGATGACGGCACGCCACGGCAAGGGGACGGACGCTCCCCCCGGCTGGGGGTGCGCCAGCGCCGCTTCGTGGAGGAATACCTGGTGGACATGTCGCCCGTACGGGCGGCGGAACGGGCGGGATACACGCCGGAGCGCGCCGCGCGCACGGCCGCCCGGCTGCTGCGCACTCCCGCCGTGCTGGAGGCGGTGGAGCGGGCCATGGACAGCCGCGCCGCGCGCACCGGCGTGACCCAGGACCTCGTGGTGCGCGAACTGGCCGCCGTGGGCTTCACGGTGATGACCGACCTGTGCCAGTGGTCCGACGAGGGGGTGCGGCTGCGCGATTCCACGGAACTGACGCGGGCGCAGGCCGCCGCCGTGGCCGAGGTGCGCGAGGGCTCCACCACCCGTGCCGCAAGGCCCGCGCGCGGCGCGCAACAGGGCGAACAGCCCGAAGCCCCGGTGCGCGGCGGGGTGCAGGTGAAGCTGCATTCCAAGCTCAAGGCCCTGGAAATGCTGGCCCGCCACCTCGGCATGTTCGGCGCGGCGGCGGGCGCCGAAGGAGATGCGCCCCTCGCAGGCGATGCGCCGCCGGAGCTTCCGGCGGAACTGCGCGCCCGCATCGAGGAGCTGTATCCCGGCCGCGTGCCCGGTCGCGCGGGTGCCGGGGGCCACCCCGACACGGCGTACCACCGGGACGACCACGAGGACCGGGACGATCCGGACACCCAAGATGCCAAGGACGCCGGGGATGCCGGGGACGGCGAGGAGGACGACGCCTTCGACGGGGATGGCTTCCGGTACCTGTAGGCAAACCTTCCCCGCCACCCGGCCGCAACGACACGGCGGGCCGTCCCGTTTCCGCACGGGGCGGCCCGCCACGCATCCGGGACCGTTCACGTCCCTGCCGCCCCCCTCCGAACCCCACGCTGAAGATTTCCGGGACGGGCAACCCGGCGGACCATGCGCACCTTTTCCCCCGCGCCTCCGGCGCGCGGTTCCGGTCCCGGAAAAATAATGGAGGGTTGTCGGCGCCGGCCGTACCAAAGGTATAGTCGGCCATGCGTCACCGGTGTTCCGCTGGGCGAATGCCGGACGCAACCGCAAGGAGCGATCCATGAAGGAACCCATGCCCGACTCGGCGACCTGTACCTTCTGCGGACGCAGTTTCGATGCGTCCCCCGAGCAGCACCAACGCGAACTGCGTACCCTCAGCGACGACCATTTCTGCCTCGACTGCGCCTGCCATGCCGACCCCGCCATCCTGGCCGTGGTCGGTGAAGACCGCCTGCTGGACATCATCGAAAACTGGTACGGATAGCGGAACCGCCCGCTGGCCGGAGGCGTCCGGCCAGCCGTCCGCGCCGCGCGCGGACGGGGTCTTGCCGCACGCCCGTGGCCCGTGGGCATGAAGGAACGCGGCTGCGCGCTCCCGGATACAACCTTGCCGGGGGACCGGCAGCCACCGGATACGGCCCCCACCCTCGCGGATCAGCGGCGGGGTTCCAGACGCAGTCCCACGGGCTCGCCCACGCTGGCCAGCAGGCAGGTTATCCGCACCGGCCGGGCCACCCCGTCCGGAGTGGTCAGCACGCCGTCCATGCGCAGGATGGTGGACACGTAGTGCCCGTCCATCATGCCGTCATGGCGTTCCATGGTGGCGCGCCCGTCGTTGATGAAGACCAGGCTGGAGGGCGAACCGTACTGGCTGGCCAGTTCGATCTGGGCATAGGCAAGGCAGACGTCCAGGTCCTGGTCCGAAACCTCCGCGCGGGCGGCGGGCACCGGCGTGCTCCACAGCACGGCGGCCAGCGCCATGCCCAGCAGCGCGCGCGGAGCGCCCTTCAATACGCCGGACGCAAGGCGCGCGACCCCACTGGGGCGGGATGCCCCGTTCCCTGTGCCGGATACGGCCAACGGTCTTGCAGCGGTGTCTCGCATGGCGGGCTCGCGTCGGGGAGGCGGCAACCACGGCCGGGGCTTCCGGCCGGGCCCCCGTTGGCCCCGCGCCGGAATGGACGCCGCCGGTCCGTGCATCCTGCCCGGATCATGGACCATGACACTGCTCCATGACCCGGCATGGTTTCATACCCTGATGATGGGGCGGCACCGCCTCCGGGTCAACCCGCGCCTTCGGGAAAGGCGGGCCGGGCGCGGCCGGAAACGCGGGCCGCCGCTACTTGCAGATGCCTTCGCGCCTGGCCGATTCCATGCCGGTGCAGTCGCCATTGGAGCAGCCCTTGGCGAAGTCGGCGCAGGCGGCGGAAATCTCGTCCTCCGCCAGTTCCACGGCCGCCCGGTAGTTCCATGCCCGGTGCTGCGCGGAATCCAGTTCGATGGACCGGGTCAGGTCCTTGAGCGCGCCCAGCCGGTTGCCCATGCGAAAGGCCACCAGCCCCCGCCAGGCATAGTTCTCGGCCGAGGGGTTCTGCCGCACGGCGCGGGTCAGGTCGTCGAACGCTTCGTCCCACAGCCCCATGTCGCTGTGGGCCAGCCCCCGCCGGGCAAAGGCCTGCCAGTAGTCGGGCTGCAACTCGATGGCCTTGTTCAGGTACGCCACGGCCTTTTCCGGCTCGGTGCAGGTTTCGCCGCCCTTCCACAGCACGTGGGCCATGGCGAAGTACTTCTCCGCCTCGGGGTTGACCTTTCCGGAAACCCCCATGGGGTTGTAGGGCTTCAGCGGTTCCTGCGAGGCGCAGCCGGACAGGACCGACAGCATCAGGACCGACAGCATCAGGGCCAACAGCACCAGCAGCCTTGCCGGGGCGCGCTTGCCCGACCAGGAAGCTGCCGAAAGAACGGCGGTGCGAAACAACGTGAACGGCATGTCCGTCTCCTGTATGGGTGCGGGCCGTGCGGCCCGACGGTGATGAGGGGATGGTGGAATGATGGATGGCCGGGAAGCGTCGCGGCCCAGCGCGGTCGGGCGCGGCCGGGTGTTGCGGACTGAGGCCTGCCGGGGCAGACCAGAGCCGCCCGGAACCGGTGTCGGAAACCGCGCCGTCTTCCCCTCAGGCCCCAAAGAGTGCGCGGGACGGGCCACCCGGCCCGCCCCGCGTGCAAGGACGATACATGGGCCAGCGCCGCGCCCCTAGTAGACCACGTTGTACGACATCACCTCCGGCCGGTGGAAATGGAACTCCACGCGCCGGTTCTTGCTGCGGCTTTCGGGGGTGGTGTTGGGTTCCAGGGGGCGCGTGTCGGCGTAGGCGATGCCCCGCAGCCTGGTGGGCTTGATGCCGCCGTGCTCGATGATGTAGCGCACGGCCGCCGCCGCGCGCGCGCCGGAAAGTTCCCAGTTCGAGGGGTACGGGCTGCCCGCGGCCACCTCGCCGCTGTCGCTGTGGCCGCGCACCATCAGGTACAGGTTGTACTCGCGCAGGATCTTGACGACCTCGTCCAGCACCTTGCTGCCTTCCGGCACCAGTTCGGCCGAGCCCGCCTTGAACATCACGTCGCTGTTCACCCGCAGCAGCACGCCCACGTCGTCGGCGCTGATGCCGCTGGCGTTCTGCGGAATGGCGTCGGCCATCAGCATCTGCTTCAGCTTCTGGGCGATGGCGTAGTGCGACTTTTCGGTTTCCGACACCTTGAAGTCGCGCGTGTCCAGTTTGTCCACCCCCTGCACGAAGGGGTTGTTGGCCACGGGCGAAACGTTGCTCGAATCGAACAATGCCCGCTCGGTGGAGAAGTAGCCGGCCAACGCCTCCTTGGTCTCCGGCGGGGTCATGTTCAGAATCCACATCAGCAGAAAGAAGGCCATCATCGCCGTCACGAAGTCGGCGTAGGCCACTTTCCATGATCCACTGCCAGCCATGGCGTTCCTCCCCGCAGGGCGCGCCGTGCCGGACGGACGGAATTTCCGCCGCCGGGCGCGCGGCGCGTCAGCCCTTCAGCTTTTCTTCCATCTCGATGAACGTGGGCCGGAACGTGTGCGGAATGGCACGGCGGCCGTACTCCACCGCGATGATCGGCGTGGAGCCCCGGATGGCGGCGGCCACCGCCTCCTTGATCACCGCGAAGTACATGTGCTGCTCGTGGTTGGCCTGTTCGATCTTGGCCCCCATGGGCCCGAACACGCCGTAACAGAACAGGATACCGATGAACGTGCCGATCAGCGCCGCGCCGATGTGGTGGCCCAGCACCTCGGGCGGCTCGTTGATCTTGCCCATGGTCAGCACGACGCCGAGCACCGCGGCCACGATACCCATGCCGGGCAGCGATTCGGCCATGCGGCCGATGGCGTGCGGGGCGATGGATTCCTCCTCGTGCATGGACTTCATGTCCACTTCCATCAGGCTGTCGATCTCGTTGGGGTCGCCGGTGGTCAGGTACACCCGCAGCGTGTCGCCGATGAAGTGCACGGTGTGCTTGTCCTTGGCGATGGAGGGGTACTTGTTGAAGATGGAGCTGCCTTCCGGCTTCTCGATGTCCTGTTCGATGCTGATCACCCCTTCGCGGTGCATCTTGACGAACAGCGAGTTGAGCAGGCCCAGCACATCGAGGTACTTGGCCTTGCTCATGCCGGGGTCGCCCAGCACCAGCTTGAGGTTCTTCAGCACGAGGCCCAGCGAATACTTGGTGCTGGAGACGATGAACGCGCCGATGGCCGCCCCGAGGATGATGATCAGTTCCGCGGGCTGCCACAACACGTGCATGACGCCGTGCGCCATCAGGTAGCCGGTGATGATCGAGCCGAAAACGACAACGAGACCGAGTATGGCGAACATGGCGTAGCGTCAGTTCCTGTTGGCCTGCACGGCGCCGCACGCATGCGCGGCGTCGATTTCCGCAAGCAGATGCTCAAGGTCAAGGCCGGGCGAGGGGGCGGGCAGCAGGCCCCGGCCCATTCGGGCCACCTCGTCGCACCAGCGGGTCAGTTCCTTCACGCCGTAACGTCCCGCATCGAACATGCGGAAGGCCTTTTCGGCCCTTTCCGGCACCCCGCGCGACGTGATGTGCAGCCCCAGCAGCACCGCGCCGGGCGCATGCTCCACATGCGTCACGCGGGTGCCGAGGAACAGCGTACAGTAGCGGGTCTCCGCGCCGGGCGCGGGGGACATCAGCTTGAGATACACGTGCAGCACCCCGTCGGGCGGGCCGCTTTCCGGCGCAAGGCGCAGGCAGTGCGCCGCCCCTTCCTCGAGGCGCAGGCGCAGGCCCCGCGTGCTCACGTCGGCCAGGGCGATGCCGCCCGCCCCCGCAAGCCCCAGCACGTCGGGCGCGCCCAGGTCTTCCAGCGTCAGGCGGCCACCGGCGCCATCGCGTCCGTACCACAGGGCCGCCTCGCGCAGGAAGCCCGCCGGTGCGTCCACCCTGTAGTTGTTCCTGCGCTCGCTCTCGTCCATCTCTGGTCACGCTCGGCTGGTCACGCTCGGCTGGCTGCGCCCGGCGGATGCGCCCGGCTTGCCGGGCTCGGCCGGGGGATGTCCAGGCTGAGCATGTTCCGGCTGGACATATTCCGGCCGGGCGTGTTCCGGCGCTGTCCGTTCCATGGCGCGCACAACACGGGCCGTACGGCCCGCCAGCGGACCGTACCCGGTGCATTCCCGCGATTGTAGCCGAGAAAACACCACAAGGAAAGTGGGGGAGGCCCCAATGACAACATGCTCCCTGGCCGGAGCGTCCCGTGCGCGCGTGGCGGCATCACCCCGTGGCCCCAGGATTGCATGGATACATATTAGCTGTTGCATTGTCATATATAAAAAACTATAAAAGACCCCATGAATAGCCCTTCCACCCACTCCTTCGTCCGTCTGCGCGACGCCATGCGCGCATTGGCGGCGTGGCTGGACGTCCCGGCATCCGGGCAGTCCCCCGGCGCATCCGCCCCCGAAGCCCTGCGCGTCCTGTGCGCCGCCGGGTTGCGCTGCCTTGCCGACAACGCGGAAGAGTACGACCGTCTCATAGACCGGCCCAACGCCTTTGCCGCGCATTTCGCCGCCACCGTGGCCATGCTGGCCCCCATGGCCGCCCGCGCGGACACGTCGGCTCCCCGGACGGCCGAAGCGGAACAGCCCGCCGCCGGTCCGTCGGGCGAACGGCTTGACGACACCGCGTTCATGCTGGTGGAAGACATGGCCGCCCTGTTCCGGGAACGCAGCCTGCGCGACCCGGAAGCCCCGCCGCGCGACGTCGAACAGGCCCTGCTGGCCCATTTCGAGCGGTGCGGCGAATGGCTGCCCGCCGACGGCACCACGGTCACCGACTGGTACTACGTACGCCTGCCCGCCCTGGTCCTGGCCCAGCTGCTGCGCCGGGCAGAGGCCGCCACCCGCGCCGCCCGTCCCCCCGGCAGCTAGACGCCGGGAGGGTTTTCCGCCAAGGCTCTGCCGCCGCATCCGGCGTTCACCCCGTCCCTCCCGGTTCGCCCTCCCTTCGCTCGTCCCGTCCGGGCCCGCCCCGTCCCGCAGCCTTCGACCGATGCCCGGACGCCGTGCAGCCACGCCCTCCGGCGGCTATACCCGTTGCGTTCGCCCGCGCGTTCTGCCAATACTGAAGGAAGTTCCACGTTCACCTCCTGCAGCACGAGTGCATCGCATGCCCGCTTCGCGCCAAGCTCAGACCGGGTGTTCCCAGCCCCCCGGCTCCGCCGCCGGCACCGCCCCCTCGCCGGGCCGCGAGGCCGACCACGACCCGCTGACGGCGGGCGCGAAACCGGGGGCGGCGCCAAGCCGGGATCCGCTCCGCTCCCGGTCAGGTGAATTCCGGACCGGGCCGTCACGCTGGCTGCTCCCCTCCCTGCTGCTTTCCGCCTGCGCCCTGCTGGGCGCCATCACCTTCGCCGACCCCTACGCCCTGCCCGCCACCCCGCCGGTGCAGGCCCTGCTCGTCAATTCCTACGACCAGCGCATGCGCTGGGTGCGCGAAATCACCGACACCCTGGAGGCCGAACTGGCCCCTCCGGGCGGCAAGGTGCTGCTGCGGGTGGAGAACATGGACACCAAGGCGGTGCACGACGACGCCTACTTCGCCGCCTACGCCGCCATGCTGCGCGCCAAGTACGCCACCGTGCGGCCGGCGCTGCTGCTGTGTTCCGACGACCACGCCCTGAACTTTCTACGCCGTTACCGCGACACGCTGTTTCCCGGCGTGCCCGTGGTCTTCGGCGGCGCCAACAACTTCACGCCCGCCCGCGTCCAGGGCCTGGCCGGAGTCACCGGCGTCACCGAGGAACATTATCCCTACGATACCGCGCAGTTCCTGCTGCGCGTCCACCCCGGCGTGGAAGAGATCTTCGTCATCAACGACTACACCGAAAGCGGCCGTTCCACGGCGGCGGAGCTTGCCGAAGCCCTGCGCCCCCTGGAAGGCCGCGTGCGGCTGCGCTGGAATTCCGACGTGCCCCTGGACGACCTGCTGCGCCAGGTGGCCTCGCTGGGCCCGGAAACCGCCGTGCTGCTGGGCGTCTACTATTCGGACGCCTCCGGGCGCATCGTGAGCTACGAAGAGGCGGGCCTGCGCATCGCCGCGGCGGCCCGGGTGCCGGTGTACTGCATCATGGGCTTCAACCTCGGCGGCAGCATGGTGGGCGGCAAACTGGTCACGGGCACGTCGCAGGGGCGCATCATGGCCGAGATGGGACGGCGCATCCTGGCAGGAGAGGATCCGACGGCCATCCCCGTGCGGCGGGGACCGGGCGAATTCCTCTTCGACGACGCCCAGTTGCGGCGCTGGCGCATCAGCGAGACCTCGCTGCCCCCCGGCAGCGAGGTGGTGGCGCGCCCCTTCTCGGTCTACCGCGCCTATTCCCGGGAAATCCACGCCATCGCGGCCTTCGTGGCGGCCATGCTCGTCACCATCGCGGCCCTGGTGGCCGTCATGCGGCACAAGGCGCGCGCCGAGGCGGAACTGCGCAAGCTGCGCAACCTGCTCGGCAACATCCTGGATTCCATGCCCTCGGTGGTGGTGGGCGTCTCGCCCGAAGGGCGCATCATCCAGTGGAACCGCCAGGCGGTGCGCATGTCGGGCGTGGAACCCGCCGCCGCCCTGGGCCGGAAGCTGGAGGAAGTCTTTCCGTACCTTGCCCCGCAGCTGCCGCGCGTGCGCGAGGCCCTGGACAGCCAGGAGCCCGTGCGCGGCGAACGGCTGATACGCACCGAGGACGGCGTGCCCCGCTACGAGGACGTCACCGTGTTCCCCCTGGCGGCCAACGGCATGGAGGGCGCGGTGATCCGCCTGGACGACGTCACCGAGCGCGAGCGGGTGCGCGAGATGATGATCCAGACCGAGCGCATGCTGTCGGTGGGGGGCCTTGCGGCGGGCATGGCCCACGAGATCAACAACCCCCTCGGCGGCATCCTGCAGGCGGTGCAGAACGTGCTGCGCCGCATCGAACCGGGGCGCGCCGCCAACGACGAGGCGGCCCGCGCCATGGGCTGCACCGTGGAGCAGGTGCGCGACTACCTGGAACGGCGCGGCGTGCTGCGCATGGCCGCAGGCGTGCGCGAGGCGGGCCTGCGGGCCGCGCGCATCGTGGCCAACATGCTCAATTTCAGCCGCCGCAGCACCTCGTCGCACATGGAATGCGACATCGGCGGGCTGGTGGCCACCGCCGTGGACCTTGCCGCCAACGACTACAGCTTCCGCAAGAACCACGACTTCCGCAGGCTGCGGGTGAACGTCCTGGTGCCGCCGGACCTGCCAAGACCGGCCTGCCTGCCCACCGAGGTGGAGCAGGTGCTGCTGAACCTGCTGCGCAACGCCGCGCAGGCCCTGGCCGGATTCACCCCGGCCGACGGCGCGCCGCCCACCATCACCGTGCGCGCGGAGCACCGCCCGGAAGGGGTGGCCGTCTCCGTCGCCGACAACGGTCCCGGCATACCGCCGGAGGTGCGGGCCAGGGTCTTCGATCCGTTCTACACCACCCGCCCGCCCGGCGAAGGCACCGGCCTCGGGCTTTCGGTGGCGTTCTTCATCATCACCCAGAACCACAAGGGCACGTTCTCCGTGGTTTCGGAGCCCGGACAGGGCGCCACCTTCACGTTCACCCTGCCGCTGGGGGAGGCGTCATGAGCGCCGTACCCCGCTCCACCCGGCGCGACGCGCGTGGCGGGCCGCCCCGGCTCCGCCTGCCTGCCCGGCTGCGCCTGACGCTGGCCTGCCTGTCCCTGTGCCTGGCGATGGCGCTCTGCGGAACCACGGTCCGCGCCGCCACCGGCACGGCCTTGCCGACAGGCGTGACGAGCGGCGCGCCTTCCTTCGCGCCATCCGGAACGCCGGGTGCGGCCGAGCCCCCCCACGCGGAAGCCAACGCCACGTCCGAGGCCGTGGCCCGCTCGGTGGCCGATTCCGTGGTCCAGACCCTGGCCGACTCCATCGCCGCGCGCGGCGGCCAGGCGCAGGATACCCGGCAACTGGTGCTGCTGCTGCATTCCTACGAGCAGGGCATGGGCCGGGTGCGCGAAATCACCGACACCGTGGAGCGCATGCTGGCCCCCATGACCGACAACGTCGCCCTGCGCGTGGAAAACCTGGATTCCAAGCGCGTGCGCGCCCCGGAATACCTCGACGCCTTCGCCGCCGTGCTGGCCCTGAAATACGCGGGGCGCACCCCCGCCCTCATCCTGACCAGCGACGACGACGCCCTCGATTTCCTGGCGGTGCGGCACGCCACGCTGTTCCCCGGCGTCCCCGTGCTGTTCTGCGGGGTGAACCATTACCATGACAGCCTGAAGGCGGCCATTCCGTCGCTTTCGGGGGTGCTGAGCACCTTTTCCGCCCGCGAGACCGTGCAGGCCATGCTGGAACTGCACCCCGGCACCCGCCACGTCTACCTGGTCAACGACCACACCGAGACCGGGCGGGCCGTGGCGCGGGACGCGCGGCAGCAGCTTGCCGGGTTGCCCAACGGCGTGCAGGTGCACGAATTTCCCCCCTTGCCCTTCGACGACCTGCTGTCCCGGCTGGCCACCCTGCCGCAGGACGCGGCCGTGCTGCTGGGCGTGTATTTCGAGGACGGCGTGGGCTACGCCACCACATTCGAGGACATGGGCGAACGCATCGCCGGCGCCGCGCGGGTGCCCGTGCACTGCCTGGTGGACTTCAACCTGCGCGGCGCCGTCGTGGGGGGCAAGGTGTCCGGCGCCTCGATGCAGGCGGAGGCCATGGGCCGCATGGCCCTGCGGGCGCTTTCCGGCGCGCGCGTGGCGGACATGCCGACGCAGACGGAAGGGGTGAACCGCTTCCTGTACCGCGCCCCCTCGCTGGAGCGGTGGGCCATATCCGAAAGCCGCCTGCCCGAGGGCAGCACCGTGGTGGACCGTCCCTTCTCGCTCTACCGGGCCTACCGCACCCACATCAACGTGCTGGCCCTGTTCATGGTCTCGCTGGCGTCCACCATCGCGGTGCTGGCATACATGATGCGCCGCCGGACCTCCTCGGAACGGCAGTTGCGGCGGCTGCGCAACCTGCTGGCCAACACCCTGGATTCCATGCCTTCGGTCATCGTCGGCGTGTCGCCGGAAGGCCGCGTCACCCACTGGAACCACCACGCGGCCGCCGCCACCGGCCTGGACGCGGGCGAGGCCGTGGGGCACTCGTTGGGTCAGGTGTTCCCCCGGCTGGAGCGGCTGAAGCCACTGGTGTTCGAGGCGCTGGAGGACGGCCAGATACGCGACGGACAGCGCCTGCTGCACCCCGAGGGCGACATGGTGCGCTACGAGGACGTGACGGTCTTTCCGCTGGTGGCCAACGGGGCGCAGGGGGCCGTCATCCGCGTGGACGACGTGACCGAGCGCGAGCGCATCCGCGAAATGATGATCCAGACGGAAAAGATGCTCACCGTGGGCGGCCTTGCGGCGGGCATGGCCCACGAGATCAACAACCCCCTCGGCGGCATCCTACAGGCGGTGCAGAACATGCGCCGCCGCGTGGAGGCGGGGCGCCCCGACAACGAGACCGCCGCCCGCGAGGCCGGGCTGACCCTGGCCCAGGTGCGCGGCTACCTGGAACGGCGCGAAATACTGCGCATGCTCGACGACATCGCCGCCTCCGGGGCGCGGGCCGCGCACATCGTGGCCAACATGCTCGATTTCAGCCGTCGCGCCGACGGCGCGTTCGCGGAGCAGGACCTGCACCGGCTCATCGAGAACACCCTGGAACTGGCCGCCAACGACTACGACCTGAAGAAACTGTACGACTTCCGCACCCTGCGCATCGTGCGCCAGTACGCGCCCATGCTGCCCGCGGTACCCTGCCTGTCCACCGAGGTGGAGCAGGTGCTGCTGAACCTGTTCAAGAACGCCGCCCAGGCCCTGGCCGCCGTTCCCCCGGCCGACGGCGCCCCGCCCACCCTGACCATCCGCACCGAACGCCACCACGACCTGGTGGCGGTGACCGTGAGCGACAACGGCCCGGGCATGACGCCCGAGGTGCGGGCCCGCGTCTTCGACCCCTTCTACACCACCAAGCCCCCCGGCGAAGGCACCGGGCTGGGGCTGTCGGTGTCGTATTTCCTGATCACCCACAATCACGGCGGCAGCTTCGCCCTGCACTCCGAGCCGGGCAAGGGCGCGCACTTCACGTTCACCTTGCCTCTCCGGCAACGCTAGGGGCCGTTTCTAACTTGTCCTTTCGCCCGTTGGCTTCGTCAAACTTCGCCTGCCATGTCGGTCGAATACGATAAGAGTATACTCCCTCATGGCGGGCTCGTTTTCCTTGCCAACGAACGAAAATTCTAAGTTAGAAACAGCCCCTAGGCCGGGGCCCACCGCCCCCATCCCGCACGGCCATGACGCGCGGGCGGTGGCGCATGCCCGCGCCCGTCCGCCGCAACGGGCAACCTCCCTCGCGCCCCGGCCCGGCCGGATCGAAACATGCCGTCCTGCGCCCTCCGGACACGCCCCTTCGGACACGCCCCTTCGGACACACCCCTTCGGACACACGTGGACAGCTCCCTCCATCATGCGCATATTCTGTCAAGGCAGGCGGTCCACTTGACCGCAGGCGGCGCCGTGGCACAATGAGCCCGGCCCCGGAAACCACGCAACCCGTCGTTCCATCCGGCAGACCTGCCGATCGCATACGCAAAGGACATCACATGGACGCCCGCATCGCATGTGCCCCCCGCCTCCCGCACACCCTGCGCCTGCTGGCCTGCCTGCTCGCGCTGGCCGTGCTGTTGGCCACAGGGTGCGCCCCGCGCATGAAGGCCGACGTGCAGGCCGTTTCGGCCCCCGGCTACCGCAAGGCCGGGCAGAGCTACGTGCTGGTGCCCGGCACCGCGCTGGCCACCCTGAACGCCGTCAACGCCGACGTGTTCCGCCAGTCCACCCAGCGGCTGCGGGCCGTGCTCACCGGGCACGGCTACCGCGAGGCCCCCACCCCCGAGGCGGCGGACATGGCCGTGGTGGTGGAATGGAAGGTGGACGGCCCGCACGAGGTGCCGGACCCCACGGCCTATTCCCGGCCGTCCGTGGGCATCGGCGTCGGCTACGGCTCGTGGCCGTGGTACGGCGGGGCCTACGGCAGCCGCTACGGCGGCCGGGGATACGGCGGCTATAGCGGCTTCGGCACCGGCTACGGCTACCCGCCGCCCATGACGGTGGTGCACACCCGCACCCTGTCCATCGAGGCGCGCGACCTGCAGTCCGGCCGGACCGCCGATGCGCCCCTTGCACCCGCGCCGCCCGCCGGACAGGACGCCACGGAACTGCCCGACTACGCCAAGCCGCCCTACGGCGCGCCCATCGGCACCGTGGAAGGCCTGCCCTCCCCGGCCGAACTGACCGGCCCCGTGCTGTGGAAGGTGGTGGTCTCCAGCACCGGCAGCTCGCGCGACATCCAGAACGTCCTGCCCGCGCTCACCGTGGCCGCCTCGCGCTGGATAGGCATCACGGCCAACGTCAAGGTGACCGTGGACGACGAACTCAACGTGACCATTCAGGGGCAATAGGGGGCAACGGCCCCGGCCCGCGAACGCCAATGGAATCAGGGCCGGACGGCATCAGCCGCCCGGCCCCCCTCTTTCCGGAAATTTCCGCGCCGTCGCGCCGGGCATGTCCCGGCGCACCTTCATCCCCGGCGGCTAATGGCCGCGTTCCGGCCCCGCCCCTTCATCGCCCCCGGCGGCGCAATGTCCGCCCCAGAACCACCGCCGCACCGCGTCGGGATCGGCCCGGTAGGTGCCGTCCGAACACCTGCGGGCGGGAAACCCGTCCTCGCGGATCCAGCGCTTCACGGCCCCCTGCCCCGCGCCCACGGCGCGGCCGATGGCGTCCAGGCCCACCAGCACGAACGGCTGGTCATGCGGCGGCCCCTGTGCCGGGCCACGGGCCGGAGCGTATCCCGCGCCCATCCGGTGGCCGCCGGGCCCGTCCACCATGATCCGCCGCCCATCGCACCCGCAGGGGCCATGGGCCGCCCAGGCGGAACCCGGCGCGGGAACGTGAAAGGGCCGTTGCTGCGGTTGCTGCGCGCCCTGCATGAATCCATCCTCCCTGTCTCGCGGCGCGCGGTGCGCCGCGGCTTGCGTTGCATCCTGAGCCGCCTTGGGGCCGCCGTCCGGGCCGCCCCCCCCCTGCCTGTTCCGGCACGTCGCCCCCTAGTGCATGCGACGCGACGGCCTGCCCGGCACGCCACCGGCATCGCACATCCCGCATTCCCGCCCGCCGGACCACGGCACCATGCCCGGCCAGTCGGGCACGGCGGCCACGCCCGGCGCATCCCCGGCGTCGCCGTCCCGCAACCGGACGGCGGCATCCTGCGGGTCCACCGCGACGGGCGGGCACCACCCCGCACGGAACGATCCGCCGTCAGCCCGCGCGGTTCCCACGGGCACCGCCACGGGGCGGTCCCCGCGACGGCTGCGCCGCACCCCGGACAGGGGCGCTTCAAGGCGGACGGCCGGATGCGCGGCCGGATGCGCGGCCGCCCCGGAACGCCGGTCGTCGTCCACGGCCTGGACCAGCCATGCGGCCACGATGGCTCCGGCTTCTCCCCCGTGCGCGCAGGCCACCAACTCGCCTTCCACGTGCACCAGCATGCCGCGCCGCAGCCGCGCCAGGCACCATGCGGCCTGGTCGCCGGTGACGCGCACCCGGTGCCGCTGGCCCGCGTCGTCCTGTCCGGCGCCCTCGGTGCTGACGGAAAACAGCACGCAGCCACCGGCCGTGCCGGTGCCGGGTCGCGGCGCGGCCACCACGCGCCCGAGCAGCATCACTCTGTTCACAGCCGCCATGCGGCATCCTCCTCTGCGACGGTCCACGTCGCGCCGCCCCGCGCCGCGCGCGGAGCCGACATATCCCGCATCGGCGCGGGGCGCGCCGGGCGGCGTCCTCGCCGTGTGGCGGCCGTCCGGTACTAGCCCCTCGCCGGTACGGCCGTTCGCCCTTCGGCGAGCCTCAGAATCCAAGCACCATGTCCGGCATGCGGAACAGGTCGCGGCCGTAGCAGTCCGGGGGGATGTCCCCCGAGGCCCACGGGTCCTCGAACAGCCCGTGATCCATGCCGTGCGCCAGGGCCTCGCAGCCGGGGCCGCAAAACCTGTCGCGCAGCGTGGCCGGGGTGAACCTGCGCCCGCACACGGCGCAGTCGCGCGGCTGCGGACGGGCCTGCCCGGCGGCGGCCAGGGCCACGCATTCCCGCGAGCAGTAGCGACGATGGGCCCGGCCCGGCGGCATGGGGCCGCCGCACAGCTGGCAGCGCTCGGGCCGCTCCAGGGTGCGCGCCGCGGCATGGCAGGCACGGCTGCAATACCGGCCCCGGCCATGCTGCAACCGGGCGGGGTTGACGGAAAACGGGGCGCCGCAATGCAGGCAGGTCACTATCGGCATGACGCACCTCCTTCATAGAAGCGGTTGCACGCCTCCAGCGCGCGCATCCGGACGCGCGCCGTCTCGGGCGTGGAGTGGCGGGCCTCGTCGTGGCTCGCATGGTACAGACCCAGCAGACGGCGATGCTCGTCCACCTCGATGAACATCATGGGCAGCCGCCGGTCATGCAGGCTGCACCCTTCGGCGCAGGCCGGGCACAGCACCACCCCGGCCACGACCACCGCCCCTTCCTCGCCGGGCCCGCCTCCGCAGACGGTGCACCGGGCGCCGCGTGACATCGCGTGCATGTTCCCATCCCTCTCGTTGCGCCCGAACCGGAACAGCCCGCCGCTGCGGTCCTCCGGCCCGGTCGGCCTGTATATCGGTTGTTCTATGTGAACGACGCGGCAACATTTCCTCCGGGCATGGCCCCACCGCACCGGCACGCCACCTGGTGAAGCGTGGCGCGCGCCGCACAAGAGCATCAGGGGAAACGGCCGTCGTGCGCACAGATATTTCACACTTCGCACACAAACGTCAAGAGTATCGGTACACCGATGACAGAATTTTATGGACATCCGCACAGAATGTGCTAACATCTCATACATGAACGAGTACGATTCCACAGGAACCGACTGGGATGAACTTCGTGAGTTCGTCGTCGACGCGCTGCGCAGCGTGGGCGGCGTGAAGCGCCTTGCGGAAATCGCGGGGGTCAGCGAACGCACCGTCTACGCCTGGAAGAACGGCGAACGCTTTCCGAGCCGCACCAACCTCGCGCGGCTCACCGAACATCTGGAACGCATCGCCAGCACCGGGACGCCCAGCGCTCCGCAGCCGCACTGGCGGGGCCTGCATGAACGCATGCTGCGCCCCTACGGGGAATCCCCGCGCGATGCCCATGCCCCCGCCGGACAGGACGTGCCGGAAGAAGTCCGGCGTTTGGCCGAGGAGTTCGTGCTGGTGGACAAGGCCGAGGCGCGCCCCAGCGCGGGGGGCGGTTCGCTGCAGACCGGCGGCCGCCCGGAGGAGCAGCACGCCTTCCGGCTGGACTGGGTGCTGGGCCGGGCGCGGTCCACCACGGGCCTGTGCCTCATGGAGGTTATGGGCCGCTCCATGGAGCGCACCCTGCACGACGGCGACCTGGTGCTGGTGAACCAGCACGACCGCACCCTGGCGGAAGACCGGGTCTACGTGCTGCGCGTGCAGGACGAGATCTACATCAAGCGGTTCTCCCGCACGCCGGGGCGCTACCATTTCCGGGGCGACAATCCGGAACTGGCCTACCAGGACATCGAGATCGACCCGCGCGACGAAGCCCTGCAATGGGAGGTCATCGGCCGGGTGATCTGGGCGGGCAAGGAAATGTAGCCGCACGGCCCGCCGTTATCCTTCCCCCTTCTTCTTCGCCGGACGGCCCCGTCCGCCACTCCCCGTCGCTCCCCGACGTCCCCCTCCGGCCCGAGTTGCGCGGCCTGCTGGACCTTTCGCACTTTTTGTGCAAAACGGTTCCCCACACAGGAACCCGGAGGTCCCATGCACGCCACGCCCACCCGCCCCGCGCAGCCCTCTCTTGCAGCCCCGGCGCATCCCGCCCCCGCCCAATCCGCCCTCCCCGCCTCCCCGGCCCAAACGGCATCGCCGTCCGTTCTGACCCAGACGGCATCGCCGTCCGTTCCGACCCTGTCGGCATCGCCGTCCGGTCCGGCCCGGCCATGCGCCGCCCTGAAAGACCACCAGCGGAAAGGCCATCAGCCCAGTCATGGGCACACCGCCACACCTGCTCGCCCTCCCATGCTTCCGCACGCCCGCCGGTCCGGGGCCGATGCCCGCCCCGCATGGTGCGAGGGCCGGGGCCCCGACCCCGCGCCGCAGTTCCTGGTCCGCTGGCATCCGGCCGACGGCGCCCCCCGCCATGACCCGGCGGCCACCGCCGCCGAGGCCCGCTCGCTGGCCCGCGACGCGCGCGAGGCCACATCGGCGGAGGCCGCCGTGTACCGGCTGTGGTCCATCCTGCCCGACTGACCCTTCGCCTTGCCCCATGGCCGCCACGCCCCACCCGTACGGACCGGCTCCATCCCCCACCGTTCCCCACCCGCCCCGCAGCCATTCTACAGGCCCACTTCCCACCGGCTGGACAATAATCCCCGTGCGCGCCTATACTGCTCCGTGAATCCCTGCCCGGAAACACTGCGGGCGTCCCCCACCGGCCGGAAGGAGCCCCGCCATGCCCACCATCACGGGCCCCATGCTGTTCCGCCACCTTTCCGTCTTTCAGCGGCTGCTCATCGGCACGCTGCTCATCGTCGCCTTCAGCATCGCCCTCGGGTACGGCACCCTGAGGCTGATGCGCGGCATGGCCGAGGACGCCGACACCGTCTACCGGCACACCTTCATCGCCACCAGCAAGTTGCAGCAGGCCAAGGAAAGCGTGGAACGCATGCGCGCGGCCATGCGCGAGCAGATCATCGAGGTGGACGAAGCCATCAAGGCCGAACAGGTGGCCACCCTGCGGCGAGAGGAACGCCTGTTCCACGACTGCATGGACGCGGTGCGCGCCAACTTCCGGGGCGATCCCGCCCTCATCGACGCCATGGAAAGCCGCTACGACGACTTCCTGTCCATGCGCGACAGGGCCATGGCCCTGGCAGAGAACCGGGAGATACAGGAGGCGTGGCGGCTTACCGAATCCTCGCCCCGGAACCCGGCCGACCGGCTGCTGCTTTCCATGGACGAACTGATGCACGCCGCGCGCTCCAGGGCCGAACAGTTCTTCCAGACCTCGGTGGCGCAAAACCGAGCCATGCTGGCCAAGGCCATGGCGGCCTACGCGCTGTTCTGCGCCATGGTCATCGCCATCACCTACCTGGTCAGCTGGACCATCCGGCGCCGCCTGCTGGCCCTCACCGGCTGCGTCAAGTCGCTGGCCGACGGCGACCTGGACGTGCGGGTGCCCTACGGCGAGGAACGCAACGAGATGGGCGCCATGGCCCGCTCGCTGGAGGTGCTGCGCGGCGTATCGCGCCAGATGGAGCAGCAGCGCTGGATCAAGGCCCAGATGTCCGAGACGGCCACCGCCCTGCAACAGGCGGGCGACCTGTCCTCCTTCGGCCAGCGCCTGGCCGCCGTGGCCGCCCACGTGGCCGGTGCGCCCTACGCGGCCCTGTACGTGCCCGACGAAGACGGCGCGCACCTCGACCTGGTGGCCTCGCTGGGCGGCGTCGCAGGCGGCCCGCCGGCCAGGGCGCCCATGGACGGCAGCCTGGTCGGCCGTTGTGCCGCAATGCGCACCCCCGTGGACCTCACCCCCCCGGCAGGCGGGACGCTGCGCTTCTCCACCGGCCTCGGCGACATGGAGCCCGCCTCGTTGCGGGCCTATCCGCTGCTGCTGGGCGACAGATTGCTGAGCGTGCTGGAACTGGCCACCCTGGGCCCGCTGCCCCCTCGCGTCGCCACCCTGTTCGAGGACATCCTGCCCATGGCCGCCCTGTCGCAGGAAGTGCTGGAGCGCAACCTGCACACCCGCAGCCTGCTGGAGCAGACCCGCACCCAGGCCAACGAACTGGAGGAAAGCCGCGAACTGCTGCGCCGCAGCGAGGCGTTCTTCCGCGCCGTGTTCGAAACGGCGGGCATCGGCATCGTCAGCGAAGGGCGGGGCCGTGGCATCGACCGGGCCAACCCGGCCTTCACCGACTTCATCGGCATCGGCGAGCCGGAATTGCTCGGGCGCGACCTGGAGGACTTCTTCCACCCCGACGACCGCGCGGCCGTGGAAGCCCTGCTCGGCCGCCTGACCTCCGACAGTCCGGCCCCCCACGCGTTCGATCCGGACGGCCCGAATCGGGGTGACCGGGAAGACCCGGAAGAGCAGGGAGGTCGGGAGGACTGGGGTGACCGGGAAGAACAGGGGGAACAGGGATACCAGAGAGAGCAGGGCCGCGCCCCCGTCACCGTGCGCGCGGAACACCGCTACCTGCGCCCCGACGGCGAGGTGCGCTGGGCCGACGTGCGCTGCGCGCTCATCAGCGACAGGCACATCGCCCCGCGCCGGGTCACCCTGATCAACGACATTACCGAACTCAAGGAACAGCAGGCGGAACTCAAGGATACCGAGGCCTGGTACCGGGGCATCGTCCATTCGGCCCCGGACGCCATGGTGGTGATCGACAGCGCGGGGCGCATCGTGCTGTGCAACCCGCAATTCGAACGGTTGCTGGGCTACGAGACGGACGAACTGACCGGCCATCTGGTGGAGGAATTCCTGCCCGCGGAACTGCGTGACCGCCACGTGGTCCTGCGCAACCACTTCCTGTCCTCGCCGCTGAAGGTCATCGGCCACGAACGCGAGGTGACGGGGGTGCGCAAGGACGGCGCCCGCCTGCCGCTGGAAATCAGCCTCAGCAAGCTGCCCCCGTCCGAGCGGCACCCCGTGAGCGCCTGCGCCGCCCTGCGCGACATCTCCATCCGCAAGCGCACCGAGGCCGAACTGCGCCGGGCCAAGGAAATGGCCGAAGAGGCCACCCGGCTCAAGAGCGACTTCCTGGCCAACATGAGCCACGAGATCCGCACCCCCATGAACGCCATCATCGGCATGGCCCACCTGGCCCTGAAGACGGAGCTCGACCCGCGCCAGGCCGGCTACGTGCGCAAGATACGCGCCGCGGGCCAGCATCTTCTGGGCATCCTCAACGACATCCTCGACTTCTCCAAGATCGAGGCGGGCAAGCTGACGGTGGAGAACACCGAGTTCGAACTGGAAACCGTGCTCGACACCGTGGCCAACCTGGTCTCGGAAAAGGCCACGGCCAAGGGCCTGGAATTCGTGCTCGACGTGGCGGCCGACGTGCCCCCCGTGCTGCGGGGCGACCCGCTGCGGCTGGGGCAGATTCTCATCAACTACGCCAACAACGCGGTAAAGTTCACCGAGCGCGGCGAAATCGTGGTCCACGTGGAAACCCTGGAAAGGGGCGACGACGACGTGCTGCTGCGCTTTGCCGTGCGCGACACGGGCATCGGCCTCACCCCGGAGCAGAAGGCGCGGCTGTTCGTCTCGTTCCAGCAGGCGGACACCTCCACCACCCGCAAATACGGCGGCACCGGCCTTGGCCTTGCCATCGCCAGGAAGCTGGCCAACCTGATGGGCGGCGACGTGGGCGTGGACAGCGCCCCCGGCCAGGGCAGCACCTTCTGGTTCACGGCCCGGCTCGGCCTGGGCGCCGGGCGGCGGCAACTGGTGCCGCGCATCGACCTGCGCGGCCTGCGGGTGCTGGTGGTGGACGACAATCCCCAGGCCCGCACCGTTCTGGCCCAGATGCTGGAAGGCATGACCTTCCGCCCCGCCGAGGCGGACGGCGGCGAGGCCGCGTTGCGCCTGCTGCGCGAGGCGGAAGTATCCGGCGCGCCCTTCGGCATGGTGTTCCTGGACTGGCAGATGCCCGGCATGGACGGGCTGGAGACCGCCCGCCAGATCCGCTCGCAGACCCCGGACCTGCCCGTGGCCATCGTCACCGCCTACGGACGGGAAGAAATCTTCGCGGCGTCCGAAGGGGTGGGGGTGCAGGCCGTACTGGTGAAGCCGGTGCAGCCCTCCCTGCTGTTCGACACGGCCATGCGCCTTCTGGGTGCGGTGAACCCCGCGCCGCGCGCCGCCGCGCCGCCGCCCGGCACCCGCCCCGCCATGCTCGCCGGCGTGCAGGGCACGCGCGTGCTGCTGGTGGAGGACAACGAACTGAACCGGGAAGTGGCCCTGGGCCTGCTGGCCGAGGCGGGGCTGGCCGCGGACGCGGCCGAGGACGGGGCGCAGGCCGTGCGCATGGTCATGCAGGGCGACTACGACCTCGTGCTGATGGACGTGCAGATGCCCATCATGGACGGATACGAGGCCACCCGCGCCATCCGCCGCACCCTGGACGCCGACCGGCTGCCCATCGTGGCCATGACCGCCAACGCCATGCAGGGCGATCGCGAGGCGTGCCTGGCCGCCGGTATGAACGACCACGTTGCCAAGCCCATCGACCCGGACGAACTGTTCGCCGCGCTGATCCGCTGGCTGCCCCGAAGAACCGGGGACACGCCACCGGACGCCGCTCCCGCGCACGTCCCGGACGGCCCTCCGGCCGGGCAGGACGACGACCGGCGCATCCTCGACCCGGAGGCCGGTCTGCGCCGGGTGCTGGGCAAACAGGCGACCTACCGCGCGCTGCTGCGCCGCTTCGTTTCCCAGCATGCCGGCGCGGCGGCGCGCATCGCCGGGCTCATGGAGTCCGGCGACGGCGCATCGGCCACGCGCGAGGCGCACACCCTGAAGGGCATGGCGGGCACCCTGGGCGCACGCGCGGTGCAGGCCCATGCGGAAGAGTTGGAATCCGCCCTGCGCCACGAGGCCCCGGCCGAACGCGCGGCCCAGGTGCTGGCAGTGCTGGGCACCGCGCTGGACGCATCGGTGCGGGCCATGCAGCGCCTGCTGGATGACGCGCCGCCCGTCCCGGGCGGCACGGAATCCGGCGCGGGGGCGGAGGCCACCGGCGACGCCGCGCCCGGCGCTCCCCTGCCCGGCACGCGGGAGGCCCCGTCCGCCGCAACGCCCGGCCAGCCCGTACACTTGGACGACACCCTGCTGGACCGTCTGGAAACGCTCATCGAGGAAGACGACAGCGAGGCCGTGGACCTTTTCAACGCCCATGCCGAAGCCCTGCGCGCCGCCCTGGGGCAGGCCACCGTAACCCGCATGGGCGAGGCGCTGCGCGCCTTCGAATTCGAAACCGCGCTGGAAATGCTGCGCGCGGCCCGTCCGGCCCGAGACGGCTAGGGGCTTCCCCCCCCCCGGCCATAGGTCCGCTCCCCGTCCCGTACCGCCGTCCGGCCACGCCGCGCGGCTGCCCCGCCACCCCAGCCACCACGAGATCGCCATGACCGACACCACACTCCCCTCGGACGATGCCCGGCGCACCGTGCTGGTAGTGGACGACACCGCGGACAACCTGACCCTGCTCAGCGACCTGCTGAAGGACACTTACCGGGTCAGGGTGGCCAACAGCGGCGAAAAGGCCCTGCGCATCCTGTCCTCCGGCAGCCCGCCGGACATCGTGCTGCTGGACATCATGATGCCCGGCATGGACGGCTACGAGGTGCTGCGCCGGCTGAAGGCCCTGCCCGGCACGTCGGACGTGCCGGTGATCTTCCTCACCGCCCTGTCGGAAGAGGACGACGAGCGCGTCGGCCTGGAACTGGGCGCCGTGGACTACATCACCAAGCCCGTCAGCCCCCCCATCATGCGGGCCCGCGTGCGCACCCACCTTCAGGTGAAGGCCGCGCGCGACTTCCTGAAGGACAAGAACGCCTTCCTCGAGGACGAGGTGGCCCGCCGCATGCGCGAACTGGCGGCCGTGCAGGACGTGACCATCATGGCCATGGCCTCGCTGGCCGAAACGCGCGACAACGAAACCGGCAACCACATCCGGCGCACCCAGCACTACGTGCAGGTGCTGGCCCAGCACCTGTCGTCGCACCCGCGTTTTTCCGCCGCGCTGACGCCGGAAGACATCCCCCTGCTGTTCAAGTCCGCCCCGCTGCACGACATCGGCAAGGTGGGCATCGCCGACCGCATCCTGCTGAAGCCCGGCAAGCTGACGCCCGAGGAATTCGAGGACATGAAGCGCCACCCGGCGCTGGGGCGCGACGCCATCATCGCGGCGGAAAAGCAACTGGACACGCCGGTCTCGTTCCTGCGCCACGCCCGCGAGATCGCCTACTGCCACCATGAGAAGTGGGACGGCAGCGGCTACCCGCGCGGCCTTTCCGGCGACGATATCCCCGTTTCGGCGCGGCTCATGGCCCTGGCCGACGTGTTCGACGCGCTGATCAGCCGCCGGGTGTACAAGCCCCCGTTCGACATGGAGAAATCCGTGGAGATCATCCGCCAGGGGCGCGGCACGCACTTCGACCCGGACGTGGTGGACGCCTTCCTGTCCAACCTGCAAACCTTCCGCGCCATCGCCGACCGCTACGCCGACTCGGAAGAAACATTGGAGGAAACCAGGTCGCGCACCGAGAAGGATTACCCGCCAGGGGCGAAAGCCTGAGGACGCCCCGCCCGGCTCCGTCCAGTTCCGTCCAGCTTCGCCCGGTTCTGTCCAGTTCCGTCCGGTTCCGTGACGGCCTTGCGCCTGCCGGGGCCGTTTGCTAGACCGGACGGGCGTTCCGGCCCCCCCCTGCGCGCCCCGGCGCCTACCCTCACCACCCTTCGCCATGCCCGACACTCCCACGGATACCCTGCCCCGGACAGACGATCCGGAAACCTCCCGCCCGGAAGTGGCGCTGTTCATCCGCACCTATTCCCGCTACGGCGGCGTGGAGCATTTCTGCCACCGCTTCCATGAATACCTGCGCGCCCAGGGCATACCCGTGCGCGTGCTGTGCGGAGAAATGGCCCCGGAAATGCTCGCGGGAACGAGCGGGAACACCGCCCGGCGGCGCGGCGACGACGAACGTCCCGCGGACCCGGATGCCGCCCCCCCGGCCGTGGACATCCGCGAACTGGGGCTGTGGCGGCCGGGCCGGTTCATGAAGAACCTGGGCCTGTATTTCGCCGCCGCCCGCGCCCTGCGCGAACTGCCGCCAACCACCATCAGCGTCGGCTTCGGCAACATGGCCGGCTGCCACATCCACCGCTCCGGCGGGCCGCACCTCGACTTCCTGCGCAACAGCCTGGCGGCGCAGCGCTCGCCCCTGCGGCGCTGCGCGAAGGCGTTCACCCGCCTGCTGAACCCCAACAATCTGCTGATGGCCGTGCTGGACAAGCGCATCTACAACCACCCGGCCACCCGGCGCATCATCGCCATCTCGCAGAACGTGCGGGCCGCCGTGGCGCGCCAGTTTCCCCATTCCCCGGCCACGGTGGTGGTCATCCCCAACGGGGTGGACACCCGGCGCTTCAACGCCCGGCGCTTCGCCGACCTGCGCGGCGAGGCCCGGCGGCTCGTGGGCCTGCGGGAGCGCCACCGGGCCATCGGGTTCTGCTCCAGCAACTTCGAGCTCAAAGGGCTGGACCGGCTCGTCGCCGCGCTGGCCCACCTGCCCGAGGACTACGTGCTGGTGGTGGCGGGCGGGCGGCGCAGCCGCAACTACGCCGACTACGCAAGGTCGCTGGGGGTGGAGAAGCGGGTGGTGTTCCTGGGCAAGGTCAAGGCCGCCGACATGCCGCGCTTCTACGCCGGGCTCGACGTGTTCTGCCACCCCTCGTTCTACGACACCTTCGGCAACGTGGTGGCCGAGGCGCAGGCCATGGGCCTGCCCACGGTGACCACCCGCGCCACGGGCGCGTGCGACGTCATCGACGACGGCCGCACCGGCCGGGTGCTGGACCAGCCGGAACCGTGGGCGCTGGCCACCGCCATCTTCGACCTGCGCGACGTGGAGCCCGGCACCATCTTCGGCACCGTGGAGGACGACGAGCAGGTCTTCGCCCGGTATCTGGAAGTGATCGAGGCGGTGCGCCAGGAACTGGCGGCCGACGCCGCACGCTGAACCCGCGTCCCCCGGAAGACGCACGCGCAAGACGGCCGCCATTCCCATCCGGAATGGCGGCCGTTTTTTCCTGCCTGCCCCGCGTCACTGCGGGGGATGCGGGCGCGCCTGCCCTACTCCACGAAGCCCTCATGCTTGCCGCGCGGCGGCCTGCGCATGAACCAGACGCAGAAGAACAGCGCCAGAAAGATGGCCCCCTGCGAGAGAAAGGCGTCGTTGAAGGCCAGGGCCGAAGCCTCGCGCTGAAGCATCTGGTAGATCAGCGCGCGGGTGCGCTCGGCAAGGTCGGCGACCTCGCCCAGTTGCATGGCCAGCCCCGCGCGGATCTGCTCGAAGCTCAACTGGTAGGCGGGCGAGAGGGGCGTCATGTCCTCGGCCAGCACGCTGTGGTGGTACTGGGTGCGCCGGGCCAGCAGCGTGGTGACGAAGGCCACCCCGAACGAGCCGCCCAGGTTGCGCAGCAGGTTGTACAGGGGCGATGCCGTGTTCATGGCCTCGCGCGGGACGTGGGCAAAGGTGACCACCGACAGCGACACGAAGAAGAACGGCATGGCGATGCCCTGCAACACGCGGGCGAAGGCCGCCGTGCCGAAGTCGATGTACAGGTTGAACCCGGCCATGACGTGCAGCGAATACGCGCACACCAGCATGCCGAAAGCCAGCAGCCAGCGGGCGTCGAGGCGCTCCGTCAGCTTGCCCGCCACGGGCATGAACACCAGGGCCAGCATGCCCCCCGGCCCCAGCACCAGCCCGGCGAGGTAGGCGGTGTAGCCCATCAGCCCTTGCAGGAACAGCGGCAGCAGCACGATGGACCCGAAGAAGGCGAAGAAGCCGAGGAACATCACCGCGTTGCCGATGGCGAAGCTGCGGTTTTTCAGGATGCGGAAGTCCAGCACCGGCCGGGGGTGGCGCAGTTCCCAGAACACCAGGGCCACCAGCGACACGGCGGAGACCACGGCCAGGGTGGTGATGAACGGCGAGCTGAACCAGTCGTCCTGCTGCCCCTTGTCCAGCACGATCTGCAACGCGCCGATGCCCGTGGTCAGCAGGGCCAGCCCCAGGTAGTCCACCACCTCGCCGCGCTGGCGGCGCTCCATGTACGGGGGGTCGGACAGAAAGGCCCCGGCCAGGTACAGCGCCAGCAGCCCCACCGGCAGGTTGATGTAGAATATCCACCGCCAGGTGAAGTTGTCCGTCAGGTAGCCGCCCATGAGCGGCCCCAGGATGGGTCCCAGCACCACCCCCACGCCGAAGATGCCCATGGCCATGCCGCGCTGGTGGGGCGGAAAGGTCTCCATCAGGATGGCCTGCGACATGGGTTGCAGCCCCCCGCCGCCCAGCCCCTGAAAGATGCGGAACAGGATGATCTGGGCCAGGGTGGTGGCCGCCCCGCACAGCAGCGAACTGGCGGTGAACACGGCGATGGACAGCATCAGGAACCGCTTGCGCCCCATGAGCCGGGCCAGCCAACCGCTCATGGGGATGACGATGGCGTTGGCCACCAGGTACGAGGTGAGCACCCAGGTCACCTCTTCCTCGCCCGCGGCCAGGCTGCCCTGGATGTGCTTCAGGGCCACGTTGGCCACGCTGGTGTCCAGGATTTCGATGAGCGTGGGCACCATCACCGCCAGGGTGACGAGCCAGCGGTTGACCGATTCGGATTCGCGCGACATGCGGCCCTGCCGTTCCGGCTACTGCTTGCGGGCCGGTTCGGCCGGAGCGGTGGCCGGAACGGTGGCCGGAACGGTCGCGTTGCCGACGGGCTTCGCGGCCTGCGTGGCGTTGAGGCCGGTCCCCTGCCCGCCGCCCGCGTCCGCGTCCGTGCCCGTGCCCGTGCCCCGCAGCACGGGGGCATCGGACCCGGCGGCGCGCTGCGGCACCTCGGAAACGCCCCGGTTGGTGAAGATCACCGGCACTACGCTCATGCCCACGCGCAGGGGCGGCATGGTGGCGGGGTCGTAATCGGTCAGGCGCAGCCGCACGGGAATGCGCTGCACCACCTTCACGAAATTGCCGGAGGCGTTCTGCGGCGGAAACAGCGAAAAGGCCGCGCCCGTGCCCGCCATGATCGACTCCACCTGCCCTTGCAGCACCAGGCCGGGATAGGTGTCCACGCGGATTTCGCAGGGCTGGCCGGGCTTCACGTCGGTGAGTTCGGTTTCCTTGAAGTTGGCCGTCACCCACAGGTGGTCGGGCGACATGGGCACCACGGCCATGACCGGCTGCCCGCGCGTGACCATGCGGCCGGGCTCCACGTTCTTCTTGGTCACGTAGCCGTCCACGGGGGCGCGCACGGTGGTCCATTCCAGATTCAGTTCCGCCTGGCGCACCTTGGCCTGCTGGGCCTCCACCTGGCGGGCGCGGATTTCCGCCACCACCTGCCCGGTACCGGCCAGGTCCACCTCGGCGCGCACGCGGCGCATTTCGGCCTCCGCCGCCGCGCGGGCCTTGCTGGACGCCTCCAGCTTGGCGCGGGACGATTCCAGCCGGGCCTTGGCCGCGTCGTCAGCGGAACGGGCCCGGTCCACCGCCTCGCGCGAGACGGCCCCCTGCCCCACCAGGGCTTCCAGGCGGCGGCGGTCCAGCGTGGTCTGGGCCTGTTCGGTGGACAAGCGCTCCATCTCGTAGCGGGCGGCGTCCTCTTCGTCGCGGGCCTGGGCGGCGCGGCGCTTGGTGGCCTCTTCCACGGCCTGCGCGCCGGTCACCCGGTGCACGGTCTGGGAAAGCTCCAGCGGCACGCCGCGTTGCAGCGCGGCAAGCTGGGCGCGCGCCTCGGCCACGGCCACCTCGTACTCGGTGGGGTCCAGCCGGGCCAGCACATCGCCTTCCCGGACGAACTGGTTGTCCTCCACGGGCACGTCCACCACATAGCCCGCCACGCGCGGCGAAACCATGAAGATGCGGCCGTCCACCTGCGCGTCGTCGGTCTCCACCTTGCCGAGGCCGTGCCAGTACCAGATGCCCGCCGCCAGAACCATGACGCCGAGCAGTATGCCGAGGATGCGCTTCTTGCTGTTCATGCCGTATCGCCGTGTGGACACGCGCGGACGCGTGGTGTGCGGGTGGGAAAACCGGCCATGGCGCACACGCGGGACGGCCGGAATCCGGTCATGGCCGGAACGGGGCACGCCGGGCCGCCGAGGTCCCTGCCGCGAACGGAAGGCCCCTTGCGGGTGGCGTCGGAATTGCCGCTTTCGGGAACCGGCAATGCATAGCGCATGCCGTGCCGGGCACGCAACCGGACAGTGGAGGTTCCGGCGGCAGGCACCCGCGCGGGTGCGGGTTCGCGCCCGGCCGGGGGATCCCCGTGCCTGTCCGGCGGATCAGTCGGTCGGCGTGCCGGGCGTGATGCCGACAGTCCGGCCCGCATCCCCGCCGGACGCCGGACCGGCCGCGAAATCCGCCATCGGGACGAATATGCCCGGCAACCCGCCCTGGGGCCTGCCGCGCTTCCGGTCGCCGTCCGCCTCGGGATAGGCGGACTGCAACCCGTACCGGGCAAGGCAGCGTTGCAGTTCCCCTTCCCGGTGCAGGTCGCGCAGCGCCGCCTCGAAGGCGGCCACTGCCTCCGGCGCGGCATGGCGCGAAAACGCGATGGTGTAGTCGAGCCGGTTGTGCCAGCCCGCGTAGCGCAGGTTGGCGATGCGCAGCTGGGCGATGATGGCGAGGCCGTTCTCCCTGTTGGAGAACACCGCGTCGATGCGCCCCTGGGCCAGCTTGAGGAACCCGGAATCGTTGTCCGGCGCCACGTCCACGGTCATGGGCACCTGCCGGGCCAGCTGGTTCAGGATGTCCGCCGTCAGCGAGGGGCCGTAGACGCCCACCCGGTAGCCCGCCATGTCACGGGGGGTCACGTAGCGCAGCGGGTTTTCCATGCGCACGAAGAAGCCGTATTCCGCCCGCACCAGCGGCGGGCAGAAATGCAGCCACGTCTCGCGCTCCGGCACGTGACCGATGGTGAAGATGCCGTCGGCCGCGCCGTTGCGCACCTCCTGCTGGGCACGGGCCCAGGGCAGCAGGCGGAAGGTGCAGCCCACGCCCATGCGCCGACAGGCCATGCTGATGATTTCCGGCATGGGACCGGCCAGTTGTTCGCCGGTGTCCGTGCGCTCCATGTAGTTGAACGGCGGGTACTGCTGGGCCACGAAGACGAGCCCCGTGGCGTCGGGCCGTGCGCCACGGACGGGGGCCAACTGGATTTGGTCCGGCTGAGACTGGCCCGGCTGGGCGGCCACCGGCATGGCCTGCGGCAGCGTGAGCACCCACGCGGCCACGCAGGCCAGCAGGCATGCCAAAACACGCGACAGGACGCGCGACAGGACGCGCGACAGGACGCGCGGCAGGACACGCCACGGGGCACGCGCCACCGGCCGAACCGGGATGCGGTCCCGGCCGGGCGCTTCGTTCCCGGCCCGCGCCGTGCTCCATCCATGTCTCTGCACGCCCTTGCTCCTTTGTCCCCGTCCGTTCCTCGACACATGGCCACCGGCGACGCGTGGCCGCCGGTTCCACCAGCCCCCGGTCACTCCGGCACATTCATGGTGCACGCGAAGTGGGTCACCACGCCCGCGCCGTCGCGCAGGGGGACCAGGCGGCACTCCGCCTCCAACGGCGCGCCGTCGCCGCGCCGCAGCCGGGCGCGGCCGCTCCACGGCTCGCCGTGCTCGCGGGCCGCCAGCAGCGCGGCGAAACCGGCGTCCCCGTTGCCGCCCGCGCCCCCGCCAGCCCCCAGATCCGCCAGGCGGCGGTCCAGCGCGTCGGCGCGCGGCCAGCCGGTGATGGCGGCAAAGGCGGGGTTGGCGTAGCGGATGGAACCTTCGCCATCCAGGATCAGCAGCGCCCCGGCGGAATTCTCCACGGCCTGTTCCAGCAGACGCCGCGCCTCCTCGGCCCGGCGGCGCGCCGTGAGGTCGGTGAGCACGCCGATGATGCCCCCCTCGCCCGCCGCGCCGCCGCCGAACACGGTCTTGACCGTGCCGAAGTGGCGCACCGCGCCGTCGGCGCAGCGCAGGGTCCGCTCGCCGTGGCGCGTGCCGCCCACGTGGCGCAGTTCGTCGTCGTCGCGCAGCACGGCGGCGGCCACGTCCGGCGGGTACACGTCGGGAAAGTCGCCCGGCGGGCGGCCGCGCACGTCCTCGCGCGCGCAGCCCAGCACCATCCGCGCGAAGCTGTCGTTGCAGTCCACGAAGCGGCCGGTGAAGTCGCGGTAGTAGATGGGGTTGGGGATGGCGTTCATCAGCGCGCGCAGGAAGGCCAGCCGGGTGCGCGCCTCTTCCTCGGTGGCGGCCCGGCGCTCCAGTTCGCCCAGGTAGTCGGCGTTGAGGCGGGTCAGTTCCGCCGTGCGCGCCTCCACCAGTTGCCCCATGCGCAGGCTGTGGCCCTCCAGATTGCCCATCAGCCTGTTGAAATAGTTGGCAAGGTCTCCGATCTCGTCGTGGGTTTCCGGCACCACGCGCACGGAAAGGTCGCCCCCGGCCCCCACACGCACCCGGTCGGCCAGCCGCCGCAGCGGCCCGGTGATGCCCGCGCTGGCGTACAGGCTGGCCAGCGCCACCACCCCGGTGGCGGCCAGCAGCCACAGCATGGCCAGACGGCGCATGCGGTCGAGCGGGGCGTATATCTCGTCGGCATAGCCGGATGCGGCCACGATCCAGTCGTAGTCCGCAAGGTAGGCGTAGACCACGATCTTCTCGCGGTAGACGTTCTCGCCGGGGTTGCGCCACGAATAGACGATGCGGCCGGAACGCTTTTGCAGCATCTCGCGCACGAAGCGGCGGCCGGTGTCGTCGCGCGCGTCGGCGATGTCGCCCGGCTCCATCACCGGGTGCACCAGCAGTTCGCCCGAGCCGGTCATGATGTAGGCGTAGCCGGTTTCGCCCACGCGGTGCGAAAGCACCGCGTCGCGCAGCATGGTCACGTCCAGCAGGTTGCGGAATTCCTCGCGGTAGGCGGAGGCGGAGATGATCCAGTCCCACGGCCGGAACCAGGTCATGTGCAGCGCCTTGGGCCGGACGTGCGTTTCGCCGGGGTTGCGCCATTCGTACTGCATGAACCCCTCGTGCAGGCGCGACTGGTCCCGCACGAACTCGAACTCGGAAAGGTCGCGCCCCAGCAGCGAGGGCACCGGGTGCACGGCCAGGGTGGCGTTGGAGGTCAGGCAGTAGATGTAGCCGGAGCGGCCGATGCTCATGCGCAGCAGGATGGCGGCGGCGTTGGCCTTGGCCTGCGCCTCGGTGATGGCCCCGGAGCGATGGCGCTCGTATTCCAGCATCACCACGTCGCGGGCCTTTTCCGAGGCGGCGCGCAGGTAGTTGCGCACCGCCAGGTCCGCCCCCACGCGCACGGTGCCCAGGATGGACTGGGTGGCCGCGTGCAGCCGCTCTTCCACGGCCTGCTCCACGGCCCGCCGGGCATAGATGTACGCACCGGCGCCACCGCACAGAAGCAGCACGAGGAACACCAGCATGTAGCTGGCCAGCAGCTTTCCGCGAATGCCCAGACCCGTCATGCAGCCTCCAAGAGTGTCCCGATGCCCCATCTTGCCAGATGAAGCGCGCTCGGAAAAGCCCGGCCCGCCGACATTGCAAAAAAACCGGCATCATTGTCCGGAACGTGGCGAGGGGATGGCGCGGGCCCTGGCGCCCTGACCCGCGGACGCGCGGGCGGGCTGGCTGCGGACTGCGGACTGCGGAGTGGGGAAGGGGGGCGGGGCGGGGCGCTAGGACGGCGCGGCGTTCCGGAATGGCATGCCCGAACGATCAGCACGAACGGCGCGGCCCGCCGCATCCGTGGGGGACGCGGCGGGCCGGTGCGGAAAACGGGAACGGCGACGCGGGACAGCTACCTGTTCCGCGCGGCCTCGACCTGCTTCAGGGTATCCTCGAAGCTGGCGCGGTGGGCGTCGTCGGCCAGGCGCACGGCATCCTCGGCCAACTGTTGCGCCTCGTCCAGCCGCTGGCCGCGCGTCAGCAGCAGCCAGGCCAGATTGTTGCGCGCCGGGGCGGATTCCGCCTCGGGCAAGGCGCGGATGGCGCTGCGGTAGTGGCTTTCCGCCTCGTCCAGGTCGCCCTTCTGGAACAGCACGTTGGCCAGGTACAGATGGGCCTGGGGCAGGCCGTCGCGCACGGCCTCGGCGTATTCGCGCCGGGCCAGGTCCAGTTCGCCCTTCTGCTCGTAGGCGCGGCCCAGTTCCAGGTGTTCCGGCCCGGACAGCGGGTCCTGGTAGATGCCGATGCGGGGCACGGCGCACCCGGCCAGCAGCAGGCACGCCAGCGCGGCGAGGCACACGGCGCGCGCGACGGCGGAACCGGAGCGACGCGCGGGTGCGCCCGCATCGCGGACGGAGACGGCAATAAGGATGGAAGCGGACGGCGTGGTGTCCGGCATGGGACCTCCCGTGGCGGTTCGGGCTACGGGGCGGGCGCGGGGGCCGCATCCTGCCGCCGGACCTCCAGCGTCCAGCGGTCGGTGCGGTCCCAGGTGCGCAGGAACGATGCCCACGGCAGCCGTTGCAGGGGGGTGCGGTCCGAATTCACGATGACCGCGTCGGGCGCGTAGCCCACCACCACCATGAAATGATAGGTGCTCACCGGCCCGTAGCCGTGGTCCACCATGACGATGCGCGGCCGGCCGGAGTCCACGGCGGCCATCAGGTCGGCCACCGAGCCGTCGTACCAGCGGCTGGCAAGGCCCAGGGTGCGCGGGTACAGGGCAAGGTCCAGCGACAGGGTGCCGTGCATGCCGGGGCGGAAGATGGCTTCGGCGATGCCCTCCGGGGTGGCCTGCGGGCCGGTCAGCCCCAGGTGGCGCAGCACCCCGGCCAGCGAGGCGGGGCCGCACTGGTACTGCTCCTGCGCGAAGAAGGGCACGTCGGGGATGATGCGTCCGGCGGCGGGGCGGACGGGGTCCGGCGCCAGGGTGCCGGGGCCGCGCACGCAGCCCGCGCAGGCCAGCGCCGCCAGAAGCAGCAGGACACACGGCCGCGACCGGGCGAACCACAACAATCGGGCGAGCCACGACGGCCGGGCAGGCGGCCGCGAGGGGCCACGGCGCGCGGAGACCGGGCGGATTACCGGGCGGGCGGCCCGGCACGAGGGCGGAAACGGCATGGGCATGGCGGAAAAGGCGTCCTCCGCGCGCCGGGCAACCCCTGGCTGCCCGGCGCGGCGGAGAAAAACGGGACGCGCGGCTACTGGATGACCACGCGGCGGTCGGCGAAGTGCAGGATCAGCACCACCAGCAGAATGACCACCAGAATGGCGATGACGAAGCCGAAGCCGTCGCCGCCGTGGGTCAGGTTGTCGATCTTCTTGGCCAGGTCGTGCAGTTCGGCGTCGGACAGCATGGACAGGCGCTGTTCCACTTCGGCCTGGGAGTAGCCAAGGGCTTGCAGGCGTTCGGAAACCATCTTGTTTTCCAGGGCCTTCTGCACCGAGGTCAGATCGCTGGAGCGCTGTTCCCCGGCCATGACGCCGGCGTTGGGAACGAAGGCGGCCTCCACGCGGGGCACGAAGCTGAGCAGGCCCATGACGGCCACCATGACCATGGCGATGTGACGCAGGGCGCGCCAGTTCAGAAGCATGTACATGTGTTCCTCCTTCTTGGGGGTCGTCGTCACCGGCACCCCGGAACCGCACCGATCCGGGTCCGGCGTGCGCCGCGCGCGCACGGCATTCGTGAAATTTTCTAGATTTGCCTAGCAGACTTGGATGGCGATTACAAGACACCGCGTCGTCATGGGTACGACGTGGGCACGACGAAACCGGATTGCCGCGCGGCGCCTGCGCGTTGCCGGGACATTGCCGGGTTGTATCGGTCCCCTCCGGTGATGCGTGCGCGTACGCACGGTGTCCGGCAGCGTTCCGGTTGCCGATGCGTTGTCCGCCCGGCTGTCGCCACGCCCATGGCATGCTTGCGTCATAATCGCGTCATGATCGCAGCATGGCCGGGCCCCCTCCGGACGCCCCGCCAACCCCGCTGCGCCCCCCTTGCGGCCGTTCCCCCCCGTTTTCCCCCGTGTACGGTGTGCGCCTTCGGCCCGATGCATCCGCACCCCACGCAACGCCCACCACGGAGGATTCACCCCATGACGGCCACCACCCGGCGCCAGGCCGCCGCGCTGTACGCCGACCTTGCCGCCGACGCCACCCGGCGCGGTCCCGCCGCCCTTGCCGCCGTGCAGGCGGAACTGGGCCGCCGCGACCTGTTCTACCTGCTCACCCGGCTCATGGGCCGCGCGGACATGGACCGCGACTGGCTGTTCGAGCGCTGCCGCGAGGTGCAGGCCGCGCCCGACGGCCACCTGGACCTGTGGGCGCGCGAACACTACAAGTCCACCATCATCACCTTCGGCCAGACCGTGCGCGACATCCTGAACGACCCGGAAATCACGGTGGGCATATTTTCCCACTCGCGGCCGGTGGCCAAGGACTTCCTGGGCCAGATCAAGCACGAGTTCGAACACAACGACCTGCTGCAACGCCTGTACCCCGACGTGCTGTGGGCCGCGCCCCGGCGGCAGGCCCCGGTGTGGTCGCTGGACAAGGGCATCGTGGTGCGCCGCCGGGGCAACCCCAAGGAGGCCACCGTGGAGGCATGGGGGCTGGTGGACGGCCAGCCCACGGGCAAGCACTTCCGCCTACTGGTCTACGACGACGTGGTCACCCGCGAATCGGTGACCACTCCGGAAATGATCGCCAAGGTCACGGAATGCTGGGCGCTGTCGCTCAATCTGGGGGCCAGCGGGGGAACCGGCGGCGATGCCGGGGGCGGGACGGAAGGCGGCGGCAACGGCGATGCGGACGGCGGGCGTGACGCGGGCAACGGATGCGGCGGCAACGGCGCAGGCCGCCGCCGCTACATCGGCACCCGCTACCATTTCAACGACACCTGGCGCGCCATCATCGAGCGCGGGGCGGCCGTGCCGCGCATCCACCCCGCCACGGCCAACGGCGCGCCCGACGGCCCTCCGGTGCTGCTCTCCCCGGCGGCGCTGGCCGAAAAGCGCCGCCAGATGGGGCCCTACGTGTTCGGCTGCCAGATGCTGCTGAACCCCGCCGCCGACACGGCACAAGGCTTCCGCGCCGAATGGCTGCGCCGCTACGTGCCCGGTCCCGTTGACGCGGGCGGGCCGTATGGCACAGCCTATCCGATTGATCCGGTCGCTCCGGCCGGGATACGGCCCGCAGCCCCCGCCGCATCCCGCCTTGCCCAATGGGGCCACTGCAACCGCTACCTGCTGGTGGACCCGGCGGGCGAACGCAAGAAGGGCAGCGACTACACGGTGATGCTGGTGGTGGGCCTGGCCCCGGACGGCAACCGCTACCTGCTGGACGGGGTGCGCGACCGCCTGAACCTTACCGGGCGCGCCGCCGCGCTGTTCCGCCTGCACCGGGCGTGGCGGCCGCTGGCCGTGGGCTACGAGAAGTACGGCATGCAGGCGGACATCGAGCACGTGCGCGCCGAGCAGGAACGCCGCAACTACCGCTTCGACATCCTTCCCCTGGGCGGCCCCATGCCCAAGAAGGACCGCATCCGCAGGCTGGTGCCGGAGTTCGAACAGGGGCGCATGCTGCTGCCCCACCGCCTGCCCTTCATGGATGCCGAGGGCAAACGGCGCGACCTGGCGCGGGAATTCGTGGACGAGGAATACCTGGCCTTTCCCGTGTCGCGGCACGACGACATGCTGGACTGCCTGGCGCGCATCCTGGACCCGGACCTGGGCGCGGAATTCCCGGCCCCGGATGGCGCGGAGTTCGACGGCCGGGGCGGCACGGGCGGCATCGGTGACATGGGGAACATGGGGAGCATGGGGAACATGGAGTACCCCCTGTATGGCTAGCGCCGCCGCCCCCCATCCCGCGTCGCCGCGCCCGTCTGCCGCGCATTCCCGCCCTACAGCGCAGCCCGGAGCCTCCATGCAGGCCGGACACCCCCTGCCCCCGCTGGTGCTGCGCTCGCGCCACCCGTCCCATCCCGCCCCGGTCACCGACGCGGAACTGGACCGGCTGTGGACCACCCTGCGCGAGGAAGGGCTGGCTCCGGTGGTGTTCCACGACGGCGGCGTGCGTAGCGCCGCCGACCTGCGCGGCCTGCTGTCCCCCCGGCGGGCATGGTGCTATCTGGTGCAGGCGGCGGGCACCCCGCTGGCCCTGTGCTGGCTGGACGGCTTTTGCGGCCGTGCGGCGCGCATCCACTTCTGCGTGCTGCGGGCCGGGCTGCCCCGCGCGGATGAGATCGGGCGCACGGTGGTGCGCTTCCTGCTCACCGCGCCCGCCCGTCCGCAAACCGGGGAATCTTCACTTTCCCCCGGCCGCCCGGCCCTGTACCTGCTGGACACCCTGGTGGGACTCACCCCCGCGCCGTATCGCCACGCGCTGGCCTTCGTGACGCGGCTGGGCTTCCGCCGCGCGGCGGTGGTCCCCGGCGGCGCGGTGCTGGCCCGGCCCACCGGCGCCCGCGTCTGCGACGCGGTGCTCACCCTGTGCACCCGCGCCGATCTGGCCGACTTGCCCGATCCGCCTGTCCTGCCCGATCCGCCTGTCCAGCCCGGTCTGCCCCGTCTGTCTGATCTGGCCGCTTTCGTTCCCCCGCGCGAAACAGGCGGACCGACGCCTGCGGGCATGGATTGCTGAAGCTCCCGGCGGATGCCGGGGCCAGGACGCGAAAAGGGCCGGAACGCACGACGCGTTCCGGCCCTTGATTCCTTTCCTTCCCTCTCTCGCTCTCCCCGCCTACCGGGTGACACCCCAGATATCCAGCCTCGGCCCGGCGTCGAGCAACTCCGTCAGGGGCACATCCACCTGCTGCGGCCCGGCCGACCACGGCGCAACCTGGTACGGGGGAAAATGCACCCGCACCCCTTCCGGCGTCAGCGCCAGGCTTGCGTAGTTGTCCGCGTCCGGGCTGGTGCCGCCGCGCAACATGTCCTCGGCCCGGTCTTCGCCAAGGGTTTCGGCCAGCGCGTCGTAACAGTACGAGGCCAGCAGGGCCAGCGCGCCCTCGGTATCCGCGAACATGTCCCCCAGGGCCAGACGCGCGCCCGAGGCCATGTCGTAACTCAGGGTGATGATGTCCAGGTTGCCGTGCGCGCCGCCGGTGTAGGTCCAGATGCTGAAGGTGACCGTGGCCGCCCGTGCCGAGGCGCGGGTCACCGCGTAGGTCACCTTCAGTTCGTTGACGAAGCGGTGCACGTTGGGGTCGGGCGTGCCGGTGGCGGGCTGGGCTCCGCCCTCGGGCTCGGCCAGCCCCTGCCGGAACGCGGCCACGACGTGCGCGGCCCACCGGGCCAGGTCGTCGTCCACCGCGGCCTGCCCAAGGCGGGGATAGCGCACGTCGATGTCGAAATCGTCCTCGCGCAGGGTGATGGAGGCCTCGTCGTCGCGCGGCGCGCCGGGTTCGGCCGCGCCCGCGGGCGCGGCGCACAGCAGCGCAGCCAGCAGTGCGGCCACCAGCAGCACACGCCCCGGAACGGCACGCCATCCCTCAACCGCAGCACATCGTTTGCCGTCGTTCATGGTTCCTCCCTAACACGAGCCGCCCGCCGCGCCAAGGGCGCGACGGGCGGCGGGGGGATCATGTCATTTCCGATACCGCTCCGGCGGCGCGCACGCTACACGCGGAAGCCGTAGCGCAGGTCCAGGAAGCTGCGCGGGCGCAGCAGCAACAGTCCGGCGGCCAGCGCCACGTAGATCAGGCTGAACCAGATATGCAGCCGGTCGGGCACGTGGGGCAGGCCCATGGCCGCTTCCACCGGGGCCTGGATGAACGGCGACAGGAACTGGATCAGGAACAGGCCGAACAGCACCACGGCCCCCGGCATGCCGATGCGCATGCGCAGCAGCAGGCAGATGGCGAACAGCGACTGCGCCGCCGTCAGCAGGATTTCGTTCATCTGGTGCGAATCCATGGGAATGGGCGGGGTGATCGATCCGGACGACACCGCGTACACGCCGGGAATCATGCCCACCAGCAGGGTCCACTGGTTCAGCTTGGACGAGATCAGGCTGCCCAGCGCGATGCTGGCGTGGCCGCGCATGGCGAACATCAGCGACACGATGAACTCGGGCGCTTCCGAGGCGATGGGCGCAAGCCACTGCACCAGCAGGAATTCGTTGATGCCCAGCACCTTGCCGGAGGCCACCAGACTTTCGCTGAACAGTTCCGCATCGGCCAGGATGACCACGGCGGCGAACAGGAACAGCGAAAAGGTCGCCAGGCGGCGGCGGTCCTTGGGCAGCCTGGCCAGCTTCTCGGCCGGGCCTTCGGCCTCGAACTCGGTGCAGGGCCTGCGCGAGACGATCCAGATGTACCAAGCGTACATCGAGATCAGGATCACGCCGTCGTACCAGGTCAGCGAACCCTTGATGGGAATGAAGAACGCGTACGCCGTGGCCATGGCCAGGAAGACCAGGTCGGTGCGGCGTTCGTTTTCCACCTCCACCGTGCGGCGGTAGCGCATCCAGCACACCAGCACGATGGCGCTCCAGCCCACGCCGATGAGCAGGCGATTGGCCCCGGTCATATTGGCGATGGCGTAGTGCGCGTACTCGCTTTCGGGGTATTGCCCGGCCATCCACGTGAAGTACATGTCCACGGCGTATTCGGGCAACACGGCGATGAGCGCCACCACCGCCAGGGCCAAGGTCTGGGGAATGTCCAGTTGCGCCACCTCGCAGGCCCACATCAGCATGAACGACGCGGCCAGGATGGCCCCGCCGGTCAGCCCGGCCATGACCAGCGGGCTGATCTCGGGGTGCAGGACGCGCATGGCAAGGCCCGGCAGCGTGGCCAGCACGGCCAACAGGAAGGGGTACCAGTCGCGAAACGCATGTTTCACAGACAACCTCGCGATACTCTTTAAGAATTTACACATCGCCAGAGGCCAAAAAGAAAAAGGCGAGACCTCCGGCATTCCTGCCGTGAAGGTCTCGCCAATTGGTCCGGTTTGCGGGTCCGTCCCAACGGCAACGCCAGGCGCGTGCGCCATGCTGTTGACGTTGCCCTTGCTGGCTACTCCCCTTGCTGTGTGAGTACATAGTCCGCTCTGCCGGGCGCGTCAAGCGGAGGCGGCCCCTTTACAGCGCGGCGCGCCGGGCCTATGTCTGGCCCCGGGCCAAACCGGCAAACCGAACCAAACCGGCAAACCGGGCCAGACCAGCAAAACGGCGCACCGGCACCGCCGCCGCCCCCCACGGAGTTTCGCCATGCATGTTCATGTTCCCAGCGGCGTTTGCAGCAAGCAGATCCAGTTCGACGTGCGCGACGGCATGCTGCACGACGTGCGCTTTGCCGGGGGCTGCCCCGGCAACCTCGAAGCCCTCGGCCGCCTGCTGGACGGCATGCCGGTGCAGGACGCCATCGACAAGCTGATCGGCATCACCTGCGGCAACAAATCCACCTCCTGCCCCGACCAGTTGGCCAAGGCCCTGGCCGACCTGCTGGACGGCCGCCCGCTGGCCGCCCCGATGCAGGCCGTGGGCTTCGGCCTGAAGCCGCTGAACCCCTTCGGCTAGGGGCGCGGGCGAAGAGGGGGCCGCCGCCTGTCCCGCCTGTCCCGCCAGTCCCCCCAGTCCATGGCTTGCATCAATGCCATGCGCCGCTTATGATAGATTTCATCTATCAATAACCACGCGAGGCATTGACAATGCAAATACTGATCATCCTCTCCAGCGCGGACCCGGAAATCCGCTGGAACACCTTCCGCTTCGGCAACTTCCTGCTCGAAAAGGGCGAGGACGTGACCATCTTCCTCAACGGTCCGGCGGCAAACTACGCCGCGGGCGACGGTCCCTCGTTCCCCATCCGCGAACAGGCCCGGCTGTTCGCCCTCAGCGAGGGCGTGCTGGCCGCCTGAGGCAAGTGCCAGGACATCCACGGTGTGGATGCGGACGACACGGTGGCCCGGGGCAACCAGCAGTTCCTGTACGACGAGATGCTCAAGGCGGACAGGGTGCTGAACTTCTGACGCCGACGGCGGGCCGGGGCCACCAGCCACCTGCGCCCCCCGTTCCTTTCGCGGCTCCCGCGCGCCGTCCGCATGGGCGGGTGCGTGGGGGCCGCGCCGTCTTTCGGGGGCGGGCGATCCGCAAGGCCGCGCCACACGCCCCCTCGCCGGTTCGCCATGCGGCCCGCCAACGCCGCGCGGAAATGCCCGTTGACAGCCGCACGGGGCGGTCATAAGACGCGGGTGCGGCCGCCCGGAGCGGCCATATCCGGAGGATTCCATGCCCGTCCGCACCCCGGCCCGGCCCGCCAGCGCCATCGGCCGGTCCGCCCATCGCACCGTGCGCCCCGCAAGGCCCGCCGCCCCGCGCCGTTTCCGCGCCCCTGCCCCGGTGCCGGTCCTGCTCGGCCTGCTGGCCGTCCTGCTGCTGGCCGCCTGCGCGCCGCGCATCACCGACGACGGCGCACAGCCCTACGCCAACCCCCAGCCGGAACGCATCTACCCCGGCCCCGTGCCGGTGCAGGTGCTGGACCGCTTCCTGCTGGCGTCCTTCGCCCAGCGCCACCCCGACGCCGCGCAGCGCGCGGGCCTGGTGGTGCTGCCCGACGGCCGGGCCGAACCTTCCGGCGACATCGTTCCGCAGGACTACCAGCCGGAATCCTACGGCCTGGAACTGGCCCTGCGCCTGAACCTGCGCTCGTTCCCCTCGCTGCTGCCCGGCTTCACCGACGATTCGCGGCGCACCTTCGCCTCGCCCAGGCAGTGGACCGTCAGCGCGCTGGACCGCACCTCGCTCAACGTCCATTCGCCCGACCTCGTGAACACGCTGGTGGTCTTCGCCACCCTGGACTGGAACTCCAACGGCGTGCGCGACTGGCTGGCGCTGCTCACCCAGAAGACCCCGCACGACGAGGGCTTCTACCTGGGCTACTGGCTGGTGGTGGAAGACCCCGCGCCCAAGGGGCTGTTGCAGGCCCGGCTGCTGTCGCTGGACGAATACCGGGGCATCGGCCTGCCGGTCACCCGCACCGGCGAAGAGGCGCGCGCCTTCCTCGACAAGCTGCTGCGCGAGCAGGTGCTGCCCGCCTCGCAGGAAGCGGCGCGCAAGGCCGCCGACGAGGCCGCCATCAAGGCCATCCTGAAGAAATAACCGGAAGACGCGGCGCACGCCGTGCCGGACACCCCAAAACGCCCGCCGGGCACCATTCGCCATGCACCGCACCCGCCCCCATACCGCCCAGCGTTCCGCCGCCCCGCGCGGCCTTGCCGCCCTTGTCCCGCTGCTGCTGTTGCTGGCCCTTGCCTCGGGCTGCGCCCTGCAACCCGTGGAGGTGGTGCGGCCCGACTCGTTCCGCAACTACGCCATCTACCTGCGCGACGAGATGGTGCGCCGCAACATCCTGGACGCCGAGGGCAACTACATGGAGGCGGCCATCCGCGACAACCGCGACTACCGCCCCGCCTCGTACGGCGAGGAACTGTACCACCGCCTGTCCACGCGCTTCCGCTCGGCAGAGGCGCGCAACGGCCTTGCGGGCGAAACCTTCGCGGATTCCGCGGCGCCCGACGACAACGTGCGCATCGGCAAGGTGGGGTTTGCCCTGGGCCAGGGCATGGACGTGATTTCCGTGTCGCTCACGGCCATCACCGACTGGAACGGCGACGGCGTCAACGACTGGCTGGTGACCTGCACGGTGACCCCGCTGTTCGGCACCGGCCCGCGCGAATACTACATGGCGGTGGAAAACGTGGCCCCCACGGGCGTGCTGAAGCCCACCCTGCTGGCCATCCGCGACTGCGCCAACAACGAATGCACCGTGCTGGTGGGCAAGGCGCGCACCAAGGCGCTGGGCTTCGACCCCGACCGCAGCACCGACAAGGCGCCCTCCAACTTCGTGGAATCGCAGCCGGGCCAGCAGATCGTGGCGCCGCCCAACTCCCCGGCCCCGGCGGGCGCGCCCGGCGCGGGCGGCCCGCGCGTGCAGGAGCAACCGCTGTCGAAGTAGCCCCTTCGCCGCGGCACGCGGCATGCCCCGCGCGCCGCGCATCGCACAGCGTCGTACAGCATCTGGCCGTATTGCAAGAGCGGGTTCCTGCCATGGCAGGAACCCGCGCGTGCCAAACGGCTTCTCACATTACGCGCGGGGCGCGGCGCGACCGTGAGGCCCGCCCCTCCGCA
>NZ_JBAIYT010000026.1:0-55773 GCF_036763125.1 Nitratidesulfovibrio sp. 1201_IL3209
GGGGAGGGGAGGAAACTTTTCCAAAAGTTTCCTCCCCTCCCCCGATTCTCTTCTCTGTCAACAACCCTCGCCAGTCCCGCGACACCCGCCCCCGGCGCACGAGGTCTTGCCCACGCCGCCCTTGCGGCCGCGCAGGGCGGCGGTGTTGCCGTTGCCGAAGACCACGTCCAGCGCGTCGTCAATAAAGCCGGACGCCTCGACGGGCTTCACCCCGGCGGCCACCAGAATCCCCTCCGGATGCGCGCCGAAGGCGGCGCACAGCAGCGCCCGGCAGTCGCGCAGGGTGTGGGCCACCTGCTTCCAGCGTTCGGGACCGCAGCCGGGCTTGGGCGCAAGGCGCTCCTCCACCAAGTAGAAGCCGCTGGCCCCCTGCCCCCAGATCTGGAACCGGGCGGCCTCGCCCAGATGCTGGTTGACCAGCATACCCTCGCGCGTGGCCACGGCCACGTAAGGGCGCTCCGCCTCTTCGGTCCTGGCCGAAGCGCAGGCGCGCAGGGTTTCGGCCATCTCGGCGGACTTGTCCTCGTGCAGCAGGCCCACGGCGTCGGCGCGACAGCGCTTGCAGTGGGTCATCTGGGAAATGTGTTCCCCGGCTCCCTTGCGCGCCGCGTTGACAGCGGCCGCGTCCGGCTCGGGCAGGTGGGCCAGCGGGGTGTCCGCCGTGGGCTTCAGCGGGATGATGTTCTGGATGGTGGCCCCCAGTCCGCCCACCACGCGCGCCACCTCTTCCGCGTGGTGGTCGTTCACGCCGGGCACGAGGATGGTGTTCACCTTCACCACCATGCCGCGCTCCACAAGACCACGCACCGATTCCAACTGGCGCGCAAGCAGCAGTTCCGCCGCCGCGCGGCCGCGCCAGACCACCTTGTCGTCGCGCACCCAGGAATACAGCCTTTCGCCGATGGCCGGGTCCACCGCGTTGATGGTGACGGTGACGTGGGTGACGCCCAGTTCCTTCAGCCGGTCGAGGTGCGGCGGCAGGCCCAGCCCGTTGGACGAGAGACAGAACAGCAGTTCGGGGTGCCTTTCGTGCACCAGGCGCAGTGTTTCCAGCGTTTCCGCAGGGTTGGCCATGGGGTCGCCGGGACCGGCGATGCCGATGACGGTGATGCGCGGGTCGGCCTCCAGGACCTTGTCCACGTAGTCCAGCGCCTGGCGCGGCGAGAGCACCGCACTGGTCACGCCGGGGCGCGATTCGTTGACGCAGTCGTACTTGCGGTTGCAGTACCCGCACTGGATGTTGCACCGGGGGGCCACGGGAACATGGACGCGACCGCAGGACGAGGCGCTGTTGCGATCAAAGCACGGATGGCCGGGGGGAGTGGTGCGCAGCGGCTTCATGGCGGTCTCCTTCGCTCTTCCTGATTCCTACAGATAGCAGTAGCCCACGGGGCTGTCGCTCTGGGTCTTCTCGATGACGGCGTTGACGATGCGGTCCATGAGGGCCTGGGCACCGGCGTAGCCCACGTGCAGCAGGCGGTGGCCGCCGAAGCGGTCGTGGATGGGAAAGCCCGCGCGCACGAGGGGGATGTTCCACTGCCGGGCGTAGCGGTAGCCCTTGCTGTTGCCCACCAGCAGGTCGGGCGACAGACCTTCCGCCGTGTCGGCGATTTCCTCGAAGTCCGCGCCCTCGATGACCGTGGGCATTGCGGGCAGCATGCCTTCGGTGACGGCGGCGACGGATTCGGCCAGATGCGCCCCGCGCGCGCCGGTGGCGGCCAGCACGGTGCGCACGCCGATCTCGGACAGCAGCGACACCAAGCCGACGACCAGGTCCGCCTCGCCGTAGACCACGGCGCGCTTGCCGGACACGTACTTGTGGCCGTCCACCAGGGCATCCACGAACCGCCCGCGCTCCAGTTCGTGCCTGCGGGGCAGGGGCTTGCCGGTGATGGCCTCCAGAGCGGAAACCAGGGCGTCGGTTTCGCGCAGGCCGATGGGCAGGCCCACTCCATGCAGCGGCAGGCCGAAGCGTTCATGCAGCACCCGCCCCGCCGTGGCGGGACCCGAAGAGCCAACCGGAGTCATGGCCAGCGAGCGGCCGCACTCGATGACCGCCGCCGCGCCGGACAGGGCGCGGATGTCGGCCACCGGGGTGCCGCCTTCGGGCAGCGGGGTGTAGTCTTCCAGCGCCGGGCCATCCAGCGGGTCGGACAGGTCGGGCAGGATCACCGCATCGCTACCGAAATCGGCGACGAGGTCGCGCAGATGGCGCAGGTCGGCCGGAGAGATGAAGCCGGGCAGCAAGGCCACCTTGCCGTGGGGCTCCACCCGCTCTTTCGCCAGTTGGTCCACCAGGGCGCGCACGGCGGCGTTCCAGCCTTCCATATGCGTGCCGTTGTAGCTGGGCGTGTGCACGTGGACGATGTCCGGCAGGTCGAGGTCGCCGAATTCGTTGCGGAACTCGCGCAGGTAGCCGCCCACGTCGTCGCCGATGGTCTCGGTGAGACAGGTGGTGGCAACCCCCACCAGCACCGGGTCGTACTTCTTCATGACGTTGAGGATGCCCTTCTTCAGGTTGGGCCCCCCGCCGTACACGGCCTGCTTTTCGCCCAGCGAGGACGAGGCGATGTCCATGGGCTCGCGGTAGTGGCTGATGACGTAGCGCCGCATGTAGGTGGCGCAGCCCTGCGAACCGTGCAGGAAGGGCACCGCGCCCTCCACGCCCCGGAAGGCCAGCATGGCCCCCAGCGGCGTGCACAGCTTGCAGGCGTTGGTGGTGGAGACGAAATCGGGACGCCTGGGGCGGGGGGCCTTGCCGGGCTTGCCGTCTGCTTCCGGGGTCTTGCCCGCCGCTCCTGACAGGGCGGCCTTCAGTTCCACCGGGGCCAGCCCGCAATCCTCCGAACCGGATTCCGGGGCTTCGGAACAACCGCAGCCGTCCGCACCGGTTTCGGAACAGTTTTCGCCACGATCACAGGAACATTCGTCGGCGCAGAGGCCGTCGTTGGCAACGTAGTCGAGCGTCATGACCCACCCCCTATGCATCCGCGTCGGCGGGAGACGCGGCGCGCCTGGCCCGGCGGGGCACGAACCGCCAGACGGGACTCATGACCGAGGCGTGCACCTCGCGAGCGAAGTTGTACATGCCCTCGAACCCGGCCAGGGCAATCTTGCGCTCGTGGTTGTGGTCGCAGAAGCCCACGCCCAACTTGTGGGCGATGGGGCGTTCCTTCACCCCGCCCACGAACACGTCCACGTCCAACTCGCGCACGTAGTGCGAAAGCTCCAGCGGGTTGGCGTCGTCGATGATGACCGTGCCGGGGTCGCACACGGTTTCCAGTTCCTGGTATTCTTCCTGCGTGCCGGTCTGCGAGCCCACCAGCACCACGTTCATGCCGAGGTGCCGGAAGGCCTTGATCAGCGAGAACGCCTTGAACGAGCCGCCCACGTAGATGGCGGCGCGCTTGCCGGAAAGGTCGCGCCGGATGTCGCGCAGGCGCGGCATGAGGGCGGCCAGTTCGTCGCGCACCAGGTCGCGGGTGCGCTCCACGATGGAGGGGTCCACGGATTCGAAATGTTCGGCCACGGCGTAGAGCGAGTCGGCCATGTCCTCGATGCCCAGGTACGACACGCGGAGGTGCGGGGTGCCGTATTTTTCCTTCATCATCCTGGCGAGATCCATGGTGGACCCGCTGCACTGCACCAGGTTCAGGGCCGCGCCGTGGCAGCGGCGGATGTCGTCCACCCGGCCGTCGCCGGTGATGTTGGCCACCACCTGGATGCCCATGCGTTCCAGGTAGCCGCGCACGATCCAGATTTCGCCCGCCAGGTTGAAGTCGCCGAGGATGTTCACCGAAAGAGGCGAAACGTCTTCGGTGGGCGCGGTGCCCACCAGCCGGAACATGGCCTTGCATGCGGCAAGGTACCCTTCGCGCTTGTTGCCCTTGAAGCCTTCCGACTGCACGGGAATGACCGGGATACCCTTCTTTTCGGACATCTTGCGGCACACGGCCCCCAGGTCGTCGCCGATGAGGCCCACGATGCAGGTGGAGTAGACGAAGGCGGCCTTGGGCCGGTGCAGGTCGATGAGTTCGTCCAGCGCGGCGGCCAGCTTTCGTTCGCCGCCGAAGATGACGTCCTTTTCCTGGAGGTCGGTGGAAAAGCTCAGGCGGTGCAGTTCCGGCCCGGACGAGAGCGCCCCCCGGATGTCCCAGGTGTAGGCGGCGCAGCCGATGGGGCCGTGCACCAGGTGCAGCGCGTCGGCGATGGGGTACAGCACCACGCGCGAGCCGCAGAACACGCAGGCGCGCTGGCTGACGGCCCCCGCGAGGCTCTCGCGGTTGCAGGCCATGTCGATGGGACCCTGCCCGGCGCGGTGCACCTGCTTCTTCCGTTCGTCCAGAAGATCCGCGTCGCGGCATTCGGCCGTGGCGGTGACGTTGGGTGCGGTTGCGGTGGTCATGGTCGCCTTCCTTCTTTTTTACGCCTCCGGCGGGCAAGGGGCTTTGCGCGTTGCGATCGCCATCCGTAATGCTCGAAGACTCGCATAACGGCTGCCGTCCCCTGCACCCCCGTTTTGTGGGCTTGATGCCCCAAGTAAAAAGTTTTGGGGGGAGCGTTGAAAAGCTCCCCCTCCCCCGGAAAAGCTTTAGTACATCAGGTAGTCGGCACTGGGTTCGCCGTCCTCGATGCCGTCAAGGATGGCGTCGATGGCGTCGTGGCTGTCCACGCCCTTGAACCACCAGTTCTGCGGCTGCACCACGAGGACGGGGCCCTCCTCGCAGGCCTTGAGACACCCGGTGGCGGTGACCAGGATGTCCAGGCCGCGATCGAGAATTTCCTCTTCGAGGTATTGCAGGAACCCGTCGGTCTGCTTGAAACAGACGCCCTTGGGTTCGCCCTTGTGACGGAAGCTCTGGCACACGAGAATCTGATGCGTCGGCTTGGGCATGGTCCTTCCTCTCCCTTGCAATACCTAGACTGTGCGGCCCGTGCCGCGTTTCCTGCCTTTCTTGCCACCCCCGTAGAGCACGTCCACGAGGCCCTCGATGTTGTCTTCGGTCTGGATGACCCGCAGCCCCTTGGCGGCCAGACAGTCCACAGGCCGCTGGCCCGCGCTGGACACCAGCAGGTAGGCGCAGTCGGACAGGACGGCGGCCAGGGCTTCCCACCGGGCGTCGCCGGAACCGGCGGGCGGGGCCGGGCGTACGCCCAAGAGGCCCACGGGGCCGTCCATGGAAACGTCCGGGGGACCGCCCACTGGCCCGGTCGTGGGGCCGTACACCAGGAACTGGCGGGCGTGCCCAAGGTGCTCGTCCACGTCGAAGCCGTCGCTGCTGGCCACGGCCACGTATGGCCGGTCGCCGCCGGGCACCGGCAGGCCGGAGCCCGAGGTGACGGCCACGGGTTCGCCGCATCCCAGGCCCGCGCGCCGCGCCACGGGCAGCCCGTCGCGGGCGGAGGCGTCGAGCACGGGCAGGTGGACGGCGGCGGCCTGGCGGGCGGCGTCCATGGTGGCCGCGTCTGTAGCGGGTACGGGGCCGGACACGGGGCCTGCGGCGTCCCCGGCCGGAACAAAAGGCAGCACGTAGATGCCCGAAGCGCCCAGCGCCTTGGCGGCGGCGGCGATGTCGCCCACGTGGGCGTCGTTGATGCCGGGGTACACGGTGACGCACACGGCCACCTCGATGCCCGCCCCGACCAGCGCGGCAAGGGCCACGGCCTGCTCGTCCACGAGCAGGGCCGCGCCTTCGCCGGGCCGCAGGGTGCGGGTGCCGGGGCGGATCCAGGCGTACAGGGTGTCCACCAGTTCCGGGTCCACGGCGTCCATGAGCAGGGTGACGTGGCTGACGCCAAGGTCCGCCAGCGCGGCGGCATGGCTGGCCACGCCAAGGCCGTTGGTGGTCACGCACAGGGCGATGTGCGGATAGGCGGCGCGCACCAGATGCAGGGTTTCCAGGGTGCGGTCGGGCACGGCGAACGGGTCGCCGGGACCGGCGATGCCCACCGTGTGGACCACCGCGCCCGATTCCATGACCGTGTGCAGATATTCCAGCGCCTCGTGCGGCAGCAACGCGGGGGACGCGGGCGGCTGCCCGCAGGCGCACGGGGTGCTCACGCCCGGGCCGCCATGGCGGCTGCGGGCGTTGGAACGCGGCGCCACCGGCAGCAGCAGCCAGCCGCCGGGACGTCCGTTCGTGTGCATACAGTGGGGTGCGCCGCTCATGGTGTCTCCGTGGGGTTCTGCGTGGGTTTCTCCGCCCGGCGCCCCAAGCTCCGGGTGACGCCGGATGGCGCCGGGCGGAAAGGATGCGGGTGTCAGGGTGTGTCGTCACGAGCAGGATTTTTGTTCTCTGCCAAGGAAGAACAATTTTTTATGGAGGGAGCGTACTCTTCTCGTACGTGACCGAAATAAAAACTTGTTCTGACCGCTTTGCGCTCGATGTCCGTAGGGCTCGCAAGCTCGCCCAACGGGCACGCTTCGCGCCCTTCGGGTCGGTAAGGCAGAGGGCAAAAGGACGCTCGTGACGACACGCCCTAGTAGACGAGTTCGAACTTCTCCTCGGGCGCATCCCGTTCGGCGCGGTCCAGCAGGACGCCCAGGATCTTCTCCAGCAGCCGGATGCCGCCCTTGTACCCCGTCACCGGAAAGTACTGGTGGCCCACGCGGTCCATGATGGGGAAGCCGAAGCGCACGTAGGGGATGTCCTCGTCACGGGCGATGTACTTGCAGTAGGTGTTGCCCATGACGAGATCGACGGGCTGGTTCTTGATCCACTGGTGGAGCAGGAACATGTCGCCCGCGGCGCGCACGTTCACGTCGAAGCCCCTGCCCGCGCACAATTCCTTGATGCGCGACTCGAACTTCTTGCCCGGCGTGCCGGTGACCACGTGGATGGGCTGCATGTCGAGGGTCAGCAGGAACTCGGTCAGCGCGATGAGCTGGTCCGGGTCGCCCACCAGGGCCACCTTCTTGCCGAAGAAGTACTGGTGGTAGTCGGAGATGACGTCGATGAGCTGGCCGCGCTCGAAGTTCACCGCATCGGGCACCGAGGTGCCGGCCACGATGCGCAGGGCGTCGATGAAGCGGTCGGTGGCCTTGAGCCCGATGGGCATGTCCAGCACCCGGCAGGGCACCTTGCACTGCGCATCCAGGGTGCGGGCCGCGTCGGCCGAGCACCATTCGCCAAGGGCCAGGGTGCCGATGGCGTCGCCGGAGGCGCGGATGTCCGCCGCCGGGGTGCCCGCATCGGGGAACATGTGGTACTCGCCGGTCAGCGGGCCGTTGAGCACGCCCGAGGTGTCGGGGAACATGGTGAAGGACACCCCGATCATGCCCGCGATGCGCTTGATCTCCTCCATGTCCGCAGGCTCGACCCAGCCGGGGATGATATTGACCTTGCCGTTCTTCCTGCCGGAAGCCACGGCCAGGCACTTCACCATGCCCTTGACCATGTTGGAGAAACCGGTGACGTGCGAGCCCACGTAGCTGGGCGTGGAGGCGAAGATCACCTGCTTGCCCTCGGGCACCTTGCCTTCCTTCTCCGCCTTGTCCACGATCTGCTTCAGGTCGTCGCCGATGGTTTCGGACAGGCAGGTGGTGTGCACCGCGATGATTTCGGGCTCGTACACCGAGAAGATGTTCTCGATGGCCTGCAACAGGTTGGCCTGGCCGCCGAACACCGATGCGCCTTCCGTGAACGAGCTGGTGGCCGCCGACACGGGTTCCTTGTAGTGGCGGGTCAGGGTGCTGCGGTGGTAGGCGCAGCAGCCCTGCGAGCCGTGGCTGTGCGGCAGGCAACCCCTGATGCCCAGGCCCGCGTACATGGCGCCGATGGGCTGGCAGGTCTTGGCCGGGTTGATGTTGAGCGCCGAGCGCTCCCTGATTTCCGTCGGGGTATGTCTGAGCAGCATGTCGTTTCCCTTCCTTGCCCGTTATTCCCAGACGTAGGTGGCCGAGAGCTCGGGGTTTTCTTCCCAGGGGGCCTTGAGGTCGGACCAGACCTTGCTGGTGACCAGGCGCTTGATTTCCGTGTAGAAGTTCACCGCGCCCTTGAAGCCCGCGTAGGGTCCGCCATAGTCGTAGCTGTGCAGCTGCTTCATGGGCACGCCCATCTTCTGCACCGAGAACTTTTCCTTGATGCCCGCGCAGAACACGTCGGGCTTCAGCAGTTCGATCAGCTTGTCGGCCTCGTACTGGTTCAGGTCGTCGATGACGAGGGTGTTGGACTCCATCTGGGGCATCATCCCTTCGTAATCCTTGAAGGTGAAGCCTTCCTCGGCGAGGCGCTTCAGTTCTTCGTCGGACTTGCGCGGGGCGAAGCGGGTGGAATCGGGCTCGACCTCGATTTCCTCGATGTTGCGGCTGTCGGCGTCCACCTTGATGGTGGGCATCACCTTGCGGCCTTCGTAGTCGTCGCGGTGGGCGAACTCGTACCCGGCGGCGATGGTCTTCATGCCCATCTCGGTGAACAGGTCCTGGTAGTGGTGGGCGCGCGAGCCGCCCACGAACAGCATGGCCGTCTTGCCTTCGGTGAAGGGCCGCACGTCTTCCAGGGCCGCGTGCACGGCAGGCATTTCCTCGGCGATGACCGCTTCCACCCGGTCGATGAGCTGCTTGTCGCCGAAGTACTGGGCGATCTTGCGCAGCGACTTGGCGGAGGATTCGGCCCCGATGAAGTTCACCTTGATCCACGGGATGCCGTACTTGGTCTCCATCATCTCGGCCACGTAGTTGATGGACCGGTGGCACATGACGGCGTTGAGGTCGGCCTGGTGGGCGGTGGCGAACTGCTCGTAGGTGGAGTTGCCGCTGAAGGTGGACACCAGGGTGATGCCGCACTTTTCCAGCACGCGTTCCAGTTCGAAGGCGTCGCCGCCGATGTTGTACTCGCCCAGCATGTTGATCTTGTAGTCGCCGAGCCTGGGGGTATCGTCCTCGCCCACCACGTGGGTGAAGATCTGGTTGTTGGCGATGTGGTGCCCGGCGGACTGCGAGACGCCCTTGTACCCTTCGCAGCTGAAGGCGAAGATGTTGATGCCGAGCTTCTCCTTCATCTTGCGGGCCACGGCGTGGATGTCGTCGCCGATGAGGCCCACCGGACAGGTGGCGAAGATGGCGATGGCCTTGGGGCGGAAGGTGTCGTAGGCCTCCTGGATGGCCGCCGCCAGCTTCTTTTCGCCGCCGAAGATGATGTCCTCGTCCTGCATGTCCGTGGAAAAGGCGTAGGGCATGAAGTTTTCGGACGAATCGAACGGGGCCTTGGTCTGGTTGCGGCGGGTGAGCCACGAGTAGAACCCGCAGCCGATGGGCCCGTGCGTGATGTTCACGATGTCGCGGGTGGGGCCCAGGATGACGCCCTTGCACCCCGCGTAGGTGCAGCCGCGCATGGTGATGATGCCGGGGGTGGTGCGCACGTTGGCCTGCACCTCGGGCACCACGTCGCCGTCCTTCACGTCGTTGATGACGATCTGCTTGGCGCGCTTGCGGGCGACCTTGGTGGGATACTTCCTGAGCAGTTCTTCCTTGACGGTCGCCACGTCCGGGATGCTCTTGTGCTTCAACGCCATGATGTACCTCTCCTGACCGCTAGAGTATGGCCTTGTCGCCGTGCTCGGCGGTTCTCACACGGTGGGCTTCCGGAACGGCGGTGACGAAGATCTTGCCGTCGCCGGGCTTGCCCGTCTGGTTCACCTTGATGAGGGCCTCGACCACGTCGCTGACCTGGTCGTCGGGCACCACCACGGTGACCACGCGCTTGGAATACAGCCTGCCCTTTTCGCCGAGCAGTTCCACGGCCTCTTCGAACCCTTCCCTGGCGCCTTCCAGCAGGTCGCTGCTGACCAGCCCCTTGCCCCGGCCGAAGGCCTCGTGGGCGTAGAAGCCGTTCACGCCCGCCTCGGTCAGCGCCTTCTTGGTCTGGTTCATCTTGTTCAGGCGCACTACGGCCATGATCTCCTTCATGCGGCGGCCTCCTCGACATCGGGCTCCTTCACGCCGGAGCTGATGGTGTAGACCTCTTCCACCGGGGTGACGAAGATCTTGCCGTCGCCGAAGGCGCCCTTGGCGCCGGTGCGGGCCGCGTGCATGATGGTGTCGATGACGAACTGCTTCTCGCCGGCCTTCACCACGCTGATCAGCAGGGTCTTGGGAATCTCGTCGTAGGTGATCTCGCCGATCTTGATGCCGCGCTGCTTGCCGCGCCCGGCCACGGACATCTTGGTCACGGCCGGGAAACCGGCGGCCATGAGGGCGGCCAGCACGTCGTCGGATTTTTCGGGTCTCACGATGGCACGAACCATGATCATCATCGCCGTTCTCCTTCGAATTGGGTGGGGTGGTGGTGAAATGGCCCGGTGTTAAGCCTCGAAGAGGCCGTAATCCATCAGCAGCTTTTCCAGTTCCGCGATCTGGAGGGGCTTCGGCACCACGAACATCTCGTTTTCGTCGATGGCTTTCGCCAGATTGCGGTAGTGCTGGGCCTGCCCGTGTTCGGGGGAAAACTCGATGACGGTCTGGCGGTGGATTTCGGCGCGCTGCACCTGGTTGTCGCGCGGGACGAAGTAGATCATCTGGGTGCCGATCTTGCGGGCCAGCTCCTCGATCATTTCCTTTTCGTTGTCCACGTTGCGCGAGTTGCAGATGAGGCCGCCAAGGCGCACCGCGCCCGATTCGGCGTACTTCATGATGCCCTTGCAGATGTTGTTGGCCGCATACATGGCCATCATCTCGCCGGAACACACGATGTAGATTTCCTCGGCCTTGCCGTCGCGGATGGGCATGGCGAAGCCGCCGCACACCACGTCGCCGAGCACGTCGTAGAACACGTAGTCCAGCTTCTGGTCCTCCTCGTACGCGCCGAGGGATTCCAGCATGTTGATGGAGGTGATGATGCCGCGCCCCGCACAGCCCACGCCCGGTTCGGGACCGCCCGATTCCACGCAGAGGGTGGTGGAGTAGCCCTGCTTGCGGATATCATCGAGTTCCACGTCCTCGCCCTCGTCACGCAGGGTGTCGAGCACCGATTTCTGGGCCAGGCCGCCCAGCAGCAGGCGGGTGGAGTCGGCCTTGGGGTCGCAGCCGACGACCATGACCTTGCGCCCCAGGGCTTCCGCGAGACCCGCGACGGTGTTCTGCGTGGTCGTGGACTTGCCGATGCCGCCCTTGCCGTAGATGGCCACCTTTCTCATGATATCCTCCTGAAGATTCACGCCCGGCCGGGGTGTTGGAGTGGCCGGGGTGCGTTCGCCGTGACTGGCGTGCCCATGCAACGACACGCATAGGGCAAACCCCGTGCCAGTGTGGGCCATTTGCGCCAACACTCCGGCATGACAGTTGTTTACAGGATGAAGGACCGGGGCTTCGCGCACGGGACGCGACACGCATGCAGCGACCATTTTGTCGCATGCGACAAATGCGTGGTCCGCGACATGACGCGGGAGGGTCGGGGCACGGTCCATCGGTGGCCGTGCGGGGGGCGGAAGGGCCGGACGGGCGTTTTTACGACGCCCACGTACATGGCGGGGCACGACACCGGCACGAAGGGTCACGGCGCCGTGTCAGCGCTTCCAATGCGCCGGGACGCAAGGGAAAGCCCCGGCACGCGATGGGGGGTGGGCAGCGCCGTACAGGGCGAACCGACCGGCACGCCGAAGAAAAAACCCGTGCCGGTCCCCTCGCCGATGCGGGTTGGCACCGGATTGGCCCCGGATTGGCCCCAGATCGCACCGGTTTGGCACTGACAATGCAAAGGAGGAGGCACACCGGTTCACGCGGATGTCCGCCCCGCCCCCTTTCTCCGCCGTCACCCGCGCGGGCGGGGCGGCTCCGCCCTTCCACACGGAGGCCCCATGCTGCTCGACACCACCCTGCGCGAAGGGGAACAGTCCTTCGGCACCTACCTGTCCATGGCGGACCGGGAGCGCATCCTGCGCGGCCTTGCGGCCGTGGGCGTGCCGGAAGCCGAGGTGGGCTGGGCCGGGCGCGAGGACTTGGCGGACATGCTGGACCTGGCGGCCCGCGTGGCCCCCGGCCTTGCCGCCGCCGCATGGTGCCGCTGCCGCCCGGAAGACCTGCGCGCCGCCGTGGCCTGCGGGGCGCGGCGGGTCTGCGTGGGGGCGCCTGTTTCCGACGCGCACCTGGCCCGGCGGCTGGGCGTGGGCAGGCCCGCCCTGCTCGACCTGCTGGCGGCCACCCTGGCCGAGGCGCGTGCCCTGGGCATCGAGCACGTGACCGTGGGCATGGAGGACGCCTCGCGCGCGGACCGCGACTTCGTGTCCGCCGTGGCGCGCCATGCCGCCGCGCACGGGGCGCACCGGGTGCGCCTGAGCGACACGGTGGGGCTGTTCACCCCGCTGGAGGTGGCGGAGGTGGTGCGCGGGCTGCGCGCCGCACTGGACGAAGCCCGCCACGGCGGCACGGCCCCTCGCGCGCGCCGGGTGTCCATCGGCGCCCATTTCCACAACGACTGCGGCATGGCCACGGCCAATGCCCTCACAGCCCTGGAATGCGGGGCCGACTGCGCCGACGTGTCCATACTGGGCCTTGGCGAGCGGGCCGGGGTGGCCCGGCTGGAAGAACTGGCCGCCGCCCTGGTGGTGCGCGGCCGGGCCCGGTTCGACCTTTCTCCCCTGCGCGACCTGTGCGGCCACGTGGCCCAGGCCGCGTCCCTTGCCGTGCCGCGCCACTGGCCCGTGGCAGGGCGCGACATCTTCGCCGTGGAAAGCGGGCTGCACGCTCACGGCGTGCGGCGCGACCCCAGCCTGTTCGAGCCGTTTCCGCCGGACCTGGTGGGCGGCAGCCGCCGGTTGGGCGTGGGGCGCAAGAGCGGCGTGGCCGCCGTGGCCGCCGCCCTGGCCGAGCTGTCCATCCTGCCGCCGCCCCCTGCGCTGCCCGCCATCGTCGAGGCCGTGCGCGAACTTTCCGCCACCCTGCGCCGTCCGCTGACCCCGGCGGAACTGGTTCACGTGGCGGGGGTGGCGGGGGCGGCCGGTCCTCCGGCGGCGCTTCACCCCGGCCCGTTGCCCGCGTAGCCGCGACCGCACGCGGCGCGCCCGCGTCCACCAGGAGCGCGGGCCGCCGTGGCGGACAAGGGCAGCGGGCTTTGCTACGGGGGCCGCCCGGACCGCCTCGCACGGGGGGAACGAGCGGCCCCCGTTCCCGTTGCCCAAGGGCTGTCCCGCGCGTCGCCCCCGCCCGCGCGGCGGCCCGTTCCGCACAAGAAAAGAGCGGCCCTCCCCTTTCGGAAAGGACCGCCCACGCCAGGCACTGCAAACGCCCCGCGCACGGGGCCGAATCTTCCGGCCGCCCCGGCTACATGCCGAGGTAGGCCCTTTTCACGTCTTCGTTCACCAGCAGGTTGGCCGCCGTGTCTTCCAGGGTGATGCGCCCGGTTTCCATGACATACGCGCGATGGGCGATCTTCAGGGCCTGGTTGGCGTTCTGCTCCACCAGGAACACCGTGGTGCCGTCGGCGTTGATCTTGCGGATGATGTCGAAGATCTGCTGGATGATGATGGGCGCGAGGCCCAGCGAGGGTTCGTCCAGCAGCAGCAGGCGCGGCCGCCCCATGATGGCGCGCGAGATGGCCAGCATCTGCTGCTCGCCGCCGGAAAGGGTGCCCCCCGCCTGCTTGCGGCGCTGGGCCAGGATGGGGAACAGGCCGAAGATGTAGTCCAGGTCGCGGGCGATGCCGTCCTTGTCGTTGCGCAGGAACGCGCCAAGGTCCAGGTTTTCCTGCACCGTCAGGTCGGGGAAGATCAGCCGCCCTTCCGGCACCTGGCTGATGCCCAGGCGCACGATCTCGTTGGGCTTCATGGCGTGGATGGGCCTGCCCTCGAAGAGCACCTCGCCGCTGCGCGGGGGCACCGCGCCGCACACGGTCATCAGCGTGGTGGTCTTGCCCGCGCCGTTGGCGCCGATGAGGGTGACGATCTCGCCCTGGCCGATGGTCAGGTTGATGTCGCGCAGGGCCTGGATGTTGCCGTAGAAGGCGTTGACGTTACGCAGCTCAAGCATGGGATTCCTCGCCCAGATATGCCTTGATGACCCTGGGGTTCTTGCTCACTTCCTCCGGGGTGCCCTCGGCGATCTTCGAACCGTACTCCATGACGTAGATGCGGTCCGACAGCGACATGACCATGCTCATGTCGTGCTCGATGAGCAGCACGGAAAGCTGGTGACGCTCGCGGATCTCGATGACGAGTTCCTTGAGTTCGTGGGTTTCCTGCGGGTTCATGCCCGCGGCGGGCTCGTCGAGGCAGAGCAGGAAGGGGTCGGTGGCCAGCGCGCGGGCGATCTCCAGCCTGCGCTGCGCGCCGTAGGGCAGGTTGCGCGCCTGGTCCTTGTAGTGCTGGTGCAGGTTCACGCTTTTCAGTAACGCATAGCTTTCCTCGACGATGCGCTGTTCCTCGGCGCGTGTCCTGGAGTCGCGCAGCAGCGCGCCCAGAATGCCCGCCCTGGTCCGACAGTGGCGGCCGATCATCACGTTTTCCAGCACGCTCATGGTGGGGAACAGCCGGATGTTCTGGAACGTGCGCGACATGCCGAGTTCAGTGACCTGGCTGGCCTTCAGGCCGTTGACGGTGACGGTGCGGCCGTCGCGCGGGGTCACGTGCACCGTGCCCTCGGTGGGCACGTAGATGCCGGTGATGCAGTTGAAGAAGGTGGTCTTGCCCGCCCCGTTGGGGCCGATGAGCGCCACGATCTCACCCAGGCGCACTTGCAGGTCCACCTCGTTCAGGGCGCGCAGGCCCCCGAAGTTCATGGAAATGGAACGGACGTCGAGTACGGCGGCGGTCCCGTTGGCGGGGGTGGCGGGCCTGGCGGCGTTGCCGGTGGTTGCGGACATCAGGCGTTGCCTCCGGCGGCGGGGCGCGCCGCTGCGGCGCCGGCGCCTTCGGCGTCGGGCACGTTGTACTTGGTGCGCCCCGGCGAAACGAGGCCCTGCGGGCGGAAGACCATCATCAGCACCATGGTCGCGCCGAAGATGAGCATGCGGTACTCCGAGAACGCGCGCAGGTATTCGGGCAGCAGGATGAGCACCAGCGCGCCCACCGAAACCCCGATGACCGAGCCCATGCCCCCCAGCACCACCATGGCGAGCACCATGGCCGATTCCAGGAAGGTGAAGCTGGCCGGGTTGATGAAGGTGGTCTTGGCCGCGAAGATGACCCCCGCGAAGCCCGCCCAGCACGCGCCCAGCGCGAACGCGGTGAGCTTGGTGGTGGTGATGTCGATGCCCATGGCCTGGCAGGCGATTTCATCCTCGCGCAGGGCCTGCCACGCGCGGCCGATGCGCGAGTTCTTCAGGCGCGTCACCGCGATGATGGTCACGATGACCGCCGCCAGGATGAGATAGTAGATGTAGGTGGTGGCGTCGCTGACCGAAAGCTGCATGCCGAACAGGCCGGGCCGGTCGATGTTGGCGATGCCGCTGGGGCCCTGCGAGAAGTCGCTCCAGTTTTCCAGCACCAGGCGGATGATTTCGCCGAAGCCCAGGGTGACGATGGCCAGATAGTCGCCGCGCAGGCGCAGCACCGGAAAGCCCAGCAGAATGCCGAACAGGGCGGCCATGGCACCGCCGATGGGCAGCACCGACCAGAAGCCCAGGCCGAAGTTGCTGTTCAGGATGGCGTAGGAATACGCGCCCACGGCGTAGAAGGCCACGTAGCCCAGCACCAGCTGGCCGGAAAGGCCCACCACGATGTTCAGGCCAAGGCCCAGCATGACGTAGAGCAGCGCCGAGATCATGATGTTGGTCTGGTAGGTGGAGACCAGCCACGGCAGGACCAGGAACACGGCCAGGATCACGGCCAGGGCGGGCACGGCGGCCTTGGGGTCGCTGCGCAGGCGTTCGAACCACGCGCCGCGCGCGGACATGACGCCCCCGGCGGCCGCGGCGCGCCCGGCCTCCTTGCGGGCCATCATGAACCGCCACACGAAGGACAGCGCGAACGAGCCCGCGCCCATGCCCAGCATGTTCTCCCACCGCCAGTCGATGGTCCCGTTCAGGCTGTCGATCCTGATGACCATGAGCGGAAAGGTCAGGAACATGAACCACAGGCTGACCAGTATGGATTTCTTGAGACCTTGCATGAAGACTTTCCTCGGAATGCGTCGTTGTGTCCCGCGTGTTCCGGCATCCGGCGGGGCGGCCCCGGTGCCTGCGGGTAACCGCAGGCAGGGGGCGGGGGACCGCGCCGGTCCCACGGGCTGGCGCCCCGGCGTGTTGCCGGGCGCACGGGGGCGGGCTGCCTAGACTTTCTGCGTCTTGGCCTTGCCCAAAATGCCCGAAGGCCGGAAGATGAGGATGAGCACAAGCAGCGCGAAGGCCAGCGCATCCTCGTAGTCGCTCGAGATGTACCCGGTGGCGAAGCTTTCGCACCAGCCGAGCACAAGGCCGCCCAGCATGGCGCCCGGAATGGAGCCGATGCCGCCGAGCACCGCGGCGGTGAACGCCTTGATGCCCGCGATGAACCCGATGGCGAAGTTCACCTGCCCCACGTGCGAGGCGATGAGCACGCCGCCCACGGCAGCCAGCGACGAGCCGATGACGAAGGTGAGCGAGATCACCTTGTCGGCGTCGATGCCGAGCAGCATGGCCATCTTGCGGTTCTGGGCCGTGGCGCGCATGGCCTTGCCCATGCGGGTGTACTTGATGAACAGGGTCAGCGCGGCCATGGCCACGGCCGAGGTGACGATGATCAGCACTTCGCTCGCGCCCATGATGTGCGCGATGGGTTCGAGAAATTCGGGCTGCGGCACCAGATTGGGAAAGGGCATGAAGTCCGAGGTCTGGGCCAGGATGACGTAGTTCTGGAGAAAGATGGACATCCCGATGGCCGAGATGAGTGGCGAGAGGCGCTGCGCGTCGCGCAGCGGCTTGTAGGCGATCTTTTCGAGCGTCAGGCCGTAGGCGGCACAGTAGATGACCGCCACCACCGCGGCGATGATCAGGATGGCCAGGGCCGGAAAGCCGTAGATGCCGAGCGCCCCGGCCACGATCAGCGCCGTGAACGCCCCCAGCATGTACACCTCGCCGTGGGCGAAGTTGATCAGCTCGATGATGCCGTACACCATGGTGTAGCCGAGCGCGATGAGCGCGTAGATGGAGCCGCGCGTCAGCCCGCCGAAGAAGAGTTCCCAGAAATACTGCCAATCCATTGGTGCCTTCCCGTACATGCGCGGGACCTGGCCGCGCCGTCGTCAAAACTCGGGGGACGGGCCTGCGGCCCGCCCCCCTGTCATATCGGATGCTTTTCGTGAACCTACTTGAGTTCCACGTACTTGCCGTTCTTCACCTGGTACATGGAGAAGCCGACGCCTTCGGCATCGCCGCGCGCGTCGAACTTGATCTTGCCCACCGAGGTCTCGACGAATTCGGTGCGCAGGGCGTTCATGATCTTGGCGGAATCGGTGGAACCGGCCTTTTCGACGGCGTTCAGCAGGGCCAGCGAGGCGGCGTAGGCTTCCTTGTAGAACGCGCCGGGCTCGGCGCCGAATTCCTTCACGTGGGCCTCGATGGCTTCCTTGTACAGGGGCAGCGCGCTCACATCCTTGGAGCTGGAGGCGTACACGCCTTCGGCGTCCTTGCCGGCGACCTTGATGAAGGTGTCGTCCTTCACGCCGTCGTCGGACACGAAGGGCAGGTCCATGCGCTTCTTGCGCATCTGCTGCACGATCTTCGAGGCTTCGGGATGGTAGCCGCCGAACATCACGGCTTCGGCGCCGGAGTTGCGGATCTTCTGCACCACGGCGGAGTAGTCCACCGCGCCGGGGGTCACGCCTTCGAAGAGCACCACGGTGCCCTTGCCGCCCTGCTCGATGAACTGCTTGGCGAATTCGGCGTAGCCCTTGCCGTAGTCGCCCTTGTCATGCAGCACGGCGATCTTCTTCTTGCCCAGCTTTTCGATGGTGAAGTCCACGCCCAGCTTGGCCTGCTGGTCGTCGGAGGCGATGGTGCGGAAAAAGTTGGGGTAGTCGCCGCTCTGGGTCAGGGCCGGGTTGGTGGCCGAGGGCGACATCAGGACGATGTTGGCTTCCTTGTAGATGGGCAGCGCGGCCTTGGTGGCGCCGGAGCAGATGTGGCCCAGCACCACGACGGCGCCGTCGGACACCAGCTTGGTGGCCGCGTTGGTGGCCAGTTCGGGCTTGCACTGGTCGTCCTGGGGAATGACTTCCACCTGCTTGCCGAGCACGCCGCCCTTGGCGTTGATCATCTTGGCCACCAGCTTGGCGGCGTTGGCGCTGGGCAGCCCGTAGGAGGCCAGGTCGCCGCTGTGGGCGCCGGCCACGCCGAACTTGATGGTATCCGCCGCAAACGCCGGGCAGGCCATGACGGCCACGGCAAGACCCGCAACAAGGCCTTTGAACCATCCTTTACGCATGCTCGATCCTCCGAAATGTTGACGAAACGAGTGAACAATATTGTAAAGACATTGCCGCAACGGCGACCACCCCGCGCACGCACGGCAATGCAGCGCGTCGGGCAGGAATGCCACCATCGACCAACAATTTTTGATGCCACGGAATCCGGAAAGCTGTCAAATACTACCGGTTACGACAACCATGCGATGTTGCGGCCAAATTCAGGCAGCGCACCGCGTGTTGTCATTTTTGGCATCACTTCGTCACGGAAAACCCCGCGCCGGATTTGCGGCCCGTCCTGATGGCGTCCGGGGCGTCCGCCCGCCGGATTGCATACGCCGTTCCAGTCGCGTGCGGTAAACGCACTCCGGACCTGCCGTACCCGCTCGCGCCGGGCACGGGACGGGGAGGCGGGCCGCCCACTCGTTTCGAACCGGGCGCACTGCCCTACCCTTGCATCGCTTCATCCGTCAAGAGCGCCACGGCAGATTCCCCGTTTCCGCCGTCACGCGAACGCTCCGCCGCCCCCTTGCGTTCCCCGACCTTGTGCGGCGCGTGCCCGCAGGCGTCACCCCGCACGGTCGATGCCGTACGGCATCACTCTAGTACGGCTGATGCCGTACGGCCAGCCCGCACCGCTGGCGACGCCCCATCGCCGTTGCCCCCCTCCCCACGCCACCCCACCGGCCCTACTCCCGCCCGGGGGACCGCCCTCGATATCCACGGGTTGCCGTCGCGCGCCGAAGGGTGCATATCATCAACAACATATCCCCGGCACAGCAGGAGGTAGCCATGCTGAAGGCATTCAAGGAATTCGCGGTCAAGGGCAACGCGCTGGACATGGCCGTGGGCGTCATTCTGGGCGCCTCGTTCGGCACCATCGTCAAGTCGCTGGTGGACGACGTGATCATGCCGCCCATCGGCCTGGTGCTGGGCGGCGTGGACTTCTCGGACCTGTTCGTCACCCTGCGCGACGGAGCCACCCCCGGCCCCTACGCCAGCCTGGCCGCCGCCAAGCATGCGGGCGCGGTGACGCTGAACGCGGGCGTATTCGCCAACACGGTGGTCAGCTTTCTCATCGTGGCCTTTGCCGTGTTCCTGCTGGTGCGCGGCGTGAACACCCTGCGCACGCGCCTGGAAGGCCCGGCCGCGCCCAAGCAGCAGGACTGCCCGTTCTGCTTCAGCAAGATCGACGTGCGCGCCACGCGCTGCCCGCACTGCACCGCGGGCATCGAACAGGCATGAGAACCGGCCGGGCAGCCCTTCCCGTTCCACGGGCGGGCGCTCGGCCGCGAACGCAATGCCGCCGCCGGAGTGGTCTCCGGCGGCGGCAGGCCCGTGGGCAACCGCAGCGGCCGCCCGGCACGTGGGTGCGGCAGGCAGGGGCGGCCGAACGGTGAAATTCCGGCATGAACGGTAAAATTCCGGCATGACGCGGGGGGCTCCGTTCAGGGAGCCCTCCGGGGCGGTCTGTTTGGGGGCGGCCTATTTCGTGTCGGCCCGCACCAGCAGCACGTCGCAGGGGGCGTCGCGGGTCAGCCGGGCCACGGCGTCGCGCATCACCTCAAGCCCGCGCGTGAACGGGTTGGACAGCACCAGCAGGTCGTAGCCCTTGGCGGCCTGCTCGCGGACCACGTCCACCACGTCGCCGGGCGCGGTCAGCAGTTCGCCGGGCATGTCGCCCCGAAGTTCCAGGAAGGCGCGCGCGCTTTCCGCCGCCGCCTTTTCCTCCAGCCCCTGCATGTATTCCAGAAAGCCGATGCGCGAATTGCAGCCGGACAGCCAGTCGTGCCCGGTGAACACATCCCACGTGGCGTCGATGACGAACAGGGCGTCCAGGGTGGCGCCCTTCTCGCGGGCGATGCGGATGGCCTCGTCCACGGCGCGGCGTGCGCCGGGGCCGTCGTCGAGGGCGAGCAGCAGCTTCATGGGTGGCGTCATGGGACATGTTCTCCGTAGGCGTATGGCGGGCGGCGCATGGCCGCCCGCCGGATGTCTGGCGTATGCGATGCTTCGGCCGGGGGCAGGATCATCCTGCCGCCCTCATTGCCTGCGATCTTGGGATATTGCGCTATGCGGATTTTTGTTCTCTGCCAAGGAAGAGAGATTTTTTATGAAGGGAGTATACTCTTATCGTATTCGACCGGAATAAAAAATCTTTCTGACCGCTGTGCGCTCGATGTCCGTAGGGCTCGCGAACTCGCCCAACGGACACGCTCCGCGCCCTTCGGGTCGGTCAGGCAGAGGGCAAAAGGCCCATAGCGCCCCCCTAGGGAAGGGTACCCTTCTCGTGCTCCATGACCACAATGGCCTGCTTGCCCTTCTTCACGGCATCGCCGGGCTTGCCGGAAACCTTCAGCACCTTGCCGTTGGCCTTGGCGGTGAAGCTTTCCACGGCGACCTTCTCTTCCATCACGTTGTTGACCCACTTCTTCTTGACCACTTCCAGCGAATAGAGCGGGTCGCCCTTCTTCACCTCGGAACCTTCGGCCACGAAGATCTCCACCAGCTTGCCGTCCTGCGGGGCCTTGATGCCCACCGAGGGCACGATGAAGGCCATGTAGGTCAGCACCACCACCACGATGAGGGCCGAGGCGATGATGGCGGCCACGTCCTCGTGGCGGTCGCTCTTGAATACGGTAAGGGACTTCTTCTTGTCGGACATGTGCGTGCTCCTCGTGCAGGCGGCCTAGAAGGCGCCTTCCTTCGGAATGAAGGCCAGGATGATGATCAGGGCGAGAACGTACTTGGTGGCGCCCGCGATGAGGCCGATGCGCAGCGGCTTGCCGCCCGCGGCCCTGATCTCGCGCACGTCGATGTACGCCCCGAGGCCCACCAGGCCCACGCCGAACACCCAGGCCATGACGTCGCGCATCAGGTGCAGCGTCTCGGAGCCTTCGGCGCCGAGGATGTGCAGCGAGGACAGCGCGGTCATGCCCACGAAGCCCAGCACGAAGATGGGGAACTTGGAGGCGAGGATGGAACCGAGGCTGACGTGTTCGGCGTCGGCCTCGCCCTTCCAGTACCAGGCGGTGATGAAGAACACCACGAACGGGATGCAGATGACCCGCACCACGTTCCAGATTTCGCCGTAGGCCACGGCGGTGCCGGGGGCGAAGTTGGGGTTGAAGGCAAGGCAGGTGGCCAGCACCTGGCCCGAGTTCAGGATGCCCGTGCCCACCCACGCGCCGAACTGGTAGTCCGACAGGGCCAGCATCTTGCCCACGAACGGGCTGACGAACATGGTCATGATGCCGAAGCCGAGAATGGTGGCGATGGACAGGGCCAGGTCCACCGGCTTCGCGCGCACGCCGGGCGCGGTGGCCACGGCGGCGGAGACGCCGCACACGCCGCAGGCCGCGGCCATGGTGGCGGTGACCGAGCGGTCGGCGTCAAGGCGCTTGCCCAGCCACAGGATGAAGATGGCAGTGCCGAACACGAAGGCCACGATGAGCGTGATGGCAATGCCGCCCACCTTCAGCAGTTTGTCGAAGGTGTACAGCGAACCCAGCATGATGACGCCGGTCTTGATGAACAGGCGCGTGGTGCGGAAGCCTTCCTCCGCCCAGGCGGGAATCTTTCCGCCGAACAGGATGTTGCGGTAGAACATGCCGGTAAGGATGGACAGCAGGATGTAGTTCAGGCTCAGCACCTGCACCAGCCAGCCCTTCCTGCCGAACACCACGGCGTCCTTCATCCACGGTTCCACGTACACGCGCAGCACGTACAGCGTGCCGATCATCACCGCGAGCCCGGGCACGATGGCCAGGATCCTGCCGAAAAGCCCCTTGTCTTCCATTGCGTTGCATCTCCTCGGGGGTTGCGTGATCTCCGGACGATGCCTCGGCGGCGCGGATCGCGGCCCGCCGGAGCATCGTTCCTTTCCCTTTCCCTCGTCTTTCCCGCGTCTTTCCCGCATCCGTGCGCGGCGCCGTTGCCGCCCCCTGCCGGGGGAGACGGCGGGCAGGCTCCATGGCGGCGCCCCTTTGCGCCACCGGGCCATGCCCGCCGCCACGGCCTGCCGCGCGCCGGACATGGCCCCCCCCGAGAGCAAGACGCGGGCCATCCGGGCCGGAAAGGTCAGGATTCAAGCATTGCGCGGTATTGCGCCGCGCCTACCCCGGCCTGCCTGCTAACTCGCGGCAGCACCCGCAGCCGGTGCAACGCAGCTTGCGGTGCGCGGGTTGCCCTTTGTCCCGCCTGTGCTAGACAACGGCCATGCGGTGCCGGGCGCGCGGCCAGACCCGCCGGAATCGACCCGCCGGAAGCAATCCGCCGGAGTCAATCTGCCGGGCAGGCCCGCGGACGCCCCGCCCCTTTATTGTTGACGCACCCGCACAAGGAGCCCCGTGTTTCGACTCACGCCCCATTCGCTCCAGGCCCGCTTCCTGCTGGGCCTTTTGCTCATCCTGGCCTGTCTGGGCGGGTTCTTCGCCCTGTCCCTGTTCATGCACCTGGAACGGCTGGTGGAGAACGAGGCCCGCGACCGCGCGGCGCTCATCCTGGCCCAGGCCGAGGCGGTGCAGAGCTACGTGCGCAACACCCTGCGCCCGGCCATGTATAGTTCGCTGCCCGGCGACACCTTCGTCATCGAGGCCATGTCCACCTCGTTCGTCACCCGCGCGGTGATGAACGACAACAACCTGGCCCACGACCGCTTCACCTACCGCCGGGTGGCCGTGGGCGCGCGCAACCCCGCCTACGAGGCCTCGGAGTTCGAGCGCGGCATCATCGCCCGGTTCCGCGACGACCCGGAACTGACCCGCGTGGAGGACGTCAGCGAGGAGGACGGGGAACGGCTGTTCATCACGGCCAAGCCGGTGCGCTTCGAAACCGCGTGCCTGCGCTGCCACGGCGATCCGGAACAGGCCCCGCCCGTGCTGCTGTCCATGTACGGGGCGGAACGCGGCTTCTGGCGCAAGACCGGCGACCTCGCGGGCATGACCATGGTGGCCCTGCCCATGGACCAGGCGGTCAGCGGCATGACCGAGGCGGTGGTGTCGTTCGGGGTGCTGTTCGCGGGCGGGGCGCTGGCGCTGTTCGCGGTGATCCACGTGTTCTTCAACCGGCTGGTGGTGCACAACCTGCGCCGCATGGGCGGGGTGATGCGCCGCCACTTCCCGGACGAGGCGGACATGACCATGCCCCGGCGCGGCCACCCGGACGTGGGCATCGACGACCTGCTGGGCGACATGGAATCGCTGGCCCGGCATCTCAGCGAGGCGCGGGCCAAGCTGCGCGACTACGCCGCCAACCTGGAAGGCATGGTGCACGAGCGCACCGTGGACCTGGCCACCGAGGCCACGGCCCGGCGCACCGACGTGGAGTTGTTCGTGGGCCTGCTGGACCGCCTGAACCGCAGCAGCGGCAAGGGCGAACTGCTGGCCGCCTCGCTGGCGCTGGTCGCGCGGCGCTTCGGGGCGGACAGGGCGGCCTACGCCTGCGTGCTCTCGGCCAGCGACTTCCACGCCTGGCCGGACCGCGCGGTGCGGCCGGAACTGCCCCCCGACTGGCACGACCTGGCCGCCGAGGGCGCGCCCCGCCTGACCCCGCGCGCCTGGTTCATCCCGGTGCAGACCAGCGACACCACGCGGGGCCTGTTGTGCCTGTACTGGGACGCGGACCACGCCAGCGGCCCCGGCACGGCCGACCTGGCCCAGGCCGTGGGGCGGCAGCTCGGCATCGCCATGGACAACCTGGACGCGCTGGACAACCTGCTGCGCCAGAACGCCCTGCTGGACTCCATCTTCGAGGGCATTTCCGACCCGCTGCTGCTGCTGGGCGGCGATGGCCGGGTGGTGCTGGCCAACAGTTCGGCCCTTCAGCTCACCCGGTCGCTGACCCGGTCGCTGGCGACCTCAAGCGATAGTGGCCGGGACGGGGCGCAAGGCAGGGGCAACGGGGACGGGGGTGACGGCGGTGACGAGAACGCCGCCGGCACGGACGGCGCGGCCCTGGCCGAACTGCTGGACGCCGCGGACATCGCCGCGCGCATGGGCGACGGCCCGGTGTCGCGCGCGGTGACCCTGCGCGACGGGCGGTCCTTCGCGGTGAACGCCTACCCGCTGGGCGGGCGGCTGGAACGCGGCGGGCGCACCGTAGCCTACCTGCGCGAAACCACCGACGAGCGCCGCATGCTGGAACGGGTGCAGCAGCACGAAAAGCTGGTGGCCGTGGGCAAGCTGGCCGCTGGCCTGGCCCACGAGATCAACAACCCCCTGGGGGTCATCCACTGCTATGCCGACCTGCTGCGGGCCGCCGCGCCCGACGGGCAGGCCCAGGCGGACATCGACGTGATCATGCGCCACACCGAGCAGGCCCGGAAGGTGGTGCGCGACCTGCTGGACTTCGCCCGGCCCAAGCAGGCCGAACGCGGCCCCTGCGACGTGGCCGAGGTGCTTTCCGGCCTGGCCGACGTGTTCCGTCCCAGGGCGCGGGCCGCGCGGGCGCGCATCGTGCCCGATCTGCCCGATCTGCCTGATCTGCCCGATACGCCCGGCACGCCCGGCGGGACGGCAGGCGGTGGCAACGAATGCGCCCCCCTGCCGCCGGTGCTGGCCGACCGCAGCGGGCTGGAACAGATTCTCACCAACCTGCTGCTCAACGCGCTGGACGCCGTGGAAACCGACGCCCCGACCCTGCGCGACGGCCCGGACGGGGACGACGCCGAAACCCGTTCCTGCCGTCCGGATACGGCGGGCGGTACCGACGGAAAGGGCGGAAAGGACGGCAAGGACAGCGGGAATGGCGCGGACGACGGGGATGGCGCGGACGCCAACGCGCCGCCCGCATTCCCGCGCCCCCGGCGGCGCGGGGTGGTGGTGCTGTCCGCCCGCAGCCTTCCCGACCCGCACGGGCAGGACGAGGTGGTGGTGCACGTCATCGACAACGGCCCCGGCATCCCGGAAGAACACCTGCCCCGGCTGTTCGACCCGTTCTTCACCACCAAGGCCGCCGGGCGCGGCACCGGGCTGGGGCTGGCCGTGGTCTTCGGGATCATGCGCGACATGGGCGGGCGCATCGAGGCGCGCAACCTGACCCCGGCGGACCTCGCCCCCGCCGCCCAGGGCGGCCTGGCCTGCCGCGTGGACCTGGCTGCCCTTTTCGCGGAATCCTCCCCATCCGCCCAATCCGCCGGGTCCGCCGGGTTTGGCCAATCCGCCGGGTCCGCCGGATCTGGCCCCCACGCTTCCGGCTTCCCGGCCGAACCGGCGCGCGGGGCGGTGTTCACTCTTCACCTGCCTGCGGCGGACCGGGGCCACCCGGCCGCACCCACGGAGCACGACGCATGACCACGCCCCACGAGACCATCCTGGTGGTGGACGACGAGGCGGACTTCGCCAACGGCCTGGCCCGCCAACTGCGCGCGGGCTTTCCGGATGCGGAGGTATTGGTGGCCACCAGCGGCCGGGCCGGGCTGGACCTGCTGGGCCGCAGCGACCCGGCCGTGCTGCTGACCGACCTGCGCATGCCCGACATGGACGGGCTGGAACTGATGGCCCACGCCCAGACCCAGGACGTCACCCCCAGCGTCATCCTGCTCACCGCGCACGGCACCATCGAGACGGCGGTGACCGCGCTCAAGAACGGGGCCTACGACTTCCTGACCAAGCCGGTGCGGCGCGAGGACCTCTACCGCGCCGTGAGCAAGGGGCTGGAACGCTGCCGCCTGCTGCGCGAAAACCGTCGCCTGCGCGAGGAAATGTCGCGCACGGGGCTGGAAAGGACGCTGATCGGCGAAACCCCGGCCATGCGCAGGCTGAAGGAGACCATCGCGGCGGTGGCCGCATCGGACTACACGGTGCTGGTGCGGGGCGAATCGGGCACCGGCAAGGAACTGGTGGCCGCGTCCATCCACGAACTGTCCGGCCGGGCGCAGTGTCCCATCGTCAGCGTGCACTGCCCGGCCATCCCGGACCAGTTGCTGGAAAGCGAACTGTTCGGCCACGTGAAGGGGGCCTTCACCGGGGCGGAGCGCTCGCGCAAGGGGCTGTTCATGTCCGCCGCCGGGGGCACCATCGTGCTGGACGAAATCGGCGACATCTCGCCCGGCATCCAGACCAAGCTGCTGCGGGTGTTGCAGGAACGCGAGATACGCCCCGTGGGCTCCAGCGGCACGGTGAAGGTGGACGTGCGCATCATCGCCTCCACCAACCAGGCGCTGGAGGCGCGCATCAGGAGCGGGGAATTCCGGGAAGACCTGTTCTACCGGCTCAACGTGCTGACCATCCACACCCCGCCCCTGCGCGACCGCGCCGACGACATCCCCCTGCTGGCCGACCACTTTCTGGCCCAGACCTGCCGCGAGATGCAGATAGCCCCCAAGCGCCTTTCGCCCGAGGCCATGGCCTGCCTGTGCGGCCGGGAATGGCCTGGCAACGTGCGGGAATTGCAGAACTTCGTGCGGCGGCTGGCGGTGTTCTGCCCCGGCGACACGGTGGAGATGGCCCACCTGCGGCTGGTGGACGGCCCCGCCGACTGCGCCGCGCCCGCGGCCGAGCCGCCCCTGACCCCGTACAAGGACGCCAAGGCCCACGTGGTGGACGATTTCACCCGGCGCTACGTGGAACGGCTGCTGGAACGCACCGAGGGCAACATCTCGGAGGCGGCGCGCGTCTCGGGGCTGGAACGGGTGTCGCTGCAAAAGATCCTGCGGCGGCTGGGCATCGGCGGCGCGGGCCGGGAATAGGCGGCGGACCGCGCCATCCGGCCCTGTCCGGCCCCATCCGGCCCCGTCCGGTACGATACGGCACGGCACGGTATCGGCCGGTATCCTGCCGATACCCGCTTGCCTGTGCGCCGCCACGTGCTATCTTGGAACAACGGGTACCCGATATCCCCCCCTGCCGTTCCGCCCGCCTGCCCGCATCCCCGTTGCCCGCACACGTTACCGGCGTCCCCGGCATCCGTCGCCCCCAACCATCCCGGAGGCTTGCATGCTTGACCGCAGACGTTTCGTGCAATCGTTGCTGGCCCTCGTCCCCCTGTCCGCAATGACCACCATGGCCCCCATGACCGCCGCCACGGCCGATGCCGCCGCCAGCCAGGCCACAGGCACGGGGGGCGGCGCGCCCGCCGCGCCGCCGGGCGCGCAGGCGCCCGGCTTCTTCCGCCTGCCCGTGGGCGGCGTGACGGTGTTCGCACTGTTCGACGCCCACGGCAAACTCGATCCGGCCATCCTGCACGGCGCGGACCGCAAGGACATCGACGCGCTGCTGGAGGACGCGGGCATTCCCGCCGGGCAGCCCGCCACCAGCAACGTGAACTGCTTCCTGCTGGATGCGGGAACGCGCCGGGTGCTCATGGACACCGGCGCGGGCAGCTTCTTCGGCGCGCGGGGCGGGCATCTGCCCAACAACCTGCGCGCGGCCGGATACGCGCCCGGCGGCGTCGACCACGTGCTGCTTTCGCACCTGCACCCGGACCACGCCCTGGGCCTGGTGGATGCGGCGGGGGCAAGGGTGTTCCCCAACGCCGGCGTGCACGTGAGCGCGCCGGAACTGGACTACTGGACCAGCGACGCCACCCTGGCCGCCGCGCCGGAAGGCCGCAAGGCCGGGCTGCTGGCCCTGCGCAAGGCGCTGGCCCCGTACAGGGACGCCGGACGGCTGCACACCTTCGCGCCGGGGGCCGCGCCGCTGGCTGACCTGCCGCTGGTGACCTCGGTGGACCTGCCCGGCCACACACCGGGGCACTGCGGCTTCCGCGTGACCTCGGGCGGCACGGTGCTGCTGTTCTGGGCGGACATCATCCACAGCACGCCGGTGCAGTTCGCCCGGCCGGAAGTGTCCATCGACTTCGACGTGGACCAGAAGGCCGCCGTGGCCACCCGCCTGCGCCTGTTGCCCCAGGTGGCCGCCGAAGGCTGCTGGGTGGCCGGGTCGCACCTGCCCTTCCCCGGCCTGGGCCGGGTGCGGGCCAGGGACGGAGGAAAGGGAGGCTACGCCTGGCTGCCCGTGAACTACGCCGACGGACTGTAACCGTTGGGCGGGCGCTCCCGCCTTGCCAATCCATGAACTCCGCAACGCAGAACGCGCCGTCCGGCATGTGCCGGGCGGCGCGTTGGCGTTGGAAAAGGGGGTGCGGGCCGAAAAGGGGTGCGCCGCCGCGTCAGGCGACCTCACGCGACCTCACGCGGCAGGGGCGTCGCCTGGCTCGGTGGCAGGCGCGTTCGGGGGCGTCAGCACCTCCGCGTACTGCTTTCGCGCGGCCAGCCAGGCCCGCGACACGGCAAAGGACGCCTCGTCGTGCGGCTCCAGGGTGGCGGTGGGATGCAGCCCGCGCGCGAGCAGTCCGCCGAACAGGTCGTCCAGGGGGATGGACCCGGTACCCAGGCCCAGGTGCTGGTCGTCGCTGCCGTCGTTGTCGTGCAGGTGCAGGTGGGCCAGGCGCGGGGCGAAGGCGTCCAGCCAGCGCCGCAGGTCGCGGCGCTGCACGCCGCGCGCGAAGCTGTGCCAGTGCCCGGCGTCGAAGCAGATGCCCGCGCGGGCGCCGAAATGCAGGGCCAGGGCATCGACCAGCGCGGCCACCGGTTCGGGGTCGCGTTCGTGGGTGTTCTCGATGCGCACGGGCGCGTCGCACGCGGCCAGCACCGCCGTCCACGTGCCGCAAGCCCGCTCCTGCCACGCGTCGAAGGCCCCGTCGTGCTGGCTGTGGTCGAAGGCGGCGTGCCCCACCATGTGGCGCGGCCCGTACAGTGCGGCCAGTTCCGCCGCGCGGAGCAGGGTGTCGCGGCTGGCGGCCAGAACGCTGTCGTTGAAGCTGCCGGGATGCAGGTCGAAGAACGGCAGGTGCACCGCGCAGGGCAGCCCGGCTTCGGCCAGGCGGCGCGCGGTGTCGCGGTGCCAGTCCGGGGACAACTCCTGCACGGCGAAGGTGTCGATGCCCAGTTCCGGGGCCAGCCCGTCGGCCACGAAACGGTCGATCCACGCGGGGTCGCGGGCGACCCAGCTGAGGGGAAGATTCACGAAGGTGCGCATGGAGGGCGTGTAGCACAGAGGCCGTCCGGGGCCAACCATGCAACGTGGGCCGGGGCAACGCGGGATGGGGCAACGCGGGCCGGGACCGGACCGGACGCCCCCCCCCGGTTCCCGCCGGATCGCGCCGTATCCCGTCGGACGCGGCCCCGCAAAAATGGCCCAACCCCCGCTTTCGCCCGCCATCACCCGTTCCACGCGCGTCGTGCCTCCATTTTCGCCCATCCGATGCCCGTTTTCGCGCAGCCACCCCCCTTTTCCGTGTAGTCCGCCTCTTTTCCCGATCTTCTGGGAACAACACCCCGCCGTCACCCCGCGTACCTCCTTAATCCGGACTGAAAAAGACCAGTTTGCAACCGCTTGCAGACCAAATTTTCAACAATTATTCCAGAATGTAACAACACACACCCCGTCCAGCGGAGCAGTCCCGATTTTTCGCAGAATGTGCTTGACGCACCCTTGATTATCGCATACCTCCGCAGTAGGAATTATTCCATACCCTAGAGGTAGGGTATTCGCGCGCCTTCCGGCCGACGCCAACGGCCGGAAACACCCCGGAGAGGGGACCTGATTGTGCCACGCAACCACGCGGTGTCGCTGCACACATCGGAGACACACACCGGGACAGCGCGAACGCCACAGGGAGGAACCACGACCCGGACCAGCGCGGGCGCCCCGGCATGGGGGGCGCCGGCGCAGTTCCGCTTCGTGGCAGGGCTCTGTCCGACCGTGCCGCCGCGCAAGCCGCAGGGAACCGGCTGGCGGCACGACGACTGAGGGTTGTCAGAGGAAGCGTTTCACTCATCTCAAAGGACTGCCACTATGATGAACGCGAAATCACTGCTGCGATGGGCGGGAACTCTGGTCGCCGTGGCCGCGGTCACGGTCTTCGGGCTGGATGCGCGGGGCACGACGAAGCCCCTTCCCGGCTCCACGGGCGAGCAGCGCGCCGACCTGGTGGAGATCGGCGTCATGGCGAAATTCGGCGACCTGGAGTTGCCGAAGGTCACCTTCCCGCACGATCGGCATTCCGAGGCCGTGGCCAAGGTCGCCGCGCCCGGCAAGGAATGCGCCACCTGCCACAAGAACGACGACAAGGGCAAGATGTCGCTCAAGTTCATGCGCCTTGAGGACACCACCGCCGCCGACCTCAAGAATATCTACCACGCCAACTGTATCGGCTGTCACACCGAGCAGGCCAAGGCGGGCAAGAAGACCGGGCCGCAGGACGGCGAATGCCGCTCGTGCCACAACCCGAAGCCCGTGGCTTCCTCGTGGAAGCAGATCGGCCTCGACAAGTCGCTGCACTACCGCCACGTGGCCGCCAAGGCCATCGCGCCGGTGAACGACCCGCAGAAGAACTGCGGCGCCTGCCACCACGTGTACGACGAGACCGCCAAGAAACTCGCGTGGGTCAAGAACAAGGAAGACTCCTGCCGCGCCTGCCACGGCGACGCGCGCGTGGAGAAGAAGCCCTCGCTGCGCGAGGCCGCGCACACCCAGTGCATCACCTGCCACCGCGGCGTGGCCGCCGCCCCGGCCAAGGCCGATTCCGGCCCGGTGTCCTGCGCGGGCTGCCATGACCCGGCCATGCAGGCCAAGTTCAAGGTGGTGCGCGACGTGCCCCGCCTGGAACGCGGCCAGCCCGACGCCGCCATGGTCCTGCCCGAGGTGGGCAAGACCGCTCCCAAGGGCATGAAGGGCACCATGAAGCCCGTGGCCTTCAACCACAAGGTGCACGAGGCGGCCAGCAACACCTGCCGCGCCTGCCACCACGTGAAGATCGACAACTGCACCACCTGCCACACGCTGGAAGGCGTGAAGGACGGCAGCTTCGTGCAGATCGAGAAGGCCATGCACCAGCCCGACTCCATGAAGAGCTGCGTGGGCTGCCACAACCAGAAGGTGCAGGCCCCGTCCTGCGCCGGCTGCCACGGCTTCATGAAGACCGGCGCCAGGCCCCAGCCGGAAAGCGCCTGCGCGGTGTGCCACGCCGATCCCGTCGGCCCCTCCGGCCCGCTGGACGCCAAGACCGTGGCCGACGGCGCCCTGCTGAAGGCCCCCAAGGAGCAGCGCGCCGAAGTGGCCGCCGCCACCCTGGCCGTCCGCCGCACCACCAAGGGCACCCTGCCCGCCGACGACATCCCCGAGTTCGTGACCATCGGCGTCCTGTCCGACAAGTACGAACCCTCGAAGCTGCCGCACCGCAAGATCGTCAACACCCTGATGGCCGCCATCGGCGACGACAAGCTGGCCGCCACGTTCCACACCGACAAGGCCACCGTGTGCGCGGGCTGCCATCACAACAGCCCCGTCAGCAAGACGCCGCCCAAGTGCGCCAGCTGTCACGGCAAGCCCTTCGACCCGGCCAAGGGAGACCGCCCCGGCCTGAAGGCTGCCTACCACCAGCAGTGCATGGGCTGCCACAACCGCATGAAGCTGGAAAAGCCCGCGGATACGGCCTGCGCCGAGTGTCACAAGGAACGCGCGAAATAGGAAACCGGTAAGGAGTTATCCATGAACAGGAGAAGATTCCTGACCCTGCTGGGCACCGCCGGTGTTTCCACGGCCATGAGCGCTGTTGGCGCGAAAAAGGCCGTCGCGGCGGGCAACCAGAGCTTCAAGGGCTACAAGGACAGTTACGGGGTGCTGCACGACACCACCCGCTGCATCGGCTGCCGCAAGTGCGAGCAGGGCTGCAACGAGGTGAACGACCTGCCCGCGCCCAAGGTGAAGTTCGACGACCTCACCGTGCTGGAGAAATCCCGCCGTACCGACCCGGACAACTGGACGGTGGTCAACAAGTACAACGTGGCCGGGCTGGACCATCCGGTGTTCCGCAAGCAGCAGTGCAACCACTGCCTGGAACCCGCCTGCGCCTCGGCCTGCTTCGTCAAGGCGTTCACCAAGAACCCCGACGGCTCCGTCACCTACGACGGCAGCCTGTGCGTGGGCTGTCGCTACTGCATGGTCGCGTGCCCGTTCAACGTGCCCACCTTCCAGTACGATGAGCCCTTCGACCCGCTGATCCGCAAGTGCACCATGTGTCACCCGCGCATCCAGGAGGGCAAGCTGCCCGGCTGTGTCGAGGCCTGCCCCAAGGAGGCCCTGACCTTCGGCAAGCGCGAGGACCTCTTGCGCATCGCGCGCGACCGCATCCGCACCAACCCCGGCCGCTACCAGGACCACATCTACGGTGAGCTGGAAATGGGCGGCACGGCGTGGATGTACCTGGCGGGCGTGCCCTTCGAGGCCGTGGGCCAGCAGGAGATGGGCACCAAGTCCGCGCCGGAGTACACGGCCGGGGCCCTGGGCTCCGTGCCCATGGTGGTGGGCATCTGGCCGGTGCTGCTGACCGGCGCCTACGCCATCTCCAAGCGCAAGGAAAAGGTGGCGGCCGAAGAACGCGAGGAAGCCGTGCAGGCGGCGCTGGCCAAGGCCAAGGCCGACGCCGAGAACGCCATGAACTCCGCCCTGGCCAAGGCGGCCAAGGAAAAGGACGCCGCAGTGGCCCGCGAGGTCAAGAAGGCCATGGAACAGGCGGAGCAGGCGTTCGAAGAGAAGTTCGCCGCCCTGCGCGCCGAAGGCCAGAGCGCCGAAACCGGCGACGACGGCGAAGGCAAGGAGGATGCATAACATGCATGACGCCAACACCAAGAGCGGCCTGTTCACGCCCGGCAACATCATCACGGGCATCATCCTTGCCGTGGGCGCGGTGATCACCTTCATCCGCTTCACCCAGGGCATCGGGGCCGTCACCAACCTGTCCGACAACAACCCGTGGGGCATCTGGATCGGGTTCGACCTGCTGTGCGGCGTGGCCCTGGCCGCCGGCGGCTACGTCACCTCGGCCTCGTGCTACCTGTTCGGGATGAAGCGCTACCACTCGGCGGTGCGCCCGGCCATCACCACGGCGTTCCTCGGCTACTTCTTCGTGGTCGTGGCGCTGCACTACGACCTGGGCCACCCGCTGCGCCTGCCCTACCCGCTGGTGTACTCGCAGGGCACCACCTCGCTGCTGTTCGAAGTGGGCCTGTGCGTGGCCACCTACCTTACCGTGCTGTTCGTGGAATGGTCCCCGGCGGCGCTGGAATGGCTGGGCCTGCGCAAGATCCGCAACGTGGTCGTCAAGCTGACCCTGGTGCTGACCATCTTCGGGGTGGTGCTGTCCACCCTGCACCAGTCGTCGCTGGGCGCGCTGTTCCTGATCGCCCCCGGCAAGCTGCACCCCCTGTGGTATTCCAGCTTCCTGCCGGTGTTCTTCTTCATCTCGTCCATGGTGGCGGGCCTTTCCATGGTCATCTTCGAAGGCACGCTGGCCCACAGGGGCCTGCACCACAAGATGGACGAAACCCACCTGAAGGAGGCCGAGGGCGTGGTCTTCGGCTTCGGCAAGGCCGCCTCGTTCGTGCTGGCCGGGTACTTCTTCATCAAGACCATGGACATCGCCATGGACAACGACTGGGCCTACCTCGCCACCGGCTACGGGGCGTGGTTCCTGGTCGAGATGTTCGGCTTCGTGGCGCTGCCCTCGTTCCTGTACGCCCTCGGCGTGCGCGAGAAGAACATCATCCTGGTGCGCGTGGCGTCGATCTTCGCGGTGCTCGGCATCGTGATCAACCGCTTCAACGTCTCGCTCATCGCCTTCAACTGGAACCTGCCCGCCGCCGACCGCTACTTCCCGCACTGGATGGAGATCGGCGTTTCGGTGTTCATCGTGACGCTCATCATCACGGTCTACCGGTTCATCGCCACGCGCATGCCGGTGCTGTACGAGCATCCCGAATACAAGGACGCCCACTAGGGCCGCCAAGGAGCACGCTATGGAAATCCATACCCTGCACGAGTTCATGCTGCACACCAAGAACATCACCTATCTGCTGATGGGTGCCACCCTGGTGGGCTTCGTGTGCTACTGGCTGTTCCTTACCGGGCGCGACAAGAAGATCCGCAAATACTAAGCAGTGACCAGGGCGTGTTTACAGTGAGAGATTTCGTTCGTTGGCAAGGAAGGCGAGTCTGCCATGAGGGAGTATACTCTTATGGTATTTGACCGAAATGGCTGGCGAAGCCTGACGCCGCCAACGGGCGAAAGATCCACCTGTAAACATGGCCTGCCATAGGAGCAAACCATGTACGCATTCCTCACCGGTCCCATGCTGTGGGTGGCGCTGCTGGTCTTCTTCGGCGGCCTCGCGGCGCGCGTGGTCTGGTACGTGCGCGGCCTGAGCTGGCAGCTCGACCGCGTGGCCTACGGCCCGCACCTGGCGCACGGCCTCAAGGGCGGCATCCATTCCGCCCTGAAGTGGATGGTGCCCTTCGGCACCTGCAGCTGGCGCGAACAGCCCTACTTCGCCGTGGCGTTCTTCCTGTTCCACATCGGCGCGGTGCTGGTGCCGCTGTTCCTCGCCGGGCACAACATCATCCTGGCCGAGCGGTTCGGCTTCAGCCTGCCGGTGCTGCCCATGGGCATCGCCGACGCGCTGACGGTGGCCGCCATCATCGGCCTGGTCATGATCGCGCTGCGGCGCATCGCCCTGACCGAGGTGCGCATCCTCACCACCGCCTACGACTGGTTCATCCTCGCCGTTTCGGCGGCGCCGTTCGTCACCGGTTTCGTGGCCCGGCTGCACGTGGGCAACTACGAGGCGTGGCTGCTCGCCCACATCATCACGGGCGAACTGCTGCTCATCGTGGCCCCGTTCACCAAGCTGTCCCACATCGTGCTGTTCTTCATGTCGCGCGGCCAGATCGGCATGGACTACGCCATCAAGCGCGGCGGCTACAGCCGCGGGGCGGCCTTCCCCTGGTAGCGGCCCGGCCGTTCCATGATCTGCGTGTGACGGACACGAAAGGAGCATCCCATGCCTGAAGGAACGTTCTGCAACAGACGCCCGGTCAACACCGAAGAGGACCTCAAGGCCCTGCTCGGCGACAAGGGCGGCGCGCAATACTACAAGGAAATGACGGAGCTGGAGGTCGACGTCGAGGCGTTGAAGACCTCGCTGCAGAAGACCCTGCAATCGCGCACCAAGACGTGGCTGGAAATCTGTGCCCACTGCGGCATGTGCGCCGACAGCTGCTTCCTGTACCGGGTCAACGACCGCGACCCCAAGCAGGTGCCCGCCTACAAGATCCAGTCCACCCTCGGCGAGATCGTGCGCAGGAAGGGCGAGGTGGACACCGCGTTCATGATGCACGCCATGGAAGTGGCGTGGTCGCAGTGCACCTGCTGCAACCGCTGCGGCATGTACTGCCCCCACGGCATCGACATGGGCGTCATGTTCAGCTACCTGCGCGGCCTGCTCTTCTCGCAGGGCTTCGTGCCGTGGGAACTGAAGATCGGCTCCGGCATGCACCGCGTGTACGGGGCGCAGATGGACGTGACCACCGAAGACTGGGTGGAAACCTGCGAATGGATGGCCGAGGAACAGCAGGAGGAATGGCCGGGCCTGGAAATCCCCGTCGACAAGGAAGACGCGGACACCATGTACGTGCTGAACGCCCGCGAGCCCAAGCACTACCCCGAAGACCTGGCCGAGGCCGCCATCCTGTTCCACCTGGCGGGCGAGAACTGGACCGTGCCCAGCGAAGGCTGGGAACAGACCTCGCTGACCATGTTCGCCGGCGACTGGGCGGGCTGCAAGATGCAGGTGGAGCGGGTGTATTCGGCCGTGGACAAGCTGCGGCCCAAGCGCGTGGTGGGCACCGAGTGCGGCCACGCCCATCGCGCCACGGTCATCGAAGGCCCCTACTGGGCGGGCCGCCCCGACGGCCGGACCCCGGTGCCCTTCCTGCACTACGTGGAATGGGTGTCCGAAGCGCTGACCACCGGCAAGCTGAAGATCGACCCGGAAAAGCGCATCAAGGAACCCGTGACCTTGCAGGATTCCTGCAACTACGTGCGCAACCACGGCCTTGCCAAGCATACCCGCATCATCATGAGCTACATCGCGGAAGACTTCCACGAAATGGCGCCCAACCGCGAGCACAACTACTGCTGCGGCGGCGGGGGCGGGTTCAACGGCATCGGCCGCTACCGGCACCAGCGCAACGTGGCCCTGAAGACCAAGCGCGACCAGATCCTGGCCACCGGCTGCAAGCTGGTGGTGGCGCCCTGCCACAACTGCTGGGACGCCATCCGCGACCTTGAGGAAGAATACGAGATCGGCATCCGCTGGTCGTTCCTGAAGCCGCTGCTCATCAGCATGGTCATCGTGCCCGAGCACCTGAAGCCGCAGGAAGAAGACGAATAGAACGCGCCGGGGCGCGCGGGCCTTGCACGACAAGGCCCGCGCCCCGCACGCGACTGCATGGCCGCCGGCCGGGGAGAGCCACCCCCCGCCCGGCCCGCCGAACGCCGCCCGTCCACCCCAAGGTGCAACCGGCGGCCCCGGCCCGGCCCGCAAACGGAGGCCCGGAGCGACGCATGGCCAACGCCACCCAGGCCCGGAACACCCCGGCCCGGAACACTCTGGCTAAGTCCATCCTGGTGGTAGAGGACGACCCGGACATAGCCGCCTACCTCGTCTCGCTGTTCAGAACCAACGGTTACCGGGCCGACGCGGCCACCGAAGGCCCCGACGCCGTGGAAATGGCCCGCGCCCGGCGGCCCGACCTGGTCACCCTGGACCTGGAGATGCCCCGCCAGTGGGGACCGCGCGTGTACCGCGAACTGATGGACCTGCCCGGCGGCGCGCACATCCCCGTGGTGCTGGTGACCGGGCTTGGCGGGCTGCACCTGATGGTGCCCAACGCCGTGGGCACCGTGGACAAGCCGTTCGACCCGGACCTGATGCTGGGCATCGTGCGGCGGGCCCTCGGCGAGTGATCGGACGAATGACGGGACGAATGACGGGACGAACGGCCACGGCAACGGAACGCAACGCGACCCGGCGGAAGGGCACCGCCGCAAACCACACCCTACGCGCATGAAACTGACCACCCGCAGCCGTTACGGCACCCGCATGCTGCTCGACATCGCCATGCACGGCACGGAAGCCCCCGTGTCCATCCGCGACATTGCCAAGCGGCAGGGCATTTCCGTCAAGTACCTGGAAAAGCTCATCCGGGTGCTGCGCAAGGCCGGCTACATCCGCAGCACGCTGGGGGCGCACGGCGGCTACCAGCTTACCCAGCCCGCCTCGGAGATTCCCGTGGGCGACGTGGTCTTCGCGCTGGAGGAATCGCTGGCCCCCTACACCTGCGACGAGGAAAACCCCTGCTGCCCGCGCATGGCCGTGTGCCTGACGCGCACCATCTGGGACGAGGCCTCGCGCGCCATGTACAAGAAGCTCAACAGCTTCACCCTGGCCGACCTGATGCGCGACGCCAGCCTCTGCCCCAAGAACGCCTGCCACATCTCGCCCCACGCCCAGGACTGAGCCGGGGCGGCCGTTCCTCCCCCCTCTCCCCCCTGGCACGGACGGTCCGCGCCCGCTTTCCCCGCCTGCAGTGACCCCTCGCTTCCATCGCGGCAAAATCACCCTTCCTTTTTCCGGGCATTCCACGCTACATTGCGCGGGTTATCCGCGACGTTCGCGCGCACGGCGCGCACGGCGCGGGAACGACGACAGCGCGCCGCCCGGAGGCCACATGCGAGCTCTCATTGTCGAAGACGACACCCTCAGCGCCCGCGTCCTGAACCTGACGCTGGGCCAGCATTTCGAAGCCGTCGTCGCCGACGACGCGGAACGCGCGTTCGCGGCCTACCTGCGGGCGCTGGAAGACGGCAATACCTTCGACGTGGTGCTGCTGGACCTGATGCTGCCCGGCGAGAGCGGCCTGACCGTGCTGGAGCGCATCCGCGCCGTGGAAACGGAACGCGGCCTGCCCCGCGTGCCCGTGCTGGTCACCACCGCCGTCACCGACATCAATATCGCCCTGCGCGCCTTCGAGCAGGGGCACATCTCCGCCTACCTGGTGAAACCGCTGGACTTCGACCGCCTGCTGGCCGAACTGCGCACCCTGGGGCTGATCGCCGCCGAGTAGGGGCCATCCGCAGTCACAGGGATGCGGCTTCCGGCGGCGGAAGCGGCATGAGCGCTCCGGCCACCGGGTGCGCCTTTTTGCGTCAGGCGTCGGTGGGCGTCGTCTTGCGCCGCAGGTAACACCACTTGCCGATGCCGAAAAGGCTGATGGCCAGCCAGAACACTTCCACCAGAAACGCCGAAAGGTTGAAGTCCACAAGCAGGGAGATGCCGATGAGCGTGGAGGCGGCGGCGTTGGAAAGGGAATAGAGCACCGACCGGCTTTCGATCTTGTTCAGGAGCAGCAGAAAGTAGGTGCCCAGCAGCAGAAACAGCCCGATGTTGCCGATGAAATCGTAGATGGTGTAGGTCATTGTCTTCGTCTCTGTCTGCGGGATTGCCCGTTTTTTGGGACAAAAAGAGGGCACGCGCCACCCGACCGGTGTTTCGACATGAAGACCGGGTATCGACAGGATTCGCGCGTGCCCGTCATGCGGGGCCGTTGCAGACGGCCCCGCCCGCTTTTTGTGGAGGTATGCCGGTCTTCAGCCGCGAAGCGGCCGTTCCCTGTTATGGCGCCTCGGCCTTGACGGCTTCCAGGAATTCGGGATGCAGGAACTTCTCGGCCATTTCCAGCGTCACCGGGTTCTTGATGCGGCCCTGGTCCTGCAGGAACTTGGCGACGGCCACGATGTCCCTGGCCGTGCTGCCCTTTTTCGCCGAGGTGCCCAGGTAGGCGTCGCTCAACTGTTCGTCCAGCTTGACGAGCACGGTGCCGCGCATCATGCGCCTGGCGTCGTCAACCGAAATGCCGCCCAATTCCTCGGTGATGATCTCCGCCGACTTTTCGGGATCGGCTTCCCAGTACTCCATGGCGGCCAGTTCGCTCTTGATGAATTTCTTGACCAGTTCCGGGTACTTCTTGGCGAATTCCGGCTGTACGGAGATGAGATCCCAGGTCAGGTAGCCCTGCCGGGCCATGTCCGCGCTGGTAAGCAGGATCTTGCCGCCGTTGGCCACCACATGGCCCAGGGAGGGCTCCCAGATGTAGGCGGCGTCGATATCGCCCCGGATGAAGGGGGCCAGGGCTTCGCCTGGGGCCATGTCCATGAGCTTGACCTTGCCGATGTCCACGCCCGCGTCGATCATGGCCTGCATGATGAGGTAGTGGGTGGTGGACCCGAAGGGAGCCACGACGGTCTTGCCTTCCAGGTCCTTGAGGCTGTTGATGTTGCCGCGCACCACCAGGGCTTCCACGGCCCCCAGCACGTTGGCGTTCAGGATGCCCCAGTAGGTAAGGTTGCCGGAAATGCCGATGGCCACCGGCGGCAGGCCCACGTTGCCGAAGTCCAGGCTGCCCGACGCCATGGCCGTGTTGACGTCGCGGCCGGAATTGAAGCGGTACCACTCGATTTCGACGCCCATTTCCTTTTCGTGCAGCTTGAGATTCTTGGCTATGAGCTGGGCGTTCACCAGGGAAAGATAGCCGATGCGCACCTTCCTGGGTTTTTCCGCCGAAAGGGCGTACGCGGGGCCGATGAGCAGGGCAATTGCCAGCAACGCACATATGAGGCTGATTTTGCGCATGGTTTTCTCCTTTCCGCAAATTCAGGTCAGGCGTGGGCTTACGATGTCAGTTCATTTGCCGCGTCAATTGTACTTCCACTTCAAAAGCCGCCTGGCGGCGATCCTGAGGCAGGCGTCAAGGCCGATGCCGGTGGCGCCCATGGTGATGATGCCGACGAAGATGATGTCCGAGCGCATGAACTTGCTGGCGTCCCAGACCATCCAGCCTATGCCCTCGGTGGCCGCCACGATCTCGGCCGCCACCAGCACGGTGTAGGTGAAGCCGAGGCTGATGCGCATGGAGGTGATGATGGCCGGAGTGGTTGCGGGCAGAATGATCCTGTAGAAAACCTGGCGCGAATTGGCGCCGAGGGAACGCGCCGCCTGGATGACCGACGGGCTGATCTCCCTGACGCCTTCCACGGCGCCGATGGTCAGCGGGGGAATGGCCGCGAGGAACAGCAACAAGACCTTGGAAAGTTCACCGATGCCGAACCACAGGACCAGCAGCGTGTAATAGGCCAGCGGCGGGAGGGGGCGGTAGAATTCGATCAGATAGTCGAACACGGCCCGTACCTTGGAACTCAGGCCCATGGCCAGGCCCAGGGGGACGGCGAGGAAGCAGGCCACCACCCAGCCGAGCAGCACGCGGCCGAGGCTCACCAGGCAGTGGTACGCGAGCCCCTTGCCGTGATAGCCGGTGAAGATGGTTTCGTTGAAGCCCATCAGGACGTCATGGGGCGAGGGGATGAAGATCTTGGGTACGACCTGTCTGCGCGTCACCTCGAACCAGACCAGGAAGATGATGGCCAGGGTGGTGCAGGTGATCAGACTTTCAACCTTGGGCCGGTATCTGGAGAAAAACCCCTTGGGCTTTCCGGCGGAACCGGTGGGGGCCGTGCCTGGGGCGTGAGCCGGTTGCGCTATGGTCTGGGTCATGGGCCACCTCGTTGTCGCAGCCGGTCAGGACGCGGCGATGCAACGCCGCTCTGCCGGGGCTTATGTTCTGGTTGACGGTATGTGCTCGAACGCCTTGAGCGCCTCGCTTTCCATGATGGCGAACGCCTCGGTCTGGATGTTCGCGAACTCCTGCGAAGCCTGATGCTCCAGAAGGCGCGGACGCCTGATGGCGACCGGCATCCGCTTCTTGATGGTCGCCGGCATGGTGGAGAGCAGGTACACGGTGTCGCTCATGAACACGGCCTCGTCCAATTCCGAGGTGATGAGCAGCATGGTTATGCCCGTGCTTTCGAACACGCGCAGGAAATACTCCTGCATCATCGCCCTGGTCATGGCGTCGAGGCCGCGAAACGGTTCGTCCATGAGCAGTATCCGCGGGTCGTTGATCAGGGCGCGGATAAGCTCCGCCCTGCGCTGCATGCCGCCAGAGAGCTGCCCCGGATACTTGCCCTCGAAGCCTTCCAGGCCGGTCAGGGCAATAAGCTCCCGCGCCTTTTCCGCCGCGGCCTTCATGTCCTTGCCCTGGATTTTCGGCCCGAAGAGGGTGTTTTCCCAAAGGGTCATCCACTGGAACAGCGTGTTTTCCTGAAACACGGCAAGCCGGTCGGGGCTGGGGCCGGTGACGGGCCTGCCCATGAAGGTGCAACTGCCGCTGTCCGGCATGAGGTAGCCGGCGAGGATGGACATGATGGTGGTCTTGCCGCATCCGGAAGGGCCGCAAATGCAGGAAAAGGATCCTTCCTCTATGGCGAGCGAGATGTTGTCGAGAATCTGCTTGTTCCCGAAGGAGACGCAGACGTTTTCCATCCGCATTGCGTCAGCCATGGTCTGTCTCCGGTATGTTGCGTAACCGGCTACGCGCCTTCGCGCTCACCGCGTTCAAAGGATTTTTTCGCCTCTTCGTGCACGGCTTCCAGAGTCGCCCGTTTGTATTCCAGGAATTCGGGCGTCTTTTTGATGGTGAAGTCGCGTGGCCGGGGCAGGTCCACATTGATCCAGGTCTTGAACTTGCCCGGCCGCGTGGTCATGATGCCCACCCGGTCCGACAGGTAGATGGCCTCGTCCAGGTCATGGGTGATGAACATGACCGTCTTGTGCACCCGGTCGAAGACGTCGAGAAGGAACTTGTGCATGACGGCCTTGGTGATGGCGTCCATGGCCCGGTACGGCTCGTCCAGAAGCAGTGTCTTGGGTTCGTTGATCAGCGCCCGGAGAATTTCCACCCGCCGCTTCATGCCGGAAGAAATGCGGATGGGATATTCGTTTTCGTACCCGGCAAGCCCCGCGCCCCGGATGAGGTCCAGCGCCTTGGCCCTGGCGTCCCTTGCCGTCATGGCCCCGGTGCTCACGGGGCCGAAAACGATGTTTTCCAGCACCGTCATCCAGTCGAAGAGCGCCCCGGCCTGAAAGACCACCACCCTGTCCGGCCCCGGCACGGGCACCTTGCCGGGAGCGGCGATGACCTTGCCGTCCATCAGGATTTCTCCCGCCGTGGTGTTCTCGAAACCGGCGGTCATGTTCAGGAGGGTGGTCTTGCCGCAGCCCGAAGGGCCGACAATGGCCACGAATTCGCCGGCCTTGATCTCGAAGCTGCAATCGTCCACCGCGCAGACGTTGGCCCCGCCGGGATCGTAGATCTTTACGGCGTTGACGACCTTGAGATGGCCTTCCTGGGTTTGCATGCGATGTTCCCCCTAATTCCCCGCGCGCCCGCCGTGTGGCGCGGCAGAGCGCGCGGGGAGCCCGTATTCTTTTGAATGACTGCCTGGGGCGGCCTTGAACCCGTTCCCTACTTGAGCTTCTTCGGCTTGAGCCTGTAGGGATACAGTTCTTCGTAGTAGGGCAGGCAGTGCTCGTAGAGCATCTTGAGCATGGGCAGGTCTTCGAAGAGGGCGTTCACGACCTTTTCGTCGTACATGAAGGCTTCGACATTCTTCTGCACGCCCGTGCTCTGGCTTACGTCGCCGTAGAAGCCCTCGCAGTGGTTGTACTCGGGCCGCCATTCCGGCGCCCACTTCATGCTTTCGGGCTTGTAGTCCACGCCGACGGCGTCGCACCAGGCGGCCATGATGCCTTCGGGATCGTTCTGGAAGTCGTCGCCGTCGATGACCAGGGGGGTCTTGCCGCCGTCAAGGGCGTGCAGGCCGAGTTCGGTCAGGCGGTGGAACATCCTGGACGAGGCCACCGGGCCGATGTCCTCGATGCGCAGCGCCCGCTGGGAGCCGATGACCTTCCAGAAGGACAGGATCACGTACTTGGGGTTGCGGATCTGGAACGTGTGCGTGACGCGGTGCATGAACTCGTCGTCGTTGATGTAATGATCGATGGCGTGGTAGGTGCACTCCTTCACGAACGTCGGCTTGGTTTCCGCGATCTGGTAGACCTTCGCCTTGATGCCCTCGTAGTCCACGGGCCAGCCCGCATAGTCCTGGTGGGACTGGACGCCCTTTTCGTTGCGTTCCCTCCAGTAAAGAGGAAGCGTGGGCTCGAAGATGGTGTTGAAGTCTCCCCTGTTGGTGATCGCTCTCATAAACACCGTTGTCAGGGAACGCGGATACATCCAGTTATAGATTATCCTGTTCATGCTGCTCTCCTGTGTAAGGTTGTTGCAAAATGACGTGCCAAACCTTTCCGATGCGTTACCGGAGGGAGAGCAAGGCGTATGCCAAGGGGGCAAAGGACTGGGGTGAACTTTTTTTCTTGAATTTCCGGATTGTTGTCACGACGGGAAACCGCATTGGCAAACCTGTTGCGAGCTGTGCCCTGTAGCATGCTACACCTTTGCCTGCCACAGAGGCGTAGCATGCTACAGTTGCTCGACGGGGCGCTCGACAGCGAACTCCTGCATCCTGCGGTACAGGGTCCAGCGGCTGGTGCCGAGAAGACGGGCGGCCCTGGACACATTCCAGCCGCTTTTGGCGAGGGCGTTGACGATGCTCGCCCGGTCTTCCGCGGCCCTGCCCGCCAACGGGCCGGGCCGTCTGCGCTGGGCGTGTTCCCTGATTTCGGCCGGGATGTGCGCAAGGCCGATGATTCTGTCCTGGCACACCACGAACGCATGTTCGATGGCGTGTTCCAGCTCGCGCACGTTGCCGGGCCAGTCGTACTCGTGCAGCACCCGTAAGACCTCCGGAGACACGCCGTCGATGGCTTTCCGGTAGCTTGCGGAAAACAGCATGCAGAAGTGGTCCACCAGGGCGGGGATATCTTCCTTCCTGTGCCGCAAGGGCGGCACGTCCACATTGACCACGTTGAGCCGGTAAAACAGATCCTCGCGGAACTGCCCCGCGGCAATGGCCTTTTTCAGGTCCTTGTTGGTGGAGGCGATGACCCGCACGTTGACCTTGCGCGGCTTGTGCTCGCCCACCCGTTCAAATTCCCTCTCTTGCAGCACCCTGAGCAGCTTGAGCTGGATCTTCGCGGAAATATCGCCGATTTCATCGAGCAGGATGGTGCCGCCGTCCGCCGCTTCAAACCGACCCTTGCTTTCTTTTTCCGCGCCGGTGAACGCGCCTTTGGCGTGGCCGAAAAGCTCGCTTTCCAGCAGCGTTTCCGCCAGGGCGCCGCAGTTGACCTTGATGAACGGCTTGTCCGCGCGCTGGCCCCCGTAATGCAGGGCATGGGCGATCTTCTCCTTGCCCGTGCCGGATTCGCCGGAGATGAGCACCGTGGCGTTGACATCCACCAGGGACCGGAGCAGACGGTAAAGCTCCTGCATCTTTTCGCTTTTCCCCACGATGCCCTGATAGTACTGCCGGTCCCGGAGCACCGTCTCGAGGCGCGTCAGGCGGGTGATGTCCCGGATCACCAGCACCGCCCCCACAAAGTTGCTGTTGCCGCTGACAAGGGGCGAGCAGTTCACCGTGGCGATCTTGCCCTCGGTGGCGTCCGGGCAGCAGAGTATCTGCTGGTCGTGAACCAGGTATTTTTCTTTCAGCGTTTTTTGCAGGGCTTCAATGCATCTGCCGGAACAGGAACCGATGCACTCGGCAAAATGTCTGCCCTGTGCATCGGCAATGCCGCAAATGCGTCCCGCAGCCTTGTTGGATTCCAGGATGCGCAAAGAGGGGTCAACGGTTATGATGGCGTCCTGCACGCTTGAAAAGATCGACGCAAGAATATTGCGGTGTTCTTCAAGTTTTTCTTCGTATTTTTTGTTTTCAATGGTGCGGACGATAATCTGGGCGGCTGTCGTCAGGATATACAAGTCCTCGTTTTGCCAGGCACGGTGATAGCGATGCTCGTCAAAGCCCACGAAACCGTACAGTTCCCCCTTGATGAACAAGGGTACGTTGAGCGTGGATTTTATGCCTTCCTGTAAAAGATGCTTCCTGTAGCAGGGACCGGGCATTTCACGAATATCGCGGTAGTTGATGATGTTGCCGGTTTCAAGCTGCCGCGTGGCCCAGGGGATGGAGAGGACGAAGCCGTCTTTCTTCCGTTCCCCGGCCGCATCCGGCTCATCCCATCCGCACAGGCAGCGGAACACGTCGTCAGGGGCGTTGTACTGAAAGACAAACACCCGGCTTACGTTCAGAATTTCCCCCATCTTGCGGATGGAGTTCATGAGAAAGTCCTTGATATCGTGCACCAGTACGGCGTCCTCCGATATCTCGGCCAGCATCTTTTCATAGGCTATGCGCTTTTCCAGAACTTCAAGGGGCAGCATACTTCACCTCGCTTGACGACAATGTCCGGCAGGGCGGCAAACGCCATCGACAGGGCAACGCCGGGGGCGCGGAACCCTGACGGCCCCCCGGCTCCCAGGCCCCCGGACCCCCTAACCCAAGGATAACTCACCTTGGGAAAGAGCAAGTTCCGTACCCGTGTCCGGGCCGGAACGCGTCACGCGCCTCCCGCACCTCCCGCCTATGTACCGGGCGCAACCCGCCCGCGCCCCACGGTCTCCCTCCGCCTTGACTTCCTCTTTCATCCGAATGTCTTGAATTCCTTTTGATATCATCATGATATCGAAGATATGCACACCATTGCGCACACTGCGTGCACAAGGCGGCCGCGCGCGTCCCCCATGCGCCTTTCCAAAAGTCATGACCTGTGCCGGGCGCACATGTCACGTGTAAAAAATCTCGTTTCTTTCAAAGGTAGTAAAAAAGAAATACACATTTTCCACAGGGGCGCGGCGCACCTCGCCGGCCACCCGCCCGGCATGCGCCGGGCATGCTCCGGGCATGCTCCGGGTTGACGCCCGGCGGACCGGGGAGCATGAGGGCGAAAACATCGGAGGGTTCCCATGCACGGCGTGCACGACATCTGGCTGTTCGTGGCCTCGGGCCTGCTGCTGAACGTCACCCCCGGCCCGGACATGCTGTACATCATCGCCCGGTCTACCACATGCGGCAGGCGCGGCCTGCGCGCGGGGGTGGCGGCGGCGCTCGGCATCGGCGCGGGCTGCTCGGTGCACATCGCGGCGGCGGCCTTGGGCCTGTCCGCCGTGCTGGCCACCTCGGCCACGGCCTTCACCGTGGTGAAGCTGCTGGGCGCGGCCTACCTGCTGTACATGGGGGCCACCCTGCTGCTGGCCCGCAGGAAACCGGGGGACGCGGCCGGGGCACCCGGCCGGAGCGCGCGCGACGGGGACGCGCCCGGCCACGGCGCACACGGCAACGACCCCGCGCGGCAGGCCAGCCTGCGGGCGGTGTTCGCGCAGGGATTTCTGACCAACGCCCTGAACCCCAAGGTGGCGCTGTTCTTCCTGGCCTTCCTGCCGCAGTTCGTGGACGGCGGGGCCGGCGGAACAGGGGCGGGCGCGATGCCGTCCGCCTCCATGGCCGGGGCCTTCCTGCTGCTGGGGTGCATCTTCACCGTCAACGGCACGCTGGTGAACCTGCTGGTGGCCTGGGGCGCGGCCCGGCTGGGCAGCCTCTTCCAGGCCGGGGCGCATGCGGGACGGTTCGCGCGCTGGGGCGACCGCTGCCTTGGCGCGCTGTTCCTGTTCCTGGGCATCCGGCTGGCGCTGGCCGAACGGGGCTGATCCGCCATCCGCCTGGCAGTCTGCGTCGCCCGGCCTCGGCCGCGCACGCGACATCTCCTTGCAGCCAACGCACGACGGCCCGCGTACCCGATCTTCCGGGTACGCGGGCCGTCGTGCCACCAGGCAACGCCCATCAAAATCCTTCACGATCCGGCGGACAATCCCGCCGGGCCTCCGCGACGTCCCCTCCTTGCCGTCAGACCGGCAGGCCCAGCCACGACAACACGGCCAGCACCACCGCCGCGCACGCCCCGGCCACCACGTCGTCGATCATGATGCCCGGACCGCCGTCCAGCCACGATTCCGAGGCGCCCACCGGGCCGGGCTTCAGGATGTCGAACACCCGGAACAGCACGAAGGCGGCCAGCACGCCCAACGGCGACAGCGTGGCGAAAGGCAGCATGGCCGTCCACTGCCCGGCCACCTCGTCGATGACCACGCTGCCGGGGTCGCACCGGCCCAGCACCCGCGCCGCGCGCCCGGCCGCCCAGGCACCGCCGCAGAACACCACCAGCAGCACCGCCACGCGCCAGCCCAACGGCAGGGGCAGGAACAGCCACGGCGCCAGCAGGGCCGCCACGGCGGACCCCACGGTGCCGGGAGCCACGGGGCTGCGTCCGGCGTACCATACACGGGCCACTTCCAGCGCCAGCCGGTCCAGACCTTGTGGGCTCTGCGGCGGGACGCAACGCTCCGGCCCATTGTCGCGCATCGTGTTCATGCCTGTGCTCCGTATCCCGCCTATCCGTCTGTTGGTTGCTGGACCGCCGGTTCGATGACCCCGTGACGCAGCAGCAGCCGGACCAGTTCCGCCACGGGCAGCCCCACCACGTTGCTCCACGAACCGTCGATGGATTCCACCAGAAACGCGCCCACGCCCTGGATGCCGTAGGCCCCGGCCTTGTCGTCGGGCTCGCCCGTGGCGGCATAGGCGGCCAGCGCGGCAGGGGGCGCGTTCCACATGGTCACGCGGGTGGCGGCGTGGAAGGTTTCGCGGGCGCCGTCCGGCAGGGCCACGCAGCAGGCGCTGACCACCTCGTGGGTGTGCCCGGCCAGGCGGGCGAGCATGCGCAGCGCATCGGCGCGGTCCACAGGCTTGCCCATGATCTCTCCGTGCAGGGCCACCACCGTGTCCGCCGCGATGACAACGGAACCGGGGCACCCGGCGCGTGACGCGGCCACCGAGGCGGCCTTGGCCGTCGCCGCGCGGCGGGCGTAGTCCGCCGGGGGCTCGCCGGGACGGGGATCGGGCTCGGCCGCGCCGTTGCCATGCACCTCGAACGACAGCCCGAGGGAGTGCAGGAATTCGCGGCGGCGGGGCGAGCCGGAGGCCAGCAGCACGGGCAGCAGCGCCCGGAAAGGGCCTGCGGGGGAGGGGGAGGCGGAGGTGGCGGCGGAATCCGCCGGGCAGCCTTGCGGCATCGTGAAAGCATCGGTCATGCGGTCATGGCTCCGGGAAAAAATGCGACGCGGCGCGTTTCGCGTGTCATGCCCCATGGCGAGGCCGGGCGCAAGCACGCCATCCCCCACAGCCGTATCCCATGCATGTGCCCACTCCACCATGCCACAGTGCATCCATATCCCCCCATGGGCATGCGAAACACCCAATGCACACCGGGGGATATCCCTACCTGCTCCAAAAGAATGCAGTCGCACCCCAACATCACCTAATGTTCCGACGCCAGCCGCCGATAGGAGGGGTGAGTGCATGGGCGGGTCTTCCCTCGCCGCATTGGCCGAAAATTTTTTTCGGAAAAAATGCGTCCGCCCCCCTAAAGTTTCCCCCTAGGGCAGCCGATAGGCGATACGAGGGGAGACTACCGTGACCACGAACTCGTTTTACCTTCGCAACATGCTGCTGCACTATGACAAGCAGCTTGTGACCGCGCGCAGGCTGGCCCGCTACCGGCAGGCCATGCGACTGGCGGCGGGCGAGGAGGAAAGCGCCATTCCTCCAGAGGTGAAGCGCAGGTTCATGGTGGAACGCGTGGCTCGCGAGATCATGGAGAATCTTCTGCTTGCGGGAAGCGACAACCCCGTCGTACGAGAGATTCGGCAGAAGCTGGAACAGGAACTGGGAGAAACGCTCACCTTCACGTATCCTCCGACGCAGCTGGACATCCAGGTGTTTCGCACCGGACCGGACGGCCCCGTCGAGGTAGCGCCAGCGGAGAAGGCGAGAATCCTGGACCGGCTATGGCACATCGCTCTCGAAACGGTGGACGAAACCATGCTCTAGGCGGTTCGAGTTCCGGTAAACGGTATGCTCCCCCGGGGAGGTAACCATGGAAATCAAGAATTATCTCAAGAACCTGGATCCGTACAGGACCAAGCTGGAACAGTCCGAGCTTCAGCCCAGGCGCACCGCCGCGCGCAAGGAAAGCGACGCCGCGTCTTCCCCCCAGGGAGACCGGGTGAGCCTTTCCGACGAGGCCAAGCTGCGCACCGAGGCGTATTCCGCCGCCCTTGCCGCGCCCGACGTGCGGCAGGAAAAGGTGGACGCGCTGAAGAGCAAGGTGGAATCCGGCGAATACCAGGTGGACTCGCGCGCCGTGGCCGAAAAGCTGCTCAAGGAAGAGCAGGACCTGTTCGGCTAGCGATTGCGGGCGCCCCTGCCCCCCCCGTTTCTGCCCCGCGTTTCGCGGGGCGCGGTCGGCGCTGGCCGATTGCCGGCGAATTGCGGGGCAGGGATGCATGCGCCCGTGGCGCGTCCGGCCTTTCGGCCGTGCGATGCTGCACGGCCTTTGCATGCAACGGCAAGGCGGAACCCTCCGAAGACGGTTCCGCCTTGCCGCGTCGTGCGTCCGTACAGGGCCTGCGCGGTGTTGCGCCGCGCAGGCCCTGTTTCATGCGCCGCCATGTTCGTCGGCCCGGCGCTACCCGCCTTCCTTCAACAGACGCCGCACGGCGGCGGCATCGGGCAGGTCCAGCGCCCGTTCCGCAAGCCTGGCGCAGGCCGCCATGTCGCAGCCGCGCACCACGTCCTTGGCCCGCGGAATGGCCGGGCCGTTCATGCTCAGTTCATCCAGTCCCAAGCCCACCAGCAGCGGGATGGCCTCGGCGCTGCCCGCCAGTTCGCCGCACATGGCCACGGGTATGCCCGCCGCATTGCCCGCCGCAACGGTGTCGCGCACCATGCGCAGCACGGCCGGGTGCAGCGCGTCCGACAGGTCGGCCACGGCGGCGTTGCCCCGGTCGGCGGCCATGACGTACTGGGCCAGGTCGTTGGTGCCGATACTGAAGAAGGCCGCCTCGCGCGCCAGTTGATCGGCCAGGGCCACGGCGGCGGGCACCTCGACCATGATGCCCACCTCCACCGGGCCGTGGGGCAGCCCTTCGGCGTTCAGCGCGTGGCGGGCCTCGTCCAGCAGGGCCTTTGCGGCGGCCAGTTCGCCGGGGTGGGCCACCATGGGGAACATGACCCGCAGGGGATGCTCGGCGGCGGCGCGCAGCAGGGCGCGCAACTGGGTCAGGAACAGTTCGCGCCGGGCCAGGCAGAAGCGGATGCCGCGCACGCCCAGGAAGGGGTTGTCCTCTCCCGCCGCGAAGTCGCCCAGATACGGCACCGGCTTGTCGCCGCCGATGTCCAGGGTGCGCACCACCACCGGCAGGCCGGGCATGGCGGCGGCCGCGGCGGCGTAGGCGGCGCGCTGCTCCTCCTCGTCCGGGGCGGTGGCCCGGTCCAGGAACAGGAACTCGGTGCGGAACAGGCCCACGCCCTCCGCGCCGCTCTGCAGGGCGACGGGTGCGTCGGCCGGGGCGCCGATGTTGGCGTGCACGTGCACCTGGCGGCCGTCGGTGGTCACGGCGGGCCGGGAGGCCCCGGCCAGTGCGGCCTGCCGGGCGGCCAGCCATGCGGCCCGGCGGGATTCGATGGATGCCAGCACGCCGGGGGCGGGGGATATCCAGATCTCGCCGGTGGCGCCGTCGAGGCCCACGGTGATCCCGTCGGCCACGTTGGCGGCCAGCGCGCCAGCGCCCACCACGGCCGGAATGCCCATGGACCGGGCCAGGATGGCCGCGTGCGAGGTGGCCCCGCCCTGCATGGTCACGATGCCCAGCACCAGCGCGGGGTCCAGGTGGGCCATGTCCGAGGGGCCAAGGTCCGTGGCCAGCAGCACCGAGGGCCGGTCCAGGCGCGGGCCGGTGGGCGGCGCACCGGTGAGCAGGCGCAGCACGCGCGCGCCCACGTCCACCAGGTCGGCGGCGCGTTCGCGCATGTAGCCTTCCGGCAGTTGCCGGAAACTTTCCGCCGCCTCGTCGATCACTACGTACCAGGCCGCCTCGGCGGGCTCGCGCCGCTCTGCGATGCGCTGGCGGGCGTCCCCGGCGATGGTGGCGTCGTCCAGCAGCAGGCGGTGCATGACGAAGATTTCCGCCTCCTGCCTGCCCGCCACGGCGGCGGTGCGCCGTTCCAGCGCGGCCAGTTCGCGGCGGGCCGCGTCCAGCGCGGCCTCCAGCCGGGCGGTTTCCTCTGCGGGAGTGCCCGCCGCGAGGTCCGGCGGGGGTGCGTCGAAGGCCGGATGATGCCACGCGACAGGCCCCACGGCGACGCCCGGCGAGGCGGGCACGCCGCCTTTTGCGGCGGGGGCGGCCGTGGCTCCGGCCTTCCCGCGCGCCGCCGTGCCCGGCATGCCCGTTACAGCGGACGAACCGGCCGCGTCGGGCGCATCGCCGAAGTTCTCCGCCGCAAGATCGGCCAGCGCCCTCAGGGCCTGCGCGGCGTCCGCCCCGGTGGCCCGGAAGGTTATGGTCTCGCCGCCCCGCACGGCCAGCGTGGCGATGCGGTTCACCGAGCGGGCGGACACCATCCGCTCGCCGCGCACCAGTTGCACGTCGGCCATGAACGGGCCAAGGGCGGTGACGATGCGTGCGGCGGGGCGGGCGTGCAGCCCCAGGCGGTTGGGCACCATCAGGGTCAGTTCATGGCTGGCTTCCGGGGCGGCTGTCGCCGCCGGGGGGGCCGCGTCATCCGCCTCACCCGCCTCACGGGGCGCGCCGGGCACGTCCCCGCCCGTCCCGCCGCTGTCTCGGGTCAGGGGGATGCCCTCTCGGGACAGGGGCATGCCCAGCAGTTCCGCCTTCACGGCCAGGGCGGACTGCGCCTCGCGCAGCACGGTGTCGAGGTCGGCCCCGATGGAGGCCTGCACGGCGGCGGCCATCACCCCTTCCACCAGCGGGGCCGGGCACAGCCGCACCTGCGCCGCCACCTCGGGCGGCAGCAGGTCCAGCGCGGTTTCCGCGCTCATCAGCGCGCTGCCGAGGTCCATCAGCACCAGCACGCCGTCGCCCTGCTGCACTTCCTCTATGGCGGCCATGACCCGCACGGGGTCGGTACCGATGGGGTGGTCCGGGTCGTCGATGCCGCCCGCCACGGCCAGCGGCACGCGGCCCTGCGTCATCTGTTCCGCCAGTTCCTTCACGCCCTGCCCCAGCACGGCGCTGTGCGTGACGACGACGATGCCGACCATGGGCTACCCCCGCACCACGTCGCGCAGGGCGCTCAACAGCAGCACCGTGGAGGTGGCGCCGGGGTCCTGGTGGCCGATGCTGCGCTCGCCAAGGTAGCTGGCGCGGCCCTTGCGGGCCTGCAACGGAATGGTGGCGCGCATGCCTTCTTCCGCCGCCGCAACGGCCGCGTCCAGCGCGGCGAGCAGGTCGCCGCCGCCCGCCACGGCATCGCGGTAGGCGTCGATGGCGGGCTTCCAGGCGTCGAACATGGTCTTGTCGTGCAGCACGGGCCGCCCGCGCGAGACCACGCCCTCCACCCCGGCGTCCAGCAGGGCCTGCACGTCGGGGGCGTCCAGCGCGTCCTTGCCCGCCACGGCAAGGCCCGCCTTCATGAAGAAGGTGCCGTACAGGGGGCCGCTGGCCCCGCCCACGCTGGACAGCAGCACCATGCCGGTATCCTTGAGGATGGCGCCGATGTCCTTGTCCGCGAAGGCGGGCAGCTTTTCCTGCACCTTGGTGAAGCCCCGGTCCATGTTGATGCCGTGATCGGCGTCGCCGATGGCGGCGTCGAGATCGGTGAGGTAGGTGCGGTTGTCGCGCATGATCTCGCCCAGCCTGGCGAGCCATGTGAGGATGTGGTCGCGGGTGATCTGCATGGGAGCGTCCTTGTGGGAAATATGGTGGACGAAGGCTGTGGTGAATCGGTGCGGTGGAGTGGACGGATTCCGGTCCGGCGGGCGACGTGCATGTCATCCGCCGGACCGGGATTCATGGTCGGAAAGGGAAGCTGCTCTGGTGCGGACTACGCGAGTTCTGCGATTGACTGGTGCGCGCCGCGCTTCAATGTGCGCTGCGCTACCGCAATCTGCGCGGGTTGTGAGGATTTTTGTTCGCTGCCAAGGAAGCAGGTATTTTTTATGAAGGGAGCGTACTCTTATTGTACGTGACCGGAATAAAAAATCTTGCTGACGCAGGCAGCGGACAAAAAGACCACAACCCGCCTAGCCCATGCGCAGGCCGGGGGTAATGGATTTAGCATCCCAGAACTTCAGGATTTCGTCGTCCGCCTTCAGCAGGGTGATGGAAAAGCCCTGCATTTCCAGGGAGGTGATGTACGGGCCGATCAGGTTGCGCACGATGGAGATGCCGCGCGCCGCGCACACTTCGGCCAGCTTGCGGTACACGGCGTACAGTTCGCTGACCGGGGTGCCGCCCATGCTGTTGACGAAGGCGATGACCTTGTCGCCCTTGGCGAAGGGCGCGTCGGTCAGGGTCTTGTCCACCCACTGGCCGCTGGCGCGGTCCAGTTCGCGCACGGTGCGGGTGTAGGCCGGGTCGTCGATGATGGCGGTGGCCATGATCTGCACCAGTTCGTCCACCGGCTTCATGGCGGCGCGCCGGGTGCCCGGCTCGCCGTGGATGCCGATGCCGATCTCGATCTCGTTCTCGGCCAGTTCGAAGGTGGGCTTGCCCGCGGCGGGCACGGTGCACGGGGTGAGCGCCATGCCCATGGAGCGGCCGTACTGGTTCACCTTGCGGCACAGGTCCGCGCACTTGTCGAGGTCGTAGCCGGCTTCCGCCGCCGCGCCCACGATCTTTTCCGCCAGCACGGTGGTGCCCACCCCGCGCCGTCCTGCCGTGTACAGGCTGTCCTTCACGGCCACGTCGTCGTCGATGAGGATGTTCTGCACCTTCAGCCCGTCGGCGTGGCACAGTTCTGCGGCGGTTTCGAAGTTCATCACGTCGCCGGTGTAGTTCTTGACGATGAACAACACGCCCGCGCCGCGATCCACGGCCTTTGCGCACTCGTACATCTGGTCGGGGGTGGGCGAGGTGAACACCTCGCCGGGGCAGGCGCCGTCCAGCATGCCGTGGCCGACGAAGCCGCCGTGCATGGGTTCGTGCCCGCTGCCGCCGCCCGAGACGATGGCCACCTTGCCCTGCGGTATTTCCTTGCGGCAGACGAAGTGCGGGTCGATGTTCACCCGCAGTTCCGGATGCGCCGCCGCCATGCCCTGCAACTGTTCGCGAACCACGTTTTCCACTGCATTGATCAATTTCTTCATGGTCATGCCTCGTGGGGTTTGCTCGTTAGGGACAGTCACGCCGGACAATACGCCATTTCCGAAGCGGTGGGAACGGGGCGGCGCGAAGAAGGTAGCGTCAGGGCATGGATGCAAAGACAGGGTGGGACCGTGTGGGGCGGGAGAAGCCTCAGAAAAGCAGGACAGGCCGGGGCGCGCGAACCATCTTGCCGGGTGCGGGCGGATTGGCTAGGTGAAGGATATGAACCGCGTACTCGACATCACGTGGCCGCCGGGCGACTACGAGACCACACGCGCCGCCGACGTGCGCGAGGCCGTCTTCTACCTGAAGAAATTCCGGCCCGATTTCGTGTGGTCCAGCCTGAAGACCTTTGAGAACACCCCCTGCACCCTGCCGCAGACCCAGACCATTTTGCAGGGGCAGAGCGTGGGCGGGGTGAGCCTGGAAGCGCTGGACCAGGTGCGGCGCATGGGCCGCGCGGTGGACGTGCTGCTGGGCATGCTGGGCGACGGCAGCTTCGCCATCACCCGCGAGGTGGCCTGCCGCCTGCACGCGGAAGTGGCGCGTGACGAGGCGCTGGAATGGGGCGTGTTCCGCGCCAGGCAGGTCTACGTGGGCGGCGTTGCCCATGTGCCCCCGCCGGCGGAAACACTGGCCCAGCGCTGGGACGACGGCGTGCGCGCGCTGCACGCGCTGACATCGCACAGCGAACGGGCGCTGGCCCTGTTCCTGTTCATGGCCCGCAGCCAGTTCTTCTACGACGGCAACAAGCGCACCGCCTGGCTGATGATGGCGGGCACGCTGGTGGCCAACGGCTACCTGGCCTTCGCCATCCCCGCCAACGACGCGGAGCGGTTCAACGAACGGCTGGCCGCGTTCTACGATTCCGGGGATGCGGGGGGGATAATGAGGCTACTAATGGGGTATGTGAGAAAACCACTCAACATGTAGAAAACAAAATACATATCATAATTATTACTAAAATTAGTTATCCTTAACTGGTGTCCATCCATTTTGATAAAAGCAGCTTTTAATCTCTTGCTCACGCGCATTCATATTGTCATCAACAGTCATAAATCTTGGCGGAACATACTGCCCACCTATCTGATAGCAGTTCACAGAATATCCATATCCCGTACATTGCGTTGTTGCAGGAGTAACGTACCCCTGCGATATCTGCACCTGACGTGTTATCACTGGAAACTTTGAACTCGCAGCGGACATACAGGAAGCCTTCATAGCTTCAAATTCATCCTCTGTAGCTCCATATTTCTGCCACTTAGTTGCACATCCAGCCAAAAAACACAGCCCCAAAAGTAAGCCGAATGTCACGATACGCTCTGCTCGAATGCGCATTGCACCCTCTCAATATTTTCAAGGCTCTAGACCATCAGGTCTTTGTTTTTTGCTACCAGCCGTTTCATTTCGGCAATGAGTTGGGGCAGGGGCTTGTTGTAGCGCCATTCACATTCTTTGAGGTGTAATTCGAAGTTCCTCTTCACC
>NZ_JBAIYT010000027.1:0-54544 GCF_036763125.1 Nitratidesulfovibrio sp. 1201_IL3209
TCAAGGGGTAGCCAAAGAGACAAAGGTACTGGCTTGAACGCAGTGAAAGCAGCGTCCTTTAGGCGCAGGCCGGTAAGATGCCCTTATAGGGCAGAGCAAACCACCCGCTATGCGGGTGGTTTTGATTTGTGCTTCTTCCGCCGCCACCGGGGGCGCCAGCCGACCTCGGAAGGGGTGGGCCATGCGCCCCGGAACCACGCGGCCCGGAGTTATGCGGCCCCCGAGGCTATGCGGCCCGGAGTCATGCGGAAGGACGGACGGTCAGCACCGGCTGGCGGGCGCTCTTGACCACCTTTTCCGCCACGGAGCCGAACAGGATGCGGTCCAGGCCCTTGCGGCCGTGGGTGCCCATGATGATCACGTCCGCGCCTTCCTTGTCCGCGATGCCCAGGATTTCCTCGGCCGCGTAGCCGGTGACGATGCGGCCCTCGGCCTTGATGCCCGGAAAATTCTCGGCCACGAACGACTCCATGGCCTTTTCCGCGCCGGAAACGATTTCGCCCACGAAGTTCTCGATGGAGTTCGGCGGCACGTGGAAGCCCACGTACTGGCTCAGCGAGGGGGCGGCGTACAGCACCACCACCGACCCGCCGGTCAGCTTGGCGAGCGAGGCGGCATATTCGGCGACGTCCTTGCTGTGCTCGGAAAAGTCCACGGCGCAGAGAATCTTCTTGAAGTCCTTCATGGTGTTCCTCCCTGGTTACGGATTCCGTACCCCTCGCGGGGCCGGGTGGCAGTCTGAACCTCTTCGTATAGTTACAGTATGCTTTGAGGGCGAAATAGACAAGGGCCGATTTGATGCGTAGTGTCCCCCTGTGGGCAAGCCGTGCCGCCCGGCAGCTTTTTCCCGCCCCTTGCACGGGCGCGTTGCTGTAATTCCGGGATGTTGCGCGCACAAGTCCCGTGGCAGGGTTCTTGCTTGGGCACGGGCGTACCCTGCATGCACGACATGCGCTACATCCCTGACATGGGGGACGTCATGAAGATCGGCACGGAACAACTGGAGGCCCTGCAACGGCAGGAGCAGACGCAGCGGAAGACCACCGGCGGCACCAGTGCTGCCGGCGACTTCGGCGCGCTGCTCTCGCAGGAGCTGGCCGGCACCGAGGCCGCGCAGTCCGCCGCGTCGGTGGCGCCGCCGGGGGCGGCGGGCATCGACCCGCTGCTCATGGCCTCGTCCACAGGTGGCGTGGACGGCGTGGACGCCGCCTCCACGGACGCGACCGGCCTCGACCAGGCCATGGCGCAACTGGACGGCCTGCTGAACAACTGGGAGGCCTATGCCCGCGAACTGGGGCAGGGGGCGTCTTCCGGCGGGCTGCGCGGCGCCTATTCGATGCTGCAAGGCATCGACAGTTCGCTGCGCGACCTCAAGCAGACCATGCCCAACCTTTCCGACCACGAAGGGCTCGCGGCCGTGGTCAACGAACTCGAAGTGATGGCCGCCACGGAGAGATTCAAGTTCAACAGGGGCGACTACGCCTCGTAGGGCAAACCGTATTCCCGCTGGCACAGGACGTGCGGCGAGGAAAGCCGGTGAGCCGTCAGCGGCATGCCCGCCTTCGCTCCGGCGGGGACAGGGCATGACAGAGCGGCACGACGCCGCGCCTTCGGGCGCGGCGTTTTTCATGAGGTGTCCCGGCGTGCGCGTCACGTCCGCGCGGGCAGTACGGCCAGCGGGGTGTATACCGGGTGGGCGCCGCCAAGGTCGCTACGCCACAGCACCATGTCGCGCACGGTGCAGCCGGGCCACGGCGATGCGGAGCGGAAGACGCGGGCATCGACGGCGGCAAGCAGGGCATCGCGGGCATCCGCTGCCGCCCGGGGGGAGGGCGGGGATGGCGATTCGCCGCCGGACCGTGCGGCACCGTTCCGCTCGCCGCCCCAACGTCCGTGTCTCTGATGGTCATTTCCGGGCCGGTCATTTTCGCGCCTGTCGGGGCGGTGCGCCTCGCGCAGCCGGGCCAGGGTCAGGTGCGGAGCAAAGGGACGGGCATCCGGCGCGAACCCCAGCGGAACCAAGGCCGCGTTGACCGCCCCGGCCAGGGCCGCGCATTCCCGAGCGCCCCGCGCCAGCCCCAGCCACAATACGCGCGGCGCGCCTCTTGCGGGAAACACGCCCGCCCTGCCCACGGCCAGCGGGACCGGCGCAAAGGCGATGGCCTTCAGTGCGTCCGCCACCTCGTCGCGGCGGCTGGCGGGCACGTCGCCCAGAAAGCGCAGGGTCAGGTGCCAGTTGCCGGGGGGCGTCCAGCGCAGGCGGCGCAGCAGGTCCGCCAGTGCCGGGTCGCGGGCGTCGCCGGGAGAGTGGCCGGAAGCGTGACCGGACACGCCCAGTTCGTCGCGCAGCGCGGCCAGCCGGTCCTGCCATTCCGGGGGCAGGGGCAGTCCCACGAAGCAGCGGAGCATGCCGGGCACGCCCTGCGTGGGTGGCGCAGCCCGCGGGGCCCCCGGCGGCGCGGTCCGTTCGCCCCCGCTCAAGGCGCGTTCCCTCCGCCCGGCATGGCCTGCCCGTCGCACAGGGCCAGCAGCGCTTCCACGGCGGCGTCCACGGCGGCGTTCCGCACGGCGGCCCGGTCGCCGCAAAACAGGAAGCGCAGGGCCTGCACGTTCTCTCCGTCGGCCACGGCCATCCACACCGTGCCCACGGGCTTTTCCGGCGTGCCGCCGTCGGGACCGGCCACGCCGGACACGGCCACGGCAAAGCGCGCGCCGGTCAGGCGGCGCACCCCGGCGGCCATGGCGCGCACCACCGGCTCGCTCACCGCGCCGTGGGCGGCCAGCAGGGCCGGGTCCACTCCCAGCACGTCGCGCTTCACGTCGTTGGCATAGGCCACCACGCCCCCGGTGAACCACGCGGAACTGCCCGGCACGTCCGTGCAGCGCGCGGCGATGAGCCCGCCGGTGCACGATTCCGCCGTGGCCAGGGCGACCCCCAGGGCCGTCAGCCGCTGGCCCAGCAGCCGGATGCGCGCATGCGCGTCGTCCGTCCGTGCTTCGGTGGATGCGGCCGGGGATGCGACTGGTCCGTCCAGACGGTGGGCCTGGGCGGTTGCGGAAGACCGCGGGCAAGGCGGCGCGTCGTGCGGTATGGCGGGCATCTGGCCTCCGTTGCGGGTTCGGGCAGGCGGACGGCGCGGGACGCGCCATCCCTTCCGCCCGGCTACCACCGAGGAAACCCGTCCGGCAAGTGGCACGCTTGCTACGGGCTGCCCGCGCTGCTACTCTGGTGGCCGACCCGCAGCCATGGAGACGTGATGACCGACCAGCGTGAGGAGATGGTTTCGGCCCTGCAGGATGAAGTGCTCAGCGAGATGGCCGAGACCTTCTTTTCCGCCCGCAAGGCCGTGGACGACGAGACCGAGTTGTTCCGCTCGCGCGAGGATGATCTGCGCCGGGCCGGGCAGCGCGCCCTGTGCCATGCCGGATGGCTGGCGGACCTGCTTACCGGGCCGGACATGGCCGAACAACTGTGGCGCGCCCTGGGCGTGCCCGTGGACTTCATGCGCCTGCCGGGCGGCACGGAAGGTTGCCCGCACCGTGACCTGCCCTTTGCCTGGACCCGTGGCGGCCTGTACGAAAAGCTGCTGCAGGAGGTGTACGCGGACACCTGGCGCGCCTTCGACGACTACGTCAACGGCGCCGCATCCCCGGTGCCGGGGCGGCCGGGCAAGGTGCGCAGGCTGGGATACCGGCGGTACCGCCAGTGGGCCGCCGAGATCAATCAGTTGGTGGACAAGGCCAACCGCGACCACTCGCCCTCGTGCGTGCTGGGCATGGCCAGGTCGCTGGACGTGGAAGGGCAGGAAAAGCTGAGGGTGGCGGGCAGCGGCATGGAAGGCTACGCGTGCGCGCTGGACGCCACGCTGGCCCTGCCGCGCTTGGACGAGGGCTTGCCGGGGCTGCCGGAACTGCCGGAACTGCCGCCGCCCGACGCGGCGGCGCGCACCCTGCGGGCCTTTGCCCGGCGGGTGTGGCGCGAACGGCGGGACCGGGCGGCCGAAGCCCTGGCGCGCGTGGAGCGTGCCCAGGAGTGACGGTTTTTCCGGGCGCGCTCCATCTTCTCTGACGCCCGGCCGGGCGAACCGGGAGAACTGGGCGAACTGGCCGAACCCGTGGACAGGCCGCACAGGACGCAGGACGCGCGAAGTTCAAGGATACGGCGGGCATGGTCCGATATGGGGCGGCCATGCCGATCACCGCACATCAGAGCACATCAGACGACGAGCCGCGCGCAGGGGGCCGCACGCGGCGATGTCATGCAGGAGGGGAACACAGGATGGAAGAGAAACAGCCGGACGCCGCACCCGCCGCCGCACCTGCCGCCAAACAGGGCGGCGAACGCAGGCGCGCCGCCCGCGTGGCCGGGCGGTACAAGGGGCGCATCGAGATTTCCGGGTACGGCTTTTCGGTGATGACCTGGGACGTCAGCCTGACCGGCGCGCGGTGCGCCGTGCGCGGCAAGTTTCCCGAGGGTACCGTGTGCATGCTGTTCGTGCAGAATCCCAGGGGCGAGGAAATGGGCCTGCCCGCCCGCGTGGTGCGCGGCACCGGCAACGACGTGCGGCTCAGCTTTTCGTCGGTGTCGCCGGATGCCGCGGTTTTCCTGCGGACGCTGACCGGACTCACCTAGGGGGCCGTGCGGCATGCCCGCGCGAAAGGAGAAAAGCGCATGCGCGTGCTGGCGGCGGACATAGGCGGCACCAACAGCCGCTTCGCCCTGTACGAGACGGACGGGCTGGCGCGCGGCGACGTGCCGCGCCCGCAGGATCGCCTGTGCGCGGTGCGCCTGCCCACGGCCGCTGCCGCGTCCTTCCCGGACCTGCTGCGCCGGGCCGCCGCTGCGGAGCCGGGGCTGTTCGCGCCCCCGGAGGCTGCCTGCGCGGACGTTCCGGCGGGCATCGGCACGCCCCCGGCGCTGCTGGTGCTGGCCGTGGCCGGGCCGGTGCGGGACGGACGCCGCTGCACGCCGCCCAACATCCCCTGGGCGGTGGACCTGGACGACCCGGCGTTGCGCGCGCCGGATGTGCCGCCCCTGCCGCCGGTGCTGCTGATCAACGATTTCGTGGCCCAGGCCTACGCCTGCCTGCGCCCGGCCGCGCTGGACGTGCTGGAGGTGCTGGACGGCGCCCCCGCTCCGGAGGCCGCCATGGCCGTGGTGGGCGCGGGCACGGGCCTTGGCAAGTGCCTGCTGCTGCCCCCGCCCGATGCCTGCGCGCCGCCCCGGGCCCTGCCCTCGGAAGGGGGGCACGCCCTGTTTCCCTTCACGGACGAGCGGGAAATGGCCTTTGCCGCGTTCATCCGCGCCCACACTGGGCGGGAGGTCATCGGCGACCTGGTGGTGTCCGGCCCCGGCCTGCGGCTGCTGCACGCCTTTCACACCGGGCAGTGGCTGGAACCGGCCGAAGTGGCGGGCCGCCTGACCTCGGGCTGCGGGGACGATGAAGGCCCCGGCCAAGCGCCGCCCCCGATATTGGCACAGGTCCTGTCATGGTTCGCCCGGTTCTATGGCCGCGTCTGCCGCAACTACGTGCTGGAAACCCTGGCCCTGGGCGGGCTGTTCATCGCCGGTGGGGTGGCCGCCGCCGTGCCCGCGCTGGTGACGCACCCCGCCTTTGCCGAAGCCTTCCGGCAAAGCGACACCCACGCTGACCTGCTGCGCCGGGTGCCGGTGCGCCTGGTGCGCAGCCCCGACGCCGGACTGCTGGGCGCGGCCCTGTACGGAGCCCTGAACGGTGCCCCCTGTGCGCCCAGTCCGCCCAATGTCCCCAGTCCGCCCCGTGCGCTGTGACACCACCCCGCACGCCGGGCGTGCGGCGGCCCGGAACACCCGGAAGGACCCGCATGCGGCTCAGGTTGACTGACACGGCGCGACGCGCCCTGCTGCTGACGGCGGTGGCGTCCTGCCTTGCGGCGGCGTGGTGGTCTGGCCTTGGCGAATGGCTGTCGCTGGCCCGGCTCAAGGCCGCGCAGGCGGAACTGGTGGCCTGGCACAACGGCAGCCCGGTACTGTCCGTGGGCGCCTACATGGCGGTGTACGTGGCCTCGACCGCGCTGTCGCTGCCGTGGGCCACGGCCCTGACCCTTGCGGGCGCGGCGGTGTTCGGTTTCTGGACCGCGTTGTGGGCCACCTCGCTGTCCAGCACCGTGGGGGCCACCCTGGCCTTCCTGGGGGCGCGCTACGTGTTCCGCGACGCGGTGCGCCGCCGTTTCGGCCACCGCATGGCCCGCATCGACGAAGGGCTGGCCCGCGACGGCGCATTCTACCTGTTCGGGCTGCGTCTGGTGCCCGCGTTTCCCTTTTTTCTGGTGAACCTGCTCATGGGGCTGACGGCCATGCCCGTGCGCACCTATTTCTGGGTGTCGCTGGTGGGCATGCTGCCCGGCACCGCCGTGTACGTGAACGCCGGGCGCGAACTGGGCGCGGTGGCTTCGCCGGGCGACGTGCTGTCGCCGGGGCTGCTGGCGGCCATGACCCTGCTGGGGCTGTTCCCGCTGGCGGCGCGCAAGGTGCTGGACCGGGTGCGCGCCCGCCGCGTGGAATCCGGTTCCGGCCCGGTCGCGGAAGCGCGGCAGGACGCCCGCAAGGAGGATGACCATGGCCCGGACCATACGGCATGACGCCGACCTGCTGGTCATCGGCGGCGGAGCGGCGGGACTGACGGCGGCGGCGGGCGCGGCGCGCCTGGGCGCGCGGGTGGTGCTGGCCGAGCGGGAGCCCGCCCTGGGCGGCGACTGCCTGCACCACGGCTGCGTGCCCAGCAAGACCCTGCTGGCCACGGCCAGGGCGCGCCACGTCATGCGCCACGCTGCGTTTTTCGGCCTGCCCGCACCGGAGTTGGAACCGGTGGACTTCACCGCCGTGGCCCGGCGCATCCGCGAGGTGCAGGCCGTCATCCAGCGCCACGATTCGCCGGAGCGCTTCGCCGCGCTGGGGGTGGACGTGCGTTTCGGCCCGGCGCGCTTTTGCGACGCGCACACCGTGGACATCGGCGGGCGGCGGGTGAGCGCGGCGCGCATCCTCGTGGCCACCGGGTCGTCGCCGCAACTGCCGCCCCTGCCGGGGCTGGACGCCGTCCCCTTGCTGACCAACCGCGAACTCTTTTCGCTGGATGCGCTGCCCGCGTCGCTGCTGGTGCTGGGCGGCGGCCCCATGGCCTGCGAGATGGCCCAGGCTTTCGCCCGGCTGGGGTCGCGGGTGACCATGGTGCTGCGCGGCCCGCGCATCCTACCGCGCGACGACGCGGACATGGCGGGCGTGGTGCACGCCGCGCTGGCCGCCGACGGAGTGCGCGTGCTGGCCGGGGCCACGGTGAAGATGTTGCGCGCGGTGCCCAATGGACCTGACGGACCTAGCGGACATGACGGGCACGGCGAGGGCGTCGAGGCGGACCTGGAACTGCCCCAGGGCGAGGGGCGCGGCCCGCTCACCGTGCGGGCCGACCGGCTGCTGGCGGCCCTGGGCCGCACGCCGGAAACCGCCGGGCTGGACCTTGTGGCGGCAGGGGTGGCCAGCGGGGCGCACGGCGGCATCACGGTGGATGGCCGCATGCGAACCAGCCAGCCGCACATCTACGCGGCGGGCGACGTGACCGGGGACTGGCAGTTCACCCACGCCGCTGGGCACGAGGCCGGGGTGGTGGTGGCCAACGCCGTGCTGCGTCTGCCGCGCCGGGCGGACTACGCGCGCATGCCGTGGTGCACCTTCACCGACCCGGAACTGGCCTCGGTGGGCTGCAACGAACGCATGGCCGCCGAGCGCGGCCTGTCCGTGGACGTACACGTGGAATCCTTTGCCGCCAACGACCGCGCCCTCACCGAGGGCAGGCCGGAAGGCCGCCTGAAGCTGGTGCTGCGCAAGGGCGGCAACAAGGTGCTGGGGGTGCAGGCCGTGGGACCGCACGCGGGCGAGGTGCTGAACGAATGGGTGGCGGTGCTAGGCGGCGGGGTGCGGCTTGCCGCGCTGGCCGGGGCCGTGCATCCCTATCCCACGCTGGGCGAGATTTCGGCCCGCGCGGCGGGCAGCGTGGTGTCGCGGGTGTTGTTTTTCGCCGGGGCGCGCAGGCTGCTGCGCCTGCTGTTCGGCTACCGGGGCTGAAGGGGCGGGGCTGCCGCGCGCGTCGAAGGACGGACGGGAAGCGGGCGGGCGTCTGGTAATGGCGTCTGGCAATGAAGTGCCCCCGGAGACGGTGGCAGAAGCGGGGGTACCGTCTCCGGGGGCTGTTCCGGGGGCATGTTCGGGAAGGGAGTGACGCGGTTCACGGCTCCCTTCGATGATGCCTGTCTAGCACGCGCATGCACTGCACGATATTGGGTGGAACGCTGAATTCCCCGGTAGGGAACTCGGTAGGGGACCCCCATGCGCGGTGCATGGTCCATGCCATCATGCAGGGAGGCGGCCGTGTCGCATGGGGGCATGCCGCCCCGCGATGCCGTGGGTGTTCCGCGCCGTGGCGGTACGGGTATGCGAAGTCGCACGCCATGAAGGGAACCTGCACGATACGGAAGCGCGGCGGTACGAGCCGCGCCACGCGCAGCGCAGTTGCGGACAACACTCAACGATACGGGGATGATGGCCGATGCCGTTGTTCGGAGCGCACATGTCCGTGGCCGGAGGGCTCTGGCGCGCGGTGGAACATGCCCGGGCCGTGGGGGCGCAGGCCCTCCAGGTGTTCACCGCCAACCAGCGGCGGTGGGAGGCGCCCCGACTTTCAGACAGTGACGCCGAGCGCTTCCGCGCCGCCGTGGCGGAGTGGGGCGGGGGCTTCGTGGCCTCGCACGCCTCGTACCTGTTCAACCTGGCCTCGCCGGACGAGGAGGCAGGGCTGCGTTCGGCGCACGGGCTGGCCGCCGAGATCGGACGTTGCGCCCTGCTGGGCATCCCGTGGGTGGTGCTGCATCCGGGCGCGCATCTGGAGGGCGGCAGCGGCGGGCGACCCGTGGCGAGCGACAGCGGTGGGCGGTTCGTGGAGAACGGCGTGCGCCGGGTGGCCGCGCGGCTGGCCACGGCCTTCGACGCGGCGGATCGCCTGCATCCTCAGGCCGGGGGCGTGGGCGTGCTGCTGGAGAACACCGCCGGGCAGGGCACCTGCCTGGGGGCCGACGTGGCGGAACTGGGCCGCATCGTGGACGCCTGCCCGGCCCGCGAACGGCTGGGGGTGTGCATCGACACGGCCCACGCCTGCGCCGCCGGGTACGACCTGGCCACGCGGGAAGGCTACGCGCGGCTGGTCGGGGAGGTGGACCGCGCGGTGGGCCTCGGACGGGTGCGGCTGTTCCACGTCAACGACAGCGCCACCCCGTGCGGGGCACGCAGCGACCGGCACGCGCACATCGGCCTGGGCCACGTGGGCGCGGCCGGGTTCGCCCGGCTGGTGCGCGACCCGCGCTTTGCCGGTCACCCCATGGTGCTGGAAACGCACAAGGGCAAGGATCTGGCCGAGGACCGCCGCAACCTGCGGGTGCTGCGCCGCCTTGCCTCGGGCGACGACCCGGCCGAGGCGGCGCGCGACGTGGACGGCTTGGGGGAATAGGGACGGCGGCCCCGATCTTCATGGATAGGCGGGGGCGGCTGAGCCGGGAAGGGCGGGCTAGGGGCTGTCTCCAAATTGTCCTTTCGCCCGTTGGCGTCGTCAAACTTCGCCTGCCATATCGGTCGAATACGATAAGAGTATACTCCCTCATGGCAGGCTCGTTTTCCTTGCCAACGAACGAAAATCCTAATTTGGAAACAGCCCCTAGCTCTTGCCGCCGTCGGCGCCGCTCTCCGTGGCGTCGTCCGGCGTGTCTGGCCGGGGGACCGGGGGCGCATCCCGACCGGGCAACAGCACGCCCGGCGTCAGGCTCGGCATCGGGCCCGGCGTCGGGCCCGGTTTCAGGGAGCCGGGGCACGTCGCGCCCGACGGGCATCCGCCCGCCCCGGCCGAGGCGCATCCCGAACAGCCCGCGCCAGTGTCCTCTGCACCGGGCGCGGTGACCGCGTATTCCGGGCGCAGGTGGGGCATCAGTTCCCTGGTGGCCGTGCGCTGCGCGGCCTCCACGAACACCTTGCCGTCCCGCGCCGTCACGTCGAAGCGCGTCACCACCCGGCGGTCGTCCGGGAACATCAGCCGTTTCTGGCGGATCATCTCCTCCACGATGCCTTCCAGCGCTTCCTGCGCGTCGTCGGTCAGGTCGAAGCGCACCAGCGACAGGCGCAGGTTGGCGCGCCAGCGCTCGTCGGGCAGGAAGGCCGCGTTCCACGCGAACACGCCAAGGCTCACGGCGTTCTCCGGGCCGCTCAACTCCTCGGCCACGGCCAGCAGCGGGCGGCAGAAGTCGTGGATGAGTTGCGAAAAGGGGTCCATCTTCCGCTCGGCCTTGCGGCGGCGGATCTCGGCGATGCGTTTCTTCAGCTTCCTGGCGTCGGTGGCGGCCATGGTGCCTCGCTGCGGTAGGGTGCGTGGCGCGCGGCTGGGCGCGAACGGCAGGTGCATAGGCGGTTTCGCGGGCAAGCGCAACCCGGTGGCACGGGCTTGGCCGGGATTCGGGACAGGGCGCATCGGCAGCGCCGGGGGCGTTTTCAGCGGCGGCGCGAACGGGCCCACAGGGCGATGCCCGCCAGCCCCACGATGTACCCGATGCCGCCCGCCACGTCGGCCATGCGCGGCCCGCCGGACTGCATGGCCGCCAGCGAATGGCGCAGCGGGGCCACCTGTTCGGCCACGGCCTCGGCCACGATGCGCCGCAGGGCGGCCTCGTCGAGCACCGCGCCTCCGGGCTGCGCGGTACCGGCGGGGCTTGCGGCGGCAGGGGCGGGCGCAACGGCCTTGGAGTCATCCTGAGCCGGGGCGGTGGGCATGCCGACGGGCGCGGCCAGGTATTCCTCGGCGGGCATGGTCCAGGTATTGCGGTGGCCTTCGCCAGCCTGCACCTCGATGATCAGGTCGGCCCTGGCGGCGCGCAGTTCCGGGGTGACGGGCAGGGCGCAGCGGCCCTTGGCGTCTGTGACGGCGGTGCCCATCACCGTGCCGCTGCCCGCCAGCGTGGCGGTGACCTTGGCGTCGCGGGCGGGGTTGCCGCTGCTGAACGAGCTTTCGCAGCGGATGGCCCCGCCTTCCACCCAGGCGAAGATGTTCACCCGGTGGGCCAGGGCCGGGTGCGTCTGCCCCAGCAGCAGGGCCACGCCCGCGAGCAGGGCCGCGAGCAGCGGCGCGGCCCGCCGGAGCACGGCCGGGGGCGCGGGACATGCGCCCGCCGTGGCGCCCGGCTGCGTGCACATGTGGATGGTGTGCGTGCGCATGCGGATGGTGTGCGCGCCGTGTCGCGGTGCGCGGGCCTGAACCCTGGTCTGTTCGGAATGCATGGCGCCTCCTGCGTGTTGCCCCCTTGCCATGCATCTTTTTTTCACAAAATTCAAACGTCAAGTGCGTGATTAGTAAAATCGTGCCACCAGATTCGGCGCCGGGAATACGCCATGGTCGCCTTTTGCTTGCCTGCGCACGCCGTTGGGGCTATCTGCCTAGAGATATCACCTTCAGGAAGAAGGGCAGACGGATGAAGGACGAAAATCCGAACACCAGGAACAATGGCCGCTCCGGCCCGGCGGATACCGCCCGCGAGGATGGCGGCCATTCCGTGCCGGACCACTCGGTACCGGACCATCCCGTACTTGACCGGTCCGGCGCCATGCGCCGTCTGGAACTGGACCCCGAAAGCTACGACGAGTTGCTGGCGCTGATGACCGTGGAAGTGGCCGGGGCGCTGGACGCCCTGACCGAAGCCTGGCGCAGCGGCGACACGGTGGCCGTGCGCCTGCACGCCCACCGGCTGAAGAGCGAGGCCGCCAACGTGGGCGCCGAAGAGGTGCGCTTTGCCGCCAGTCGGCTGGAGTGGCTGCTGCGCCGGGAAGAAGAGGCGGACGGCGAGGAGGACGGGCAGGTCCGCCCCGGCGATGCCTCCGCGGCGGTCAGCCATCTGCGCACGGCCCTGGCGCGCCTGGCCGCCGTGCTCGGGCAATAGCGCCTGGCCGCCGTGCTCGGGCAGTGGCCCGGTCTGTGGCTCCGGGCGAGGCGGCTCGGGGCATCTGCGCACCCGTCCGGCGACGGGGGCCGCGTGGCCGGAGCCCCCCCCCAGCCAGTGAACCCGCCGGTTTGCCTGGTTTCCTGTTCTCGTCGGCCCGCGCCCGGTCCCTCCGCACCTGCCCGTTTTCCTGCTCCGCAACCGGCGCTCTAAAGCAAAACGCCATCCGGCCGATGAAGTTTCCGACGGGGTGCGCCCACCCCGCCGCGACCCTTTGCGGAAGGTACCCCCATGCTTCGCCGTTCCCGTGCGTTCCACGCCGCCGCCCGCGCCCTGCTGCTGGCCGTGGCTCTTGCCATGTCCGGCCCCGCCGCCGACGGCCTGTGCGGCCCGGTGGCCACCCCGCCGCCGCGCAACGTGCCCGACCAGCCCTTTGCCGACACCCGCTCCGGGCGCTCCATCGACGAACCCGAGGACTGGAGCCGCATGGCCACGGCCACGGCCCTGCGGGTGTACAAGGCCCTGGACGACCGCAATGACCTGGTGGCCCTGCCCATCCGCATCACCCCGCCCAACGCGCGGCCCTTCGCGCTGGCCTACCAGAACCTGCTGGCCACGGAACTGGTCTCGCGCGGGATGCAGGTTTCCCTGGCGCCAGAGGCCGATTCCGTGGAACTGGACTTCGCGGTGCACGCCGTGCCCGTGGGGGCGCAGCAGACGGTGGCCGCCGCGCACACCCGCCCCGACGACACGTGGGAAGTGGTGCTGACCACCACCATGTGGCACGGCAACCGCTACGTCATCCACACGGCCGACGGCTTCGTGGTGCGCGGCGACGAACTGGGCAAGTACGTGGACCCCGACGCGCCCGGCCACACGGTGCGGCCCTTCCGGCCGCGCAGCGTGCCCATGGTCAACAGGTAGGCCGGGGAAAGCCGCCGGGACCACGGGCCGTCGAAACCACGGGCCGCGGGAACGCCGGGGCCCGATGGCCCGCGATCACAGAAGAAAACCGGGAGGCGACGCATGTCCGCATCCGCCATATATCCGAAACGTCACCGGGCCGTGCTGTCCGCCGCGCTGCCCGCCATCCTGCTGGCCTTGGCGCTGCATGCCGCCCCGGCCCGGGCCGATGCCGGTCCCGTGGGCGCGGCCGCGCGCCAGCCCGCCGTGCCGGACGCCGTGCTGGTCAACCCGCCGGAAGGGTCGGAACTGCTCAACGCCAACACCTACGCGGCCGACGCGCTGCACGCGGTGATGGCCTCGCGCGTGGGCACGGGCAGTCCCATCCTGGTGGCCACCCTGGCCGACGTGGACAACCTGGAGCGCAGCACCCCCTTCGGCCGGGTGACCATGCAGCAGGTGGCCTCGCGCCTGGGGCAGCACGGCTACCGCGTGCTCGAGGCGCGCATGGGCCGGGCCATGACCTTTTCGCCGCAGGGCGAATTCCTGCTCTCGCGCGACGCCACCCGGCTGATGCAGTCGGAATACGACGCCCAGGCGGCCCTGGTGGGCACCTATTCGCTGGCGGGCGGCACGGCCTACGTCTCGCTGCGCGTGGTGCGGCTGGACGATGCCGCCGTCATGGCCGCCTACGAGTACCACCTGCCGGTGCGCGGCGACACGCGCAGGATGATGGCCGGGCAGGGCGACCCGTGGAGCCAGTACTCCGGGCGGCGGCAGGCGTTTTCCGGCGCGGCGGCGGCCATGGCGGTGCCCGCCGCGCCCGGGCAGCCGGGCGGACGCCCGGTGGCCCCGGCGCCGGTGGCCGTGCCGCCTTCGGCCTCGGGGATGCCCACGGACCCGGCGGCCATGCCGTTGCTCAAGGATTTTCCGCCCATCGGGTCCAGGTCTTCCGCCACGGCGGGCAAGCCGGTGGCCAGGAAGGCGGCCCCGGCCCAGAAGCAATCGGCCCAGAAACAACCGGTCCAGAAGCAGGCGGTCAAAAAGCCCGCCGCCAAGGCGCCCGCGAAACCGGCTTCCAGACCGGCGGCCAAGGCCGCTCCGGCCCCCGCGCCGCAGGCGGCCCCGCAAGTCACGCCCCAAGGTACGTCCCAAAGTTCGCTCCAGTCGGGGCAGGCCCCGGCGGGACAGTCTGATCCGGTGTGGCGGGCTTCCTGACCCCAGGCCCCGAAATAACTGCCAGGGCCCGGCGGCGCGCCCCACTGCGCGCACCGCCGGGCCTTGCGCATGGCGCGTCCCCCGGCGCGGCGGGGGGGAAGGCCAGGCGCGACAAGGCCGTAGGGCCGTCCGGCGCGTCGATTTCACTTGAATTCCAAGCCCGAAGGGCCTATGTCTGCGGTGCCGGACGCGGGCCGCACCGCGCCCGGCGCCGTTCCTGACGGCCTCAGGCTCCGCTTGACGCGGACCTGCATACCGGGTAAACAGGTCCGTTCATATTTTTTGAAGGAGAAATTCCATGTCGAAGAGAACCTACCAGCCCAGCAAGATCCGCCGCAAGCGTACCTGCGGCTTCCGCGTCCGCATGAGCACCCCCAACGGCCGCGCCATCATTCGCCGCCGCCGCGCCAAGGGGCGCAAAAGATTAGCTCTCTAGTCTTCCCCCGGCGCAACCGGCTTGTCCGGAGGCCCGATTACGTGGCCTGCTACGACAAGGGACGCCGTCTCTTTTCCAAGCATTTCGTTCTGTTCGTCCTGTTCGACCTGGATCGCACGGCCAGCCCGGAAGGGTGGCGCCTGGGGCTGGCCGTTACCAGGAAGACGGGGTCGGCCGTGCGGCGCAACCGCGTGAAGCGGGTGCTGCGCGAGTTCTTCCGGCTCCACCGCGCCTTGATGCCCGATGGCGTGGACGTCATCGCGGTGCCCAAGCGCCACCTCAAGCCCGAGCGGGTCACACTCGCCCTCGTCACCCGGGAACTCCTGCCCCTGCTGGCGGAACTCCGCGCCCACCACGGCGCGGAAGACCGCACCGGCCCCCACGGGCCAAAGGCGGCCATGGCGGATGGTTCCGGACCGGAGCCTTCGGGACCGGAGCCTTCCAGGCTCGGAACAGCCGTGCCATGCACGGCTCCCGCAGGCGCCACCCCCACCGACGAGGCCCGGCCGGTCACGGCCCGCGAGGCGGAAACCGGAGCGCAATGAGCACCTTACCGCGCGAACTGGTCGTGTGGCCCATCCGCTGCTACCAGCGCTTCATCTCGCCCTGCCTTCCGCCCGCCTGCCGGTACGTGCCGACCTGCTCCGCCTATGCCGCCGAGGCCGTGCTGACGCACGGCGTCCTGCGCGGCCTGCTGCTGGCCTGCCGGCGGCTGCTGCGCTGCCACCCGTGGTGCGCAGGCGGGTACGATCCCGTGCCCCCGTCCCGGCATTCCGGACGCGTTGCCCCCGGCGCTTCCGCCACCGCAACAGCCAGACATGCAACAGCACAGGAGCTGTCGATCTCCCATGGAAAGTAAGCGCGTCATCATTGCCGTCACCTTGAGCCTGGCCGTCATGCTCGGCTGGAGCTACCTTGCCGAGCACATGGGCTGGAACGGCCAGCCCGTTCCCCAGACCCAGCAGGAACAGGCCGCCCCCCAGTCGACTCCGCAGTCGGCCGAGCCGGCCCCCGCGCCCGCTCCCCGCGCCGACGCCCCCGTCTTCCTGCCGTCCCCGGGACGCGAGGTGACGGTGACCACGCCGCTGTACAAGGCCGTGCTGCATTCCGGCGGCGGCGTGCTGAAGCATTTCAGCCTCACCCGCTACCGGGCGGCCATCACCACCGGCGCCCCGGCCGTGGACCTGGTGGACACCGCCTCCACGGTCATGTCGCCCCTGGGCCTGCTGATCAACGGCCAGCCCTCGTGGAGCACCGGCCAGTGGTCCTTCGAGGGCGGCGACATGTCGCTGGCCGCCGGGCAGTCGGGCGTGCTGACCTTCACCGGCGAGGTGGACGGCGTGCGCGTGGTGCGCGAGCTGACCTTCAACGCCGACACCTACCTGATTTCCGAAACGGTGCGCCTGGCCCCGCTGGCCGAGGCGCGCACCGTGCGCGTGGGCTTCACCGTGGGCGCGGGCAACCTGTCGCCCAACGGCGGCCAGTACGACCACACCCGCGTGGCCTGGCTGCACGACGGGTCCTTCGACGAGAAGACCAGCGCCTCCGACCTCGAGAAGGGCGTGCAGCAGACCGGCGCCCTGAGCTGGGGCGCGGTGATGAGCAACTACTTCCTGGTGGCGGCGGCCCCGGTCGACACCACCGGCGTGACCATGAAGGGCAAGCTGCAGGAAGGCGTGTACCGCGTGGCCATGGAACGCGGCGACGTGTCCATCCCCGCCGGCGGCGAAACCTCCGCCGCGTGCAACTACTGGTTCGGCCCCAAGGAACGCGAACTGCTGAAGGACGCGCCCAACCACCTGTCGGAGGCCATCAACCTCGGCTGGTTCAGCGTCATCGCCCGTCCGCTGGTGGACATGCTGGTGTTCTTCCACAAGTACGTGGGCAACTACGGCGTGGCCATCATCCTGCTTACCGTGGTCATCAAGCTGGTGTTCTGGCCGCTTTCGCACAAGAGCTACAAGTCCATGGAGCAGATGAAGAAGCTCCAGCCCATGCTCCAGAAGCTGCGCGAAAAGCACGGCGACGACCGCGAGAAGATGAACGAAGAGATGATGCGCCTGTACAAGACCTACAAGGTCAATCCGGCGGGCGGCTGCCTGCCCATGCTGGTGCAGATTCCCGTCTTCTTCGGCCTGTACCAGGCGCTGCTGAACGCCATCGAACTGCGCCACGCCTCGTTCATCACGCATCTGCCGTTCACCGACATGGTCTGGCTGGCCGACCTTTCGGCCAAGGACCCGTACTACATCACCCCCATCGTCATGGGCGCCACCATGCTGTTGCAGCAGAAGCTGACACCCGCCCCCGGCGACCCGACCCAGGCCAAGATCATGATGTTCATGCCCGTGGTGTTCACCTTCATGTTCCTGAGCTTCCCGTCGGGCCTCGTGGTGTACTGGCTGTGCAACAACGTGCTGTCCATAGCGCAGCAGTGGTGGATGCTCCGCAAGGCATAGGAAGTGGCTTTCGCCGTCCCTCCGTCCGCCAGGCGCGGGCGGAGGGCGGCCACGCGCCGGGCGCGCGTCCGCATGACGGGCGCATGGCCCGGCGGCGGGCCAGCCGCCCGCAGGACACCTCCCGCTCCGCCTCCCCTCCCTCCCACTTCGAGGTGACAGCATGGATGGATACAAGGAGTTCCAGGGGAAAAGCCTCGACGATGCCATTCGCGAGGCTTGCTCCTATTTCGACGCCCCCCGCGAGAAACTCGAGATAGACATTGTCCAGGACGCCAAGTCCGGCATCTTCGGCATCGTGGGGGCGCGCAAGGCCAAGATCCGCGCCCGCCGCGCCCAGATCGGCCGGTTGGCCCCGTCTGCCTCCCCGGCTGGCGGGTCGCGGCAGGAGGCGGTTGCGCCCGGCGCCGACGCCATGGACGCGTCCCCCGCCGGGCAGCCCCGCGACGAACGTGCCGCCGCCACGGCCGGAACCGCCGGTGCGGAAGCCGCCGACGGCGCGGATGCGCCCGAGGTCCGGCCCGCCCGTGCCTCCCGTCCACGTGAGGACCGTCCGCGCGAAGACCGTTCGCGTGAGGACCGTCCCCGCCGTGACCGAGGCGAAGCGGCCCCGGTCATGGCCGACGCCCTTGACGATTCCCGCGACGACGCGGATTCCGGCGACGAGGACGACGAACGCAGGCCGGAGGGCGAGCGCAGCGGCCGTCGCCGCCGCCGTGGTGGCCGTGGCCGCCGCGACCGCGACGGCGAGGCCCGTGGCGAACAGGCCGACCGGCCCGGCCAGGCGCGCGAAGGCGATGGCCAGGCCGCCGAAGGCGGTGCGCCCCAGGAATCCCGTCCGCCGGACGAATCCCGTCCGGGCGGCAGGCCCGCCCGTTCGCCGCGCCCCCAGCCGCCGCGTCCCCAGTCGCCGCAACGCGGGCCGCGTCCCGCGCGCCAGACGCAGGAGGACGAGGGCAACGGGCAGCCGGACCAGCCTGGCCGCCGGGGCGGCCCCCGCCGTAACGGCGAACGGCCGGACAGATCGGACAGGCCGGAACGGCCTGAACGGGCCAGCGCCGACGCCGACATGCTGGACGACGCCGACGAGCACGGCGGCGACGGACTGCCGGAAATTCCGCTGGAACAGCTGGACCAGGAGCAGGTGAAGCAGGTGGCCGTGGAGGTCATGGAACGCCTGGTCACGCCGGTCATCGGCGAAGCCGGTTTTTCCGTCGAACTGGCCGAGGGCCGCGTGAACGTTTCCGTGGATTGCGGCGAGAATTCCGGGCTGCTCATCGGCCGCGAGGGGCAGACCCTGTCGGCGTTGCAGTACCTGGCCTCGCGCATCGTCTCGCGCAAGCTCGGCGCGTCGGTGCGGGTGCAGCTGGATTCCGGCGACTACCGCGAGCGGCAGGACGACAAGCTGCGCGACATCGCCCTGCACCTGGCCGAAAAGGTGCGCGCCACCGGCAAGCCGCAGTCCACCCGTCCGCTCAGTTCGTACCACCGCCGGGTGGTGCACGTGACGTTGCAGGACGACGAAGAGGTGGTCACCCGCAGCAAGGGCGACGGCCCGCTGAAGCGGGTGATCATCATGCGCAAGAAGAAAAGCTGAGCCGGCCGACTCCGGCGGCAGTGCCGCCGGGGGCCGCGGGCGGAACATCCCGTTTGCGGCGGGCGGCGGGAACATACATGGTCGAAGCGCGTCGCGGGGGAGGCCCACAGGGTTTCCCCCGTTCGCGTCCGCAAGGGCGCGCGCCCGCCGGGGCACGAGTTCGGGCGGGGCGCCGCGCCGGGGAGCAGGTCATGCGGCAGGAAGGCACCATCGCCGCCATCGCCACCCCGCCCGGACACGGGGGGGTGGGCATCATCCGCATCAGCGGGCCGGACAGCCATGCCATTCTGGGGCGGCTGTTCCTGCCCGCTTCGCCGCGTTTTTCCGGGTTCCGGCCGTGGACGCTGCACCGGGGCCGCGCGTGCGACGCATCCGGCGCGCCGCTGGACGACGTGCTGGCCGTGGCCATGCCCGGCCCGCGCACCTTCACCGGCGAAGACGTGGCCGAAATCCACTGCCACGGCGGCCCGGCCGTGCTGGCGGCGGTGCTGGAGGCGGCCTGCGCCTGTGGCGCGCACCTGGCGGGGCGGGGCGAATTCACCCGGCGGGCTTTTTTGAACGGGCGCATGGACCTGACCCAGGCCGAGGCCGTGGCCGAGATGATCGCCGCGCCAGCGCGGGGCGGGTTGCGCCTGGCCCAGGCCCGGTTGCAGGGGCTGCTGGGGACGCGGGTTGCCGAACTGCGGGTGCGGCTGCTGGACCTGCGGGCGCAGGTGTGCGTGGCCGTGGATTTTCCGGAGGACGAGGTGGACTGCCTTGCCCCGGATGCCTTCGTGGCCGAATGTGGCGCCGTGGCCGCCGGGGTGCGCGGCCTGCTGGCGGCCCACGAGCGGGGCCGCTGCTGGCAGGAAGGGGCGCTGGTGGTGCTGGCCGGGCACGTCAACGCGGGCAAGTCCAGCCTGATGAACGCCCTGCTGGGCCGCCGCCGGGCCATCGTCACCGACATGCCCGGCACCACCCGTGACTTCATCGAGGAGCCGGTGCAACTGGCCGGGCTGCCGGTGCGCCTGGTGGACACGGCGGGCCTGCGCGACACCGGCGACATCGTGGAGCGGGAGGGCGTGCGCATCAGCCGCGACCTGGTGGCCCAGGCCGACCTGGTCCTGCTGGTGGTGGACGCCGCCGCCGGACTGGGCCACGCCGAGCGCGAACTGTTGCGCCAGGTGCGCGACCAGCATGCGGGCGCGGCGCATTCCACCTCTTCCGTTCCTCCCGGCCGTTCCAGCCAGTCCGGCCAGTCCGGCCAGTCCCCCGGCGAGGGGGGCCGGGTGCTGGTGGTGCTGAACAAGACCGACCTCGCGGAGTTCACGGAGGGGGGGGATACCACGGAGGGGACGGCCGCCGTCCAATGGCCGTCAGAGGTGGAAGGCTGCCCCTGCGTGGCCGTGTCCGCCCTGCGCGGGCAGGGGGTGGACGAACTGGCCGCCGCCGCGCGGGCCATGGTGCTGGCGGGATTTGGCACTGCGGGCGCGCCGGATACGACGGGCGCAGGCGGCGAGCCGGAGTCCGGCGATCTTGCCCCCAACCTGCGCCAGGCTCAGGTACTGCGCCGTGCGCTGGATGAACTGGACGCCTTGGTGGCGGACGTTCGCGCCGGGGTGCCGTACGACCTGTGCTCGGTGCGGCTGGACGGCGCCTGCGCCGTGCTGTCCGAAATCACCGGCGAGACCACCCCCGCCGAGGTGTTGGAGCATATCTTTTCTTCGTTCTGCATCGGGAAGTAGGTGAAAGCGGCCCCTTGCGAAACCATGCGCACGCGGGCTCGGCCTTCCCTTTCGTTGTGACCTGCGTCACTGACCGGAACCCGCCGCCGTGCCATGGTGCACGCACGGCGGACACGCCACAGGAGTACCATGTCCGATCGCGCTCCCTCTCCCTTCATCGTCAACGGTTGCCGCGGCACGACCGTCTCCTCCTCCCGCGGGGGCACCTGCCGCTTTTCCCTGCCCGTGCCGGAGGGCTTTCTGGTCCGGCTGGAACGGGTGGTGGCCGAAAGCGGCTGGCCGGAATTCCTGCGTGACGTGGTGCGCGGCCCCATCCTGCACCATCACGCCTTCCGCGTGGCGGTGTCCGCGTGTCCCAACGGCTGCTCGCGCCCGCACATCGCGGACGTGGGCATCATCCGGGCCTGGACGCCGGGGCGCGCCTCCGACGCCTGCACCCGCTGCGGGCTGTGCGAACGGCTGTGCCCCGACCACGCCATGACACTGGGTGAGGGGGACGAGGACGGGCCGCGCCTGCACCCCGAGAACTGTCTTTCCTGCGGGCTGTGCATCAAGCGCTGCCCGGAAAAGGCCCTGCCCGTGGCCCGCGAGGGCTGGCGGGTGGTGGTGGGCGGCCGCCTGGGCCGCCGCCCCCGTCTGGCCACCGAACTGGAAGGGCTGGACGAGGTGCCCGGCGCCTCCGGCTTCCCCGGCCAGTCGCACCTGCTGGACGACGACGGCGTGGTGCGCGCCCTGCGCAACGCGCTGGCGTGGTACATGCGCGAATACCGGCTGCACCTGCGCTTTGGCGACCTGGTGGCCTCCGACCCCGCCACGGCGGCGCGTCTGGCGGGCAGCCTGCCGGGGCCGGTGCGCGCCCCCGAAAAGATGGCCCCCGTGCGCTTCGACACCCCGGACCCGGAAACGGGCGAAGGGGAGGGCGCACCGGGCGCAACCCCGTAACATCCATCCCCGCGACGCATGGCCAGCGACCTTCCCGAATCCCGCCGCCCGCGTGCCGCATCGGCTCCGTCGCATGACGGGGCCGATGCCCGGACGATCCTTCCGGGCGCCGGGAAGGCGGCGGAGACAGCTGCCGAAGGGCGTCCGGCCATGCAGCCATCCGCGCAACCATCCCTTGATCATCTTTCGCGGCCCGTGCCGCCGTTCCCGCCCGCTGGCGCGGACGGAGATGCGGGCCGCGGGGCGTTCTGGTCCGTGACCGTCCCCTGCCTGCTGTCCTTCGCCCTGCTGGCGGCCCACGCGGTGCGCTCCGGCGACTGGGGCATGGCGGCGGCCTGGGGCGTGATGGCGGGACTGGCCTGCACCCGCCTGGCCTGGGCACGGCTGGTGGCCATGGCGGCGTTGTTCGGCGGCGGGCTGTTCTGGGCATCCACGGGCGTGGACCTGGTGCGCTTCCGCATGGCCTTCGGCATGGACTGGCTGCGCCTTGCGGCCATCATGGCGGCGGTCGCTGGCCTGACCATGGCCGCCTGGTGGCGGCTGGCGGGCGAGGCGGGACGCCAGCGCCATCATCTCGGCACGGACACGGCATGGCCCCGGGCCGTGGCCTTTCTGCTGGCCGTGGGGCTGCTGTGGCTGGCCCGCCAGCGTACAGCCAGCATCGTACTGCTGCTGTCCGACCGTTTCCTGCCCGGCTTCGGGCCGCTCCAGGTCGTCCTGGCCGGGGTGTACGCCGCGTGGGCGGCCGGGCTGCTGCTGGACCCCGTGCGGGCGCGCAAGGCCCGCCCGCGCCTGTGGGCGCTGTTTTCCGCCGTGTTCTTCGGGCAACTGGCCCTGGGGCTGCTGGGTGCGCACCGTCTGCTGATGACCGGGGCGCTGCACCTGCCGGTGCCCGCGCTGATCCTGGCCGGGCCGCTGTTCCGGGGCGAGGGCGTGTTCATGCTGGTGCTGTTCGGCGTCTCCGTGCTGCTGCTGGGTCCCGCGTGGTGCAGCCACCTGTGCTACATCGGCGCGTGGGACGATGCCTGCTCGCGCCTGCGCGGGGCCGCCGCCAAGAAGGACGGCAAGGGCCTTAAGTCGCGGAAGGGCGGGGGGCCCGCGCCGCTGCCGCGCTGGGCCGTGGTGCTGCGCTGGTGCCTGGCCGCCACGGTGTTTGCCGCCGCATGGGCCATGGGCCGGGCCGGGGCGCCCGTGGGCGTGGCCGCCACGGCGGCCGGGCTGTTCGGGCTGGCCGGGGTGGCGGTGATGGCGGGGCTGAGTTCGCGCCGGGGCATGATGGTGCACTGCACCGCCTTCTGCCCCATGGGGGCCGTGGGCAATCTGCTGGGGCGCATTGCGCCGTGGCGGCTGCGCGTGGGGCCGGGCTGCACCCGCTGCGGGGCGTGCTTGGCCGTGTGCCGGTACAACGCGCTGGACGCGAAGCAACTGGACGCCGGGCGGCCCGCCCTGTCCTGCACCCTGTGCCGCGACTGCATCGGCGCGTGCCGCCACGGGGCCATGCGGCTGACCCTGCCGGGCGTCTCCCCGGCGGTGGCGTGGCGCGCGTTCGCCGTGCTGGCGGCCGTGCTGCATGCGGTGTTCCTGAACGTGGCCCGCATGTAGCGGCGCGCCTGGCCGCGCCGGCCGCCGGGGGTTTACGTAATCCGGCCCATCATGTATGAATGCCGCCGCCGGAGCCTCCGCGCGCTTCGTGCCTTTCCAGCATCCCGCGCCGCCGGTTCGTCGCATCTCCGGCTTCGTGGACCGCGCCTTCCCGAGTGCCACCTGATGAAGAAGATTCCCGAACGGTATCGGCGTAAGATCAGCAAGGACGAGATCAACGAGCTGCCTCTCGAGCGGTATGCGGGTGAAATCCGCATCGTCCGCAGCGAGGAAGAGCTCGCGGATGCCATTGACCGTCTGCGCGACGAAGATGTGCTGGGCTTCGACACCGAAACCCGGCCCACCTTCCGCAAGGGCAAGATCAATCTGCCGTCGCTGGTGCAGCTTGCCTGCAGCGACGTGGTCTACCTGTTCCAGCTCAACTGGCTGCCCTTCGGCGAGGCCCTGGCCTCGGTGCTGTCCGACGCGGACATCGTCAAGACCGGCGTGGCCGTGCGCGACGACATCCGCGACCTGCAAAAGCTGTTCGCCTTCAACGACGCGGGCGTGGTGGACCTGGGCGAAGTGGCGCGCGACCTGGGCCTTGAGACGCACGGCCTGCGCAACCTTGCCGCCAACTTCCTGGAAGTGCGCATCTCCAAGGGCGCCCAGTGTTCCAACTGGAGCAACCGCGAACTGGCCCCCCAGCAGGTGCTGTACGCCGCCACCGACGCCTGGGTGAGCCGCGAGATCCACCTGCGGATGCGCAGGCTGGGGCTTATCGGCCGCTAGCCCGGCCTCGTCCCGCATTCACCCTTCCCGCCGCGTCTTTACGCCGTATCCCTCCGCCCCCTCCGGCACGTCATGACCACGTCCGACGGCGTCTCGCCACGTCTGATCACATCTGATCACATCTGGCCGCGTCTGATCGTGTCTGGCAGCGTCTGGCCGCAGCATGGCGGCGCGCGGTTCGTTTTCCCGCCCGTTTTTTCTCCGTACCGCCTTCGTCGTCACATCATCGTCACCAAGGCGCGTCACGTGTGGTGGCGCCGCATGGCATATCCCGGCCATTCCTGTCGCCTTGGCAGTGCCGGGGAAAAATGTCACATCGTTGTAACGGTGCAACCACGCATCCGTCACCGGCGACGCACATCTTCTCGGGCAGGAAAGCGCCAAGGAGAACCACATGACGAAAGAGCGCATTCTGGTGGTGGAAGATGACGAGGACATCCTGCAGTTGCTGACCTTCACCTTCGAATCCGCCGGGTTCGAGGTGCGCACGGCCACCACGGGGCGCGAAGGACTGGACATCGCGCTGCGGCAGAAGCCCGCGCTGGTCCTGCTCGACCTGATGCTGCCCGGCATGAGCGGCCTGGACGTGTGCCGCGAACTGAAGCGCCTGCCGGAGACGGAAGACGTGCCGGTGATCATGCTCACCGCGCGCGGAGAGGAAGTGGACCGCATCGTGGGCCTGGAACTGGGCGCGGACGACTACGTGGTCAAGCCCTTCAGCCCGCGCGAACTGGTGCTGCGCATCCGCGCGGTGCTCAAGCGCGCGCAGGGCGTGGCGGAAAACCCCCAGCGCTCGCAGTGGCAGATCGACGGTCTGGCCCTGGACCTGGACGCGCACCGGGTGGAGGTGGACGGCGAGGAAGCCGCCCTTACCGCCACCGAATTCCGCCTGCTGGCGGAACTGGTGCGCAACCGGGGCCGCGTGCGCACCCGCGACCAGTTGCTGAACACGGTGTGGGGCTACGAGTTCGAGGGGTACGCCCGCACGGTGGACACCCACGTGCGCCGGCTGCGCCAGAAGATCGGCGACTACGCGGCCATGATCGAAACCATCCGGGGCGTCGGGTACCGCTTCAAGGAACAGTAGCCCCCGGTTTCGTCGGCCCGCGCCACGGCCGCGAACCGCGCGGCGGCCATGCGCCGCCACGGCCCGGCACACCGCCCCTGCGGCGGCATCGCCCCCTTTCGCCCAACGCCCCAATGCCCCCAACGCGCGGCGCGCCACGCGCCGCCGGGAACGAGACATGCCAGACAGCAAGAACGTGAAGATGCACGCGGCGTCGCTGAACTTCTACTACGGCGACTTTCAGGCGCTGCACGACATCAACCTGGAGTTCGAACGCAACCAGGTCACCGCGCTCATCGGGCCTTCGGGCTGCGGCAAGAGCACCTTTCTGCGGTGTCTGAACCGCATGAACGACCTCATCCCCATCTCGCGCGTGGACGGCGAGATCTGCCTCGACGGGATGAACATCCACGACCCCCGGCTGGACGTGGTGGAACTGCGCCGCCGCGTGGGCATGGTGTTCCAGAAGCCCAACCCCTTCCCCAAGTCCATCTTCGAGAACGTGGCCTACGGGCTGCGCGTCAACGGAGTGCGCGACAAGGAATACCTCGCCGAAAAGGTGGAACAGAGCCTGCGCCACGCCGCCCTGTGGGACGAGGTGAAGGACCGCCTGCACGAATCGGGGCTGGGCCTTTCCGGCGGCCAGCAGCAGCGGCTGTGCATCGCGCGGGCTCTGGCCGTGGAGCCGGAGGTGCTGCTGATGGACGAACCGGCCTCGGCGCTGGACCCCATCGCCACCCAGAAGATCGAGGAACTCATCCACATCCTGAAGAAGGACTACACCATCATCATCGTGACCCACAGCATGCAGCAGGCGGCCCGCGTCTCGGACCTGACGGCCTTCTTCTACATGGGGAAGCTGGTGGAGTGGGGCGCGACGGAAATGATGTTCACCCGGCCGCGCAACAAGCAGACCGAAGACTACATTACCGGCCGGTTCGGGTAGGGGGCTTCCTGTGGAAACGCATTTTCACCAGCAATTGCAGAAGCTTCGCCTGAAGGTGCTGGAAATGGCCGCGCATTCGCAGACGGCCATCGAAACCGCCGTGCGCGCCTTGCAGCATCGCGACGCCGACGCCGCGCGCTCGGTCATCGCGGGCGACAAGCTGATCAACACCATAGAGTGCGAGATCGACGAACTCAGCTTCCGGCTGCTGGCGCTGGACCAGCCCATGGCCGTGGATCTGCGCATCATCGTGGCCATCATGCGGGCCAGCATGTACCTGGAACGGGTGGGCGACGAGGCTGTGAACATCGCCGAGGCGGCCATGTTCCTGGCGTCCCGGCCGCCGCTGCCGGAAATGCCCAGCCTGAACGAACTGGGCACCCACGCCGTGGACATGTTCCGCAAGGCGGTGATGTCCTTCCGCGAAAGCGACGCCGCGCTGGCCCGTGAACTGCGCCTGCTGGACAAGCGTTGCAACCAGTTGGACGTGCAGGTGCTGCGCGAACTCATGGACTACATGAGCCGCGAAAGCCCGGCCGTGGAGCGCTCGGTGCACACCATTCTGGTTTCGCGCAGCCTGGAACGGGTGGGCGACCTGTCCACCAACGTGGGCGAGACGGTGATGTTCATCGTGGAAGGGCTGAACATCAAGCACAGCTTCCAGATCAATTCCGGCGGTGCGTGCTGCTAGCGCGCAGGACAACGCCGCACGACGCCGCACCGCCATGTCAACAATCCGGGCGGGGCCACCCACACGGCGGCCCCGCTTTGCATTCGTGGGCGGCTGCGGTAAGCTGCATGCCCGCCGCCCGCCGAATGCGGTCGGCGGCCCTGTCCACTTCCCCCGCGCCGCATCCGTGGCGCCTACCCCGGAGATCCGATGACCCAATACGGCAAGCGCACCGTGCAGTTCCCCATAACCCTGGAAGAAGCCCCCGCCCTGGTGCGCCGCATCGGCGAGCAGATGGCCAGCGGCGTCATCAGCCTGGAAGGCCGTTCCATAGAGATCGACGGTTACGAAAGCATCGGCATTTCGCTGAAACGCACCGGCGACAAGCTGCGCGCCCGCGTGAAGGTGAAGTTCCCCAAGCGGCCCGGCGAAGCGGGCGACCCCGATGGTGGTGACCCCGATGGCAGTGACGGGGATGACGACTAGCCGCCACGCGGCGGCAGCGGGCGGTGGCGGTACGGCCACCGGGCATGCCGGTGGCGTCGGGAACGGCGATGCCGCGCCCGGAGATGCCGCCCGTGGCCCGCGCATCGTCTTCTTCACGGGCGGCACGGCGCTGAAGGCGCTCTGCCACGCCCTGACGCTGCATACTCACAATTCCGTGCACCTGGTCACCCCGTTCGATTCCGGGGGCAGCACGGCCGTGCTGCGGCGCTACATCCGCATGCCCGCCGTGGGCGACCTGCGCAACCGCCTGCTGGCCCTGGCCGACTCCGCCGTGGCCACGCCGCCGCTGGTGGCCCTGTGCGACCTGCGTCTGGCCGACGCCGGGGAACACGACACACTGATGCAGCGGCTGTACGCCTTGGCCTCGGAGCGCGACCCCGCCTGGCGCGGCATCGACCCGCTGGTGGCCGACGTGCTGCGCCTGCACCTGCGCTGGTTTCTGGAATTCGCGCCGTCCGGCTTCGACCCGCACGGGGCGTGCCTGGGCAACCTGCTGCTGGCGGGGGGCTACCTGCGCCACGGCGGCGGACTGGGGCCGGTGCTGCACCTGTTCTCGCGCCTGTTCCGGGTACGGGGCACGGTGGTGCCCATCGTGGACGACGACCTGCACCTGGCGGCGGAACTGGCCGACGGTACCGTGCTGCTGGGGCAGCACCGCATCACCGGCAAGGGCGCGCCCGGCATCACCGCCCCGGTGCGCCGCCTGTTCCTGACCCGCACCCGGCCCGAGGGCGGAGGAACGGACGGGGAGGCGGACGATGACGCGACGGGGAAGGAACGCGGACAGGGTGTCGGTACGAACGCATCCGCCCACCCTGCCGAGGCCCGCGTGTCCGTATCCGGCGTGGCCGCCCGGCACATCGCGGACGCGGACCTGATCTGTTTCCCCATGGGCAGCTTCTACACCAGCGTGTTGGCCAACCTTTTGCCGGAAGGGGTAGGGCGCGCCGTGGCCGAAGCGCCGTGCCCCAAGGTGTACGTGGCCAACAGCGGCACCGATCCCGAACAACTCGGCCTGTCCGTGGCCGACTGCGCCGCCGCGTTGCTGGCTGCGCTGCGGCGCGACGCGGGTGCGGACGTGCCCGCCGCCCGTCTGTTGGACACGGTGGTGGTGGATACCCGCAACGGTGTCTACCCCGGCGGCATCGACCACGAAGGGCTGCGCGCGCTGGGCGTGGAACTGCTGGACGCGCCGGTGGTGCGGGTGCTGCCCGGCGGGGAGCGGTCCGTGGACATGGCCGGGCGACACGACGCCGATGCCGTGGCCGACCTGCTGCCGCGCCTGGCGCGGCGGCGCGGATAGATGTTTCGGGCTTTGGGCCTTCGGGGGTTCCGGCGGATGAACGAAAACGCCCCCGCGTGCATGCACGCGGGGGCGTCGTGTTTCGTCAGTGATGCCGGGCGTTAGGCCGCGACAGTCTTGCGCAGGATGTCGAAGGCCTCGTCGATGCCCGCCGGGTTGGTGCCCCCGGCCTGGGCCATGTCGGGCCGCCCGCCGCCGGAGCCGCCCACGGCGGCCGCCACGGCCTTGATCAGGGCCGGGGCGGTGAAGCGGTCGTGCAGGTCCTTGGAAACGGCCACGATCAGGCTCACCTTGTCGCCGTCGGGGGCGGCCAGGCAGGCGATGCCCGAGGGCAGCTTGGAGCGCACGTCGTCCATCAGGTCGCGCAGGGCCTTCACGTTGGGCACGTCCACCCTGGCGGCCAGCACCTTCACGCCGTTGATTTCGGCCAGTTCGTCCATGATGTTGCGGCCCTGGCCGGACGTGGCCTGGGCGCTGGCCTTTTCCAGGTCCTTGCGCAGGCCCTTCACGTCCTTCTGCAGGGCCTCCACGCGGGGCACGATCTCGCCGGGGCGGGCCTTCAGCAGCCCGGCCACCTGGCCCAGTTCGGCGCGCTGGTCCATGACCATGCGCAGGGCGTTCCAGCCGGTGATGGCCTCGATGCGGCGCACCCCGGCGGCCACGCCGCCCTCGGACAGGATCAGGAACAGCCCGGCCTGGCCGGTGGCGCGCAGGTGCGTGCCGCCGCACAGTTCCACCGATTCGTCGGCGATGGCCACCACGCGCACCTCGTCGCCGTACTTTTCGCCGAACAGGGCCATGGCCCCCCGGGTCAGCGCGGCGTCGTAGGCCATGTGGTCGGTTTCCAGCGGCAGGTCGGCCAGGATCACCCGGTTCACCTCGCGCTCCACGGCGGCGATTTCTTCCGGCGTCATGGCGGCGATGTGCGTGAAGTCGAAGCGCAGGCGGTCCGGGGCCACCAGCGAACCGGCCTGCTTGACGTGGTCGCCCAGCACGCGGCGCAGGGCGGCGTGCAGCAGGTGGGTACAGGTGTGGTTGCGGGCCGAGGCCACGCGCTCGTCCTCTTCCACGTGCAGGTGCACTTCCTGGTCGGGCAGCAGTTCGCCGTCCACGGTTTCTATCTGGTGCACCGTGAGGTCGGGCGAGGGCTTCAGGGTGTCCAGCACGCGGGCCTTGCCCGAGGGCGAGGCGATGGAGCCGAGGTCGCCGGTCTGCCCACCCGACGCGCCGTAGAACGGGGTGCGGGTGGTCACCACGTAGCCCTTGGCGCCCTTGGGCAAGCCCTCGCTGGGCAGGCCCGAGGCGTCCAGCAGGGCCACCACGCGGCTGTCGCCCGCAAGGTGCTCGTAGCCGATGAATTCGGAACGCAAGCCTTCTTCGAGCAGGGCGTGGAAGCGCGAGGCGATGTCCGATTCGCCGGAGCCCTTCCAGGCGGCCTTGGCGCGTTCCTTCTGCTCGGCCATCAGCGCGCGGAAGCCGTCCTCGTCCACCGTGAAGCCGCGCTTTTCCGCGATGTCGTTCACGATGTCCAGCGGAAAGCCGTAGGTATCGTACAGCCTGAAGGCCACGTCGCCCGCCACGCGGGTGCTGCCCGCGCCGCGCAGGCCTTCCAGTTCTTCTTCCAGCAGGGCCAGGCCCTTGTCCAGGGTGCGGTTGAAGCGCTCTTCCTCCTCGCGCACCACGCGGGCCATGAAGTCGGCGTTGCCGCGCAGTTCGGGGTAGTCGTCGCCCATGACCTCCACCACCTTCAGGGCGGTCTTGTGCAGGAAGGTGCCGGTCTGCCCGATGAGCCGCCCGAAGCGGTAGGCGCGGCGGATCAGGCGGCGCAGCACGTAGCCGCGCCCCTCGTTGGAGGGCAGGATGCCGTCGGTGATCATGAACGCCACCGAACGGCTGTGGTCGGCGATGACGCGCAGGGCGGTGTCGGTTTCGTCGTTGGCGCGGTAGGACACCCCGGCGATTTCGCAGGTGTACTGGATGATGGCCTGGAACAGGTCGGTATCGAAGTTGGAGTACACGCCCTGGCACACGGCGGCGATGCGCTCCAGCCCCATGCCCGTGTCGATGGAGGGCTTGGGCAGCGCGGTGCGGGTGCCGTCGGCGGCCTGGTCGTACTGCATGAACACCAGGTTCCAGATTTCCAGGTACCGGTCGCAGTCGCACTTGCCGATGCCGCAGTCCGGCCCGCAGGTCATGTGCTCGCCCTGGTCGATGAGGATTTCCGAGCACGGGCCGCAGGGGCCGGTATCGCCCATGGACCAGAAGTTGTCCTTTTCGCCCATGCGGTAGATGCGTTCGGCCGGGATGTCGGTGTGCGCAAGCCACAGGTCGCGCGCTTCGTCGTCGTCGCGGAACACGGTGGCGTACAGGCGTTCCTTGGGCAGCCCGAGGTCTTCGGTCAGGAACTTCCAGGCGAACTTGATGGCGTCTTCCTTGAAGTAGTCGCCGAACGAGAAGTTGCCCAGCATTTCGAAGAAGGTGTGGTGGCGCGCGGTGCGGCCCACGTTTTCGAGGTCGTTGTGCTTGCCGCCCACGCGCAGGCACTTCTGCGAGGTGGTGGCCCGCACGTAGCCGCGCTTTTCCTGCCCCAGGAATATCTTCTTGAACTGCACCATCCCCGCGTTGGTGAACAGCAGCGAGGGGTCGTCCTTGGGCACGAGGGAAGAGGAGCGCACGATCTCGTGGCCCTGGGACCGGAAGAATTCAAGGAACCGGCGCCGGATTTCGTTGGCGGTTATCACTGGGTGTCTCCTGTGCGGAACGTATGGCGTCGCGGGCGCGGGCGTCGCGGCCGTCGCCGTGGCCCGCGCGTGGCGGAGGGCGGCGCGGCGCGGGGCGCGGCTAGAATTCGTCGTCGTCCATGGCCCCGGCGTTGTCGTCCGGGTCCACCACCTTGGCGGGCATCATGCCGAGGTGCTCGATGAGCTTGGCCTCCACGCTCTGGCGCAAGGCCTCGTTCTCCTCCAGCAGGGCGCGGACGTTCTCCTTGCCCTGGCCGAGGCGCTCGGAGCCGAAGGCGAACCACGAGCCGCTCTTTTCGATGATGCCCACGTCGCTGCCGAGGTCGATGAGTTCGCCGGTGCGCGAGATGCCCGTGCCGTACAGGATGTCGAACAGCGCTTCGCGGAAGGGCGGGGCCACCTTGTTCTTCACCACCTTGACCCGGGTGCGCGACCCGTAGACCTCTTCCTTGTCCTTCAGAGTCTGGATCTTGCGGATGTCCATGCGGATCGAACTGTAGAACTTCAGCGCGTTGCCGCCGGTGGTGGTTTCCGGGTTGCCGTAGCCCATGGTGCCGATCTTCATGCGGATCTGGTTGATGAAGATGACCGCCGTGCGCGACTTGTGGATGGTGCCGGTGAGCTTGCGCAGGGCGTGCGACATCAGGCGGGCCTGGCCGCCCACCTGCATTTCGCCCATGACGCCTTCCAGTTCCGCCTGGGGGATCAGCGCCGCCACCGAGTCGATGACCACGATGTCCACGGCGCTGGAGCGCACCAGCATGTCGGCGATGTCCAGCGCCTGTTCGCCGAAGTCGGGCTGCGAGATGAGCAGTTCGTCGGTCTTCACGCCAAGGCGCCGGGCGTAGTTGGTGTCCAGCGCGTGTTCGGCGTCGATGAACGCGGCGGTGCCGCCCATCTTCTGGCATTCGGCGATGATGTGCAGGGCCAGCGTGGTCTTGCCCGAGGATTCCGGGCCGTAGATTTCCGACACGCGGCCGCGCGGGATGCCGCCCACGCCCAGGGCGAGGTCGAGCCCGATGGAGCCGGTGGGAATCACCGGAATGTTCACGTGGGCGGTGTCGGACAGTTTCATGACCGAGCCCTGTCCGTACTTGCGCTCGATGGTGCTGAGGGCCGTCGCGAGGGCCTCGCGGCGCATCTCTTCCGGCGTCAGCGCGGGTTTCTTCGCCATGTATGGTCTCCGGGGTGGGATGATTGCGGGCGTCGACAGGTCTGGACCGCCGAAGCGGGCGTCAACGGGCGTCGATGGGCTTCACGGGGAATATCAGAAGGCGCGGCGGCGGGCAACGCCGGGTGCGCGGCTCCGGACGGCGGGGCAGGACGGCGGGGAAGGGGGAGCGCATGCCCGCCGTTTTCCGCCATGCCCCCTCCCCGCGCTGCTTCCGGCCGCGCTCCGGTCCGCGCCCGCGCCCGCTCCGCGCCCCTTGCCAACAGGACCACCGCGCCGTATGTCACCCCCCATGGAACGCAAACGCTATGACGCCGTGGCCCTGTTGTCCGGCGGTCTCGATTCGATTCTGGCGGTGAAGGTCATCGAGGAGCAGGGGCTTGCGGTCAAGTGCCTGCACTTCGTCTCTCCGTTCTTCGGCAAGCCCGGCAAGGTGAAGCACTGGGAGGCCGTGCACGGCCTGGACATCGCCGCCGTGGACGTGGGCGAGGCCTTCGCCGCGCTGCTACGCGAACGCCCGGCGCACGGATTCGGCAAGGTGCTGAACCCCTGCGTGGACTGCAAGATACTTCTGGTGTCCCGCGCCCGCGAACTGATGGAGCGCTACGGGGCCTCGTTCATCATAACGGGGGAAGTGCTGGGCCAGCGCCCCATGTCGCAGCGCCGCGACACCCTGAACGTCATCCGGCGCGACGCCGGGGTCAAGGAATTCTTGCTGCGCCCGCTGTGCGCCCTGAAGCTGGACCCCACCCCGGCCGAGGAATCCGGCCTGGTGGACCGCAGCCGCCTGCACGGCATCTTCGGGCGCGGCCGCAAGGAACAGATGGCCCTGGCCGAAAAGTACGGCCTGACCGAAATTCCCACCCCGGCCGGGGGCTGCAAGCTGGCCGAGCGCGAAAACGCCCGCCGCTACTGGCCGGTGCTGGTCCACGCCCCCCACGCCACGGCCGCCGAGTTCAAGCTGGCCAACATCGGGCGGCAGTACTGGTCCGGGCCGCACTGGCTGTCCATCGGCCGCCACCAGGCCGACAACGAAGCGCTGGTGCGCTTCGCCTTTCCGTCGGACCTGCACTTCAAGGTGGCGGGTTTTCCCGGCCCGCTGGCCATCGGGCGGCAGTTCGACGGCAGGGCCTGGGACGCCGAGGTGGTGCGCGACGCGGCCGCCTTCGTGGCCTCGTTCTCGCCGAAAGCGGTGCGCGAGGGCACGCCGGTCACCGTGCGCGTGGCCGGGCCCGACGGCATGGGCGAGGTGACCGTCACCCCCGCCCGCACAACCCCGCTGGGCTGGGGCGAACTGAACTGGCAGGGCGTGCGCGAGGAAATCCGCGCCGACGCCCGCGCCCGCGCGCTGCCCGTGCCCGAGGGCAACGACGACGGCCCCGACGGGCAGTCCGAATAGTCCGGGAAATTGCCGGATGGGCGCTGCGCCGGGCAGTCTGCGGGCTGCCGGTGGGTGCGGTTGGCGTGTCTGCCGGGCGGTTCATCCGCCGGAAACTCCTCGGGCGTGGTACTGGCAAGTACGACCATGATTGCATCGTTCACAGGCGGCACTTGCGCATGCGAGTGCCGCTTCTTTTTGGTATGGTCTGCCATTTCGCACCGTTGCGCGCCGCTACCGGATTTCGGGGTGCGCAAGGACGGCCCGAACCACACAAATATCTTGATAAAGAAGGGGGATGGGTCTAATGAGGGATGCCCGGATCGTCCGGAGCCCACATTGCAAGGAAACAGCGCACATGGCGAAACAGATCACCACCGCCCGCGACGGCTTCGCGACGCGCCTCGGCGTGCTCGCAGCCACCCTCGGCTCGGCCGTGGGCCTCGGCAACATCTGGAAGTTCCCGGCCCTCACCGGGCAGAACGGCGGCGCGTCGTTTCTGCTGCTGTACGTGCTGGCCACCCTGCTGGTCGGCCTGCCGGTGATGATATCCGAAATCATGCTCGGCCGCCGCGCCCGGGCCAACGCGGTGGGCACCTTCCGCCAGCTTGCCCCCAAGGGCCAGCCCTGGCACCTGGTGGGCCTTTCGGGCGTCATCGCGGCGTTCCTGATCATGGGCTTCTACACCGACGTGGCCGGGTGGGTGTTCGCCTACATCTTCAAGGCCCTGTCCGGCGAAATCGCCACCACCGACCCGGCCGTGGCCGCCAAGGCCTTCGAAGGGCTGGTGGGCGACCCGGTGCAGTCGCTGCTGTGGCAGTGGGGCGTGCTGGTGCTGATCAGCGTCATCATCATCGCCGGGGTGGCCCAGGGCATCGAGCGCACCACCAAGGTGCTCATGCCCGTGCTGCTCCTGCTGCTGGTGGCGGTGTGCGCGCGCAGCCTCACCCTGCCCAAGGCGGGCGAGGGCCTGGCCTTCCTGTTCACGCCGGACTTCGGAAAGATCACCCCCGGCGTCATCCTGATGGCGCTGGGCCTCGCCTTCTTCAAGCTGTCCATCGGCATGGGCACCATGACCACCTACGGCAGCTACTTCCGCAACGATCAGGACATTCCGCTGACGGCCACCCGCGTCATGCTGTGCGACCTGACCATCTCCATCCTGGCGGGCATGGCGGTGTTCCCCGCCGTGTTCAACTTCGGCTTCGAGCCCAGCGCCGGGCCCAGCCTGCTGTTCATGACCATTCCCGCCGTGTTCACCTCGCTGCCGGGCGGCCAGGTGTTCATGGTCATCTTCTTCTGCCTCACCGCCATAGCCGCCACCGGGGCCATGCTCTCGCTGCTGGAAGTGCCCGTGGCCTGGCTGGCCGAATCCTTCGGCATGCCGCGCACGCGCGCCACCATCCTCACCTCGGTGACGCTGGCCATCATCGGCATTCCGGCCACGCTGTCCATGTCCACCATGGCCAACGTGAAGCTCTTCGGCATGACCGTGTTCGACCTGTACGACTTCCTGTCGTCCAACGTGTTGCTGCCCGTGGGCGGCATCTTCATCTGCCTGTTCGCGGGCTGGGTGTGGGGCGCCGCCAATGTGAAGACGGAACTGTCCAACCGGGGCCAACTGACCAACGGGGCCATCATCGCCGCGTTCCTTACCGTGGTGCGCTGGGTGAGCCCGGTGCTGGTGCTGTTGGTTCTTCTCAAGGGTCTCAAGGTCTTCTAGCGCGCGTTGTCTTTCCGTTTCCGGCTGCGTCAGACCGCGCCCGCCACTCCGGTTACATACGCCGGAGTATGCGCCCTCCGTGGCGGGCTTGTCTTCCTTGCCGGAAAACGGAAATACTGCCGCGCGCGGTTGCAGGATGCGGCAGTGCTCGATTGAACCTTGTGAGATATGAAAACAAAGGCCCCGCTTCGGCGGGGCCTTTCGCGTTGGCGGGGCAGGGGGAGAACCCCACGTCACGCGGGGAAACCATGAAAAGGGCGGCGGAGCGGGGCCGCTCCGGTTCGGGGTTGGTGCGGTGCCGGTTCGGGACAGGTCCGCCGCCTCACCACTCCTTGCGGCCGCCCGCGTAGGGCTTGGCCAGTCCGCGCTGGATGAGCGCGGTGGCGATGTCGCCGCCGTCGGCCTCCACGTCGGCCAGCAGGCGGAAGTACTTGTCGCGGCGCAGGTTGCGCAGGGTCACCGTGCTGCCCGGCGCGGCCATATGCAGGGTCAGTTCGCGGGCGCGGCGGGAAAGCTCGCGCAGTTCCGCGCGCGGGTCGCGCTTTTCCGGGGTGTCGCACCCGGCGATGCGCACGCTGATGGCCCGGCCCGCCACGGGCGGGTAGCCGGGGATGTCCACCACCAGGGTGTCGCCGTCGGGTACGCGCAGCACCACGGCCCGCGCGTCGCCGAAGATTTCCCCGGCCCGACAGGCAAAGCCGCCCGTGTCCGCCAGCAGCGGCGGGCACAGCAGGGGCAGGGCCAGAAGCCCGGCACGGAGCATGCGGGCAAGAAATGTGCGACGCATGTATATCTAAAAATCTATATTGAGAAAAAATGCAAGGGGGGCGTGCAACTCGGGACGGGCGGCGGCAGTGCCATGAACGAAAGGATGCACGGCCGGGCCCGGCATCCGGCGCCCGCGCGACCCTGCCGCCGCCCGTCTGGTCTCCACCCGGCCCCCGTTCGGTCCCCGTCTGGCCCTCATTTGTCCCCCGTCTGGCCCCCCGTCTGGCCTGTCAGGTCCTGTCGGGCACGAAAAGGAATGGAACTTGCTGTGCTTTCGGCGGCAGGAGAAAAAAATGCCCCGGCGGCATTGCCACCGGGGCGGAAAGGAGCGTGGCGAAGGGCTTGCGCCCCGTGGCGTCAGCCGAAGATTTCCTCCTTGGTCACCGCCTCGGCCTTGATGCGGTCCAGCAGTTCCGCGAACACGGCCTTGACGTTCTCGCGGATGTCGCCCGCCACGACGAGGAACAGCACGTCGTCGCCGGGGGCCAGTTCGCCCTCCGCGGCGTCGGCAAGGATGCGGAAGATGCCGGGACGCGCCGACAGTTCGCGGCATATTTCATTGATGCGTTGGCGATCGGGGGTTACCCTGATGGCGACCACGTTGTGCTTGTCCTTGCGCGACCAGCCGCGCACCACGCCGTTGTGCACCAGCACCATGCCGACGTGGTCGGCGAAGCCCGGTTCCTTCTTCAGGTCCGCGAGGGCCTTGGTAACGTCCATTCGTCACTCCGTATCAGGGTAGTTCCCTGGTTAGCCGTATCCAGAGGTCCGGATGCCCCAGTTGCAATCGTTGCTGCGCCGCCTGCCGGAGTTCCGCGAATCGCGCATGAGCGCCGCGGGCCTCGCCCTGTGGCTGAACTGGCAGGGCGACATCAACCCCGCCGTGCCGCAGACCCTGCAGGACTACGGCGGCATGACCATCGCCGCCGAGCGCGACCAGTCGCTGTGGTTCTTCTTCTCGGCGGACGTGTTCCTGGCGCTGGCGCGGCTGGAGATATGGGGCAAGTTCAACCCGCTGCCCGTGGCGGTGCAGGTGCTGCCCGCGCGCCTGCTGCTGGGCATGAAGCGCGAGATATCCCTGTCGCTGGAAAACGTGCTGACCACGCAGGAACTCATCCACCCGCAGGAATTCCAGGTGTGGGTGCACCCCCGCGCCCGCGAGATGGGCACCGGCGTGCCGGGCCTGTCCTTCGAGAAGGCGGCGGCCCTGCGCGGCATGGTGCCCGCCGAGTGGAGCCTGCTGCGGGCCGACTCGCGCCTGCCGTACCAGTCCACCACCGGATGGTACTCGGTGCTGCGCCCCCTGGGCAACCCCCTGGACAAGGGATTCCAGGCGGGCTGGCGGGCCATGTTCGGCGAGATCGAGGAAATCCTCAAGCGTCACAAGTTCAAGTACATCCTGCACGAATCCTTCCTCATCTTTCCGCTGGAAAACCTGCGCCTGTACCGCCAGTGGTGCCGCGACCTCCTGCAACGCGTGCGCGAGGTGAAGGAACAGCGCCCCGACGCCTACTGGCCGTGCGTCAGCGCCATCGTGGACCGCAAGGGGCTGAACTTCAACAACGAGTTGCCCCGCAAGGTCGCCCTGGACTGGGACCAACTGGTGCCCGACTACCCGCACACCAGCTTCCGCAACGCCTACCTGCTGGGCGAGGGCTTCACCATCCACGAGGTGCGCTTTTCGGTCGAGCACAGCAGCATGGACGACTGGTGCAACGTGGGCCTTGCCGACGACGGCCAGGAGGCGGGCTCGCTGCCGGTGGTGGTCTCCACCCGCGCGGTGGCGGGCAGCCATCCGTGCTGCTTCTACTGCGGCATGCGCAACCACGAGGTCACCGCCTGCCCCACCCGCAAGCTGGACACGCTGACCCCCAGCGTGTGGCGCGACGTGGCCCTGCTGGACTTCGAAACCCTGAACCGGGGTTTCCAGATCATCGACGGGCAATTGGCGGGCGACATCGGCGAAGGGTTCGCCGCGCTGCTTGCGTCCGAGGGCGCGGAAGGCATCGTGACCCGCGCCATGTTCGACATCGGCAGCGCCGCGCAGCACCGCATGGTGCGCCGCATGTGGCTGGCGCGCGGCAAGGACTATCCCAAGGGGCTCGACGAACTGGCCCCCAGGGACGACAACCCCGTGTGGGGCGTGCTGGAATCCATCCGCCACGGTGAGCCCGTGGCGCTGGAGCGCGAACTGGGCCAGATCCAGATCAAGAACCCGCGCGACTACCGCAACCGGACCATGCTGGGCTACGTGGCGCTGGAACGTGGCGACCTGCTGCGCGCCGCCTCGCTGTGGAAGGAGGCGGAAACCCTGGCTTCTTCGCCGTTGCAGCAGGCCTGGCACATCTTTTTGCAGGCCCGCCTGCAGGAGGTGCAGGGCAAGTACCAGCCCGCCACCCAACTGTACCGGCAGGTGGTGCGGCTGTGCCCGCAGTGGTCCGACGCGGAGTACCGGCAGGCCGTGTGCCACGTGAAGATGGGCTTCGTGGAGCAGGCCACGGCGCAGTTGCTGACCCTGATCGGCCAGGACCCCAACGTGTTCAACCGCGTGCTGCTGGACCCGGAACTGGAGCGCGGGCACCTGCACCTGCTCACGGCGCTGCACGTGCCGTGGGCCGAGGCCGAGAACCGCGTGGAGGAGGAAAAGGAAGGGCTGTCGCGCCTGCGCGGCGAGGTGTCCACCTGGTTCAGCGACGAACACCCCTTCGCCACGCAGACCGACGTGCGCGTGGCCAACCTGATCCGCATGTCCGAAATCCGCAACTTCGTGCCGTACCAGACCGTGATCCACGGCCGCTCGCAGTTGGAAAAGGACCTGCAACTGCGCATCAACCGCGAGGTCAAGGACCTGAAGACCCGGTTCCAGGGCTACATGGCCCGGCTGATGTACGTGCGCGACGAGGCGGCATGGTTCCCATTCCCTCGCATCCTTGTGGAATTCAACAAGAACTACAATCTGTGCGCCGCCAACCTGAACTGGGCGCTGAAGAACAACCTGCAAGTGGCGGAGACCTTCAAGCGGGCCCACACCGTGGCCGAAACCGAGGACGAGCGCTTGCAGAAGCTGGAATCGCGCCTGAAGTTCCTGCGGGTGGTGCGCGATTCCACGCTGTTCCTGCTGCTGCTGGGGCGCAGCTTTCTGTGGATGGAGATCGCCGGCCTGCTGCTGATCCTGGTGGTGCTGCCGCTCAGCCTGTACTACGGCGAACGCGCCGGGGCCACCTGGGCCACGGGGCTCATCAGCACCCAGAAGTGGCAGTTGCAGAAGGGGTTCATCCTCATCCTGTCCATCGTGGCGCTGGGGCTGGCCGCCCTGCGCACGGCCCTGGTCTTCGAGAAGAAGAAGGAAAAGCTGTTCAGCGAGGCCCGCGAGAAGGGCAGGAAGAAAAAGAAGTAGGCGCGCCGCCTGGGCGCGCCCCAAGCTGTTGACAACCCCAAGTTCTTCCGGGGGAGGGACCCTTTTGAAAAAGGGTCTCCTCCCCCGGACCCCCTCCCCCCAAAACTTTCATTTGTGTTTCCTGCTCATTACGGAAACACAAAATATGGGGTTCCAAGGGGCGGTAGCCGCTCTGCGATCGGCATCCGTAATGCTCGAAGACTCGCATAACGGCTGCCGTCCTTGGCCGCCGGAGGCGTCCAAAAACGGACTTTGTCAACAATCTGGCCCCTTCCGGTTCTTCTGTCCGTTTGCCGCCGCCCCTACTGTTCCACGCCCTTCATGGCCAGGCTCACCCGGCCCCGCGACCGGTCCACGTCCAGCACGCGCACCCGCACCGTGCGGCCAGGGGCCACCACCTCGGCCGGATCGCGCACGAAGCGGTCGGACAACTGGCTGACGTGCACCAGCCCGTCGCGGTGCACGCCGATGTCCACGAACGCCCCGAAGGCAGTGACGTTGGTGACGATGCCCGGCAGCACCATGCCCGGTTCGAGGTCGTCGGGCGAATGCACGCCCTCGGCGAAGCGGAACGGGGCGAAGGCCGGGCGGGGGTCGCGTCCCGGGCGGGCCAGTTCGGCCAGGATGTCGGTGAGGGTGGGCAGGCCCACCTCGCCGGAAACGTACCGCTCCGGCCGGATGCGCCCGCGCAGGTCGTCGCGGCGCAGCAGGTCGGCCACCGCGCAGCCCAGGTCCGTGGCCATGTCGGCCACCAGGGCGTAACGCTCCGGGTGCACCGCGCTGGCGTCCAGCGGGTTGTCGCCGCGCACCCGCAGAAAGCCCGCCGCCTGCTCGAAAGCCTTGGGGCCAAGGCGGGGTACCTTCAGCAGGTCTTTCCGGGTGCGGTAGGGGCCGTTTTCCGCCCGGTGGGCCACGATGTTGCGGGCCAGCACCGGGCCGATGCCGGAAACGTGGGCCAGCAGTTCCGGGCTGGCCGTGTTGGCGTCCACGCCCACGGCGTTGACGCACGAGGCCACCACCTCGTCCAGGGCGCGGCGCAGGGCGGCCTGGTCCACGTCGTGCTGGTACTGGCCCACGCCCAGCGAGCGCGGGTCGATTTTCACCAGTTCCGCCAGCGGGTCCATGAGCCGCCGCCCGATGGAAACAGCCCCGCGCACGGTCAGGTCGTGGTCCGGAAATTCGCGCCGCGCCGCCTCGGACGCGGAATACACCGAGGCCCCGGTCTCGTTCACCAGCACCACGTCCACCCCGGCGGGCAGGCCCGCGCCGCGCGCGAAGGCCTCGGTCTCGCGCCCGGCGGTGCCGTTGCCCACGGCCACCACCTCGACGGCGTATTTCGCGCAGCAGTCGCGCAGGGTGCGCGCGGCCCGCTCGGCCCCGGCGTCGCCGGTGAGGGGGTGGATGACCTCGTGATGCAGCAGGGCGCCCTGCGCGTCCAGGCAGACCAGCTTGGCCCCGGTGCGCCAGCCGGGGTCCAGCGCCAGCACGCGGCGGCCGCCCAGGGGCGGGGCCATGATCAGTTCGCGCAGGTTGGCGGCGAACACGCCGATGGCCTGCGCCTCGGCCCGTTCGCGCAGGGCGGTGCGCAACTCGTTCTCCAGCGAGGGGGCCAGCAACCGCTTCCAGGCGTCCGCAAGCGCCGCGTCCACCTGCCCGGCCGCCGATTCCTGCCGGGCAGTGGGGCCGCCCGGCAGGTCGGCGCGGCGGCGCAGGGTGTCCAGCGCGTCGGCGTCTTCCGGGCGTACGGACACGGACAGGAAGCCCTCGCGCTCACCGCGCAGCATGGCCAGCAACCGGTGCGAAGGCATGGCGGCGGCGCGTTCCTCGTGGCCGAACCAGTCGGCGTAGGTGGCGCCTTCCGCTTCCTTGCCGGGCACGGCCCTGGCGCGCAGCACGGCGCGGCGCGCGAACAGGTCGCGCAGCGCGCCGCGCAGGGGGGCGGATTCCGCGAAATTTTCGGCCAGGATGTCGCGGGCGCCCGCCAGGGCGGCTTCCGCGTCGGGGACGGCCAGTTCCGGGTCCGCGCCGTGCGGCGTGACATGGGCGGCGGCCAGGGTGCGGGCGTCCGCCGAAGGCCGTGCCGTGCGCAGGGCTTCTGCCAGCGGGGCCAGGCCGCGCCGCCGGGCCTTTTCCGCGCGGGTGACGCGCTTGGGCCGGTAGGGCAGGTACACGTCCTCCAGCGCCGTGAGGGTGGCGGCCCCGGCAACGGCCCTGGCCAGTTGCGGGGTGAGCAGCCCGCGCTCCTCCAGCGAGGCCAGCACGGCGGCGCGCCGCTTGTCCAGTTCGCGCGCCTTTTCCAGCGCGTCGCGCACCGCCGCCACCTGCACCTCGTCCAGGCTGCCGGTGGCCTCCTTGCGGTAGCGGGCGATGAACGGAATGGTGGCCCCCTCGTCCAGCAGGGCCACCACGGCGGCCACGCCGGACACCGGCAGGGCCAGCGCGGCGGCCAGGGCTGCCGGAGCGGCGGCCTCCGGTGCGGCAGGGGAAGCGGGCCGGGCGGCGGACGGGGCGGAAGCGGAAACGGTGTCCGGAAGTTCTGGCGTCACGGTATATTCCTGTTGTTGTCCGGTGACGGACGATGTAAGCATGTGATTACGTCAGTGGATTGGTAACCTGCCACAATCCCACCGTCCGCAACCGTGAAGGAGGCCTGCCATGAGCCATACCGAAGCCGACCTGCCCGCCGTGATCCGCGAGGCGGAGTTCGTCATCCTGGCCGATGGAACCCAGGTGCGCTACGAGGAAAGCGGCGGCGCGCGCGACGTCTTCGTCAACGACGAATGGACCGCCCGCGCCACGTTGTTTCCGGGGTCGGATTACTGTCTCGACACCGGGAGCTGCACCTACCTGCTGACCGCCACCGACGACGGGCTGAAGGTCGAGAAGCAGTAGCAGACGGAACGCCCGGCGGGGGCCGGTGAAATCGCGGGGCCGCGCATGTGCGCGGCCCCTGTTTTTTGCTCTTTCGCGGCCGCGTGCCCGCCGTTCGCGGCGTCTGGTGCAGGCCCGGCACCGTCGCGCTCAGTTGGCCGGACCCTGCCCGCGCGAGGTGAGCCGGGCGCGCAGGTATGCCCCCAGCAGGGCGCCCGCGTCGTCCTGCCCCTGCTGCGAAATGCCCAGGGCGTGCAGGTCTTCGGCCACCTGGCGCTCCATCTTTTCCGATTCCATGAACATCACGTAGACCAGCGCGAGGGTGGCGCCGCTTTCATCGCTGCCGTCGCACAGGGCCGCCACGTGCTCGTGGGGCACGGTTTCCTGCAACCGGTCCACGAACATGGAGGCCCACTTGCCGTACAGCGATTCGGGCAGCCGGGGCACCAGGGAGGACAGCACCCGCGCCCCCCGTTCGTCCATGTCGGGCATGGTCACGGCCAGGAAGTCCTCCAGGGCTTCGGTGCGGCGTCCCATGCCGCGCGACAGGTGGCGCAGCACCGTGGCGACGACGTGGGCGCGGGCCTGGTCGGGGGTGAGGGGCGATGCGGACGGTGCGGATGGTACGGACATGGGGGGCGGGGTTCTCCTGAAGGCTGCGTGCTGCGGAGGGCCGTCCCGGCGCGCGGCGCGGGGATGGCCCGGATGGTGACGAGGTGGCGCAGCCTAGCCCAGGCGGGGCCGCCGTGCAAGGCTGGCGGACCGTTGCGGCCTGCATCCCGCACCCGGCGACGGACCGGACAGAAAATGACAATCCGGACAGGAAACGGCAATGCGGTTCCGCCTGGGCGAAACCGCATTGTCATTTTCGTAAAACAGGCCGTTTTTGCACGCCCGCCGCGCATTGCCGGCGGCTGGCCCGCGCGCGGCGGGAAAAGCGGCCCGCGACCGGGGACGTCCCCGTTACAGGGCGGCGCGCACGGCGGCCAGGGCGGCCTCGTAGTTGGGCTCGTGGCTCACTTCGGGCACGATCTCGGTGTAGGTGACCGTGCCGGACCGGTCCACCACGAAGATGGCGCGGGTCAGCAGGCGCAGTTCCTTGATCACCACGCCGTAGGCGGTGCCGAAGGACAGGTCGCGGTGGTCGGACAGGGTTTCCAGCGCGTCCACCCCGGCGGCGCCGCACCAGCGGGCCTGGGCGAAGGGCAGGTCGCAGCTGATGGTCAGGATGCGCACGTCCGCGCCAAGGCGGGTGGCTTCCTGGTTGAAGCGCCGGGTTTCCATGTCGCACACGCCGGTGTCCAGCGAGGGCACGGCCGATATGAGCAGCACCTTGCCCGCGTAATCGGCCAGGCCGCGCGGGGAAAGGTCGTTGGCCAGGGCGGAGAAGCCGGGGGCCTTGTCGCCCTCGGCCACCGGGGTGCCGCCGAGGGTGAGGGGAGTGCCTCTGAAGGTGATGATGCCGGTACGGTCCATGGGTATCCGCCTCCTGCGGAATGAGGTTCAACGGGTCCGCCCCGCCGGAGCGAGGAGTCCTGGCGGCGTGCCGCTGCGCCCGTGGCGGCAGCGGCGGCTTCGCGTCCCGCCGCCCGTGGCAGGCGGAGGGGCACGGCGGTTCGTCAAGGCATACCACAACTGCGGGGGCATGCAAACCTGGGCGAGGCGATTTTTCCGATGCTTGCTGCAAAAGTGCTCATTTTTACAAAATAAGCATTATTTCTGTTTTTATTATTACCAAAATGGCAAAACAATGAAAACCTTGATTTGCGCAACACGGTGAATTCATTGAACCAGACCTTTTTGTAGGCGCTGGCACGCTCCTTGCCTTTACCCAGGCATCGTTCGGGTTTGCCCCTGTCCGTTCGGTCCGGCGGGGGGTGTACGTCAACATTTCGAGGAGGTTCACATGAACGCGGCGGATACCGCCTTCATCCTGGTCTGCTCCGCACTGGTCATGTTCATGACCCCGGGGCTCGCCCTGTTCTACGGGGGGCTCGTGCGTGCGCGCAACGTGCTGTCCACCACCATGCACAGCTTCATTCTTCTGGGCGTGGCCAGCATCGTCTGGGCGGTCATCGGCTACACGCTGGCGTTCGGCCCCGACATCGGCGGGGTCATCGGGGGGCTGGACTTCGCCTTCCTGAACGGCGTGGGCATGGAGCCCGGCGAATCGGTCACCAACATCCCGCACCTGCTGTTCATGGTGTTCCAGTGCATGTTCGCCGTGATCACCCCGGCGCTCATCTCCGGCGCCTACGCCGAACGCATCCGCTTCCGCGCCATGCTGCTGTTCTCGGTGCTGTGGCTGGTGGTGGTGTACGCCCCCATGGCCCACTGGGTGTGGGGTGGCGGCTGGCTGTTCGGCCTTGGCGCGCTTGACTTCGCCGGGGGCGCCGTGGTGCACATGAGCTCGGCCGCCGCCGCCCTGGCCGCCGCCCACGTGCTGGGCCGCCGCCACGGCTACGGCCGCGAGCCCTTCGTGCCCCACAACCTGCCCATGACCGTGCTTGGCGCGGGCATCCTGTGGTTCGGCTGGTTCGGCTTCAACGCGGGCAGCGCCCTGGCCGCCAACGGCCTGGCCGCCAACGCCTTCGTCACCACACACCTGTGCGCCGGGGCCGCCGCCGTCAGCTGGATGGCCGCCGAATGGCTGCACACCGGCAAGCCCACCACCCTTGGCGCGGCCTCCGGCGCCGTGGCTGGTCTTGTGGTCATCACCCCCGCCGCCGGCTTCGTGCTGCCCATGCCCGCCATCATCATGGGCCTCGTGGGCGGCGCCCTGTGCTACGGCGGCGTGCTGATGAAGCATGTGTTCAAGTACGACGACGCCCTGGACGTGGTGGGCGTGCACGGCGTGGGCGGCACCTTCGGCGCCCTGGCCACCGGCATCTTCGCCGTCGAAGCCGTGAACGGCGTCAACGGCCTGCTCTACGGCAACCCCTCGCAGCTCTGGATCCAGTTCATCTCCGTGGTCGCCACCTGGCTGTTCTGCTACGTGGCCAGCCGCATCCTGTTCCATGTGGTTGACGCCCTCGTCGGCCTGCGCACGGACGCGGAAGCGGAGGTCGCCGGCCTCGACGTCAGCGAGCACAACGAAGCGGGCTACCAGCTCTAGGGTTGCCGCTGCCGCCGTTGTCGCCTACAAGGCGGAAGGGGTCATCCCTTCCCTGAACACGAACCGAGCTTCAGGATGGACATCATGAAGAAACTTGAGATCATCATCCGCCCCTTCAAGCTGGACGAGGTCAAGGAAACGCTGGCCAGCCTCGACGTGAAGGGCATGACCGTCACGGAAGTCAAGGGCTTCGGCCGCCAGCGCGGCCACAAGGAAGTGTACCGGGGCGCCGAATACCAGGTGGACTTCATGCCCAAGGTCAAGATCGAGGTCGTCGTGGACGACGCGCAGGTGAAGACCATCGTCGACGCCGTGGTCAAGGCCGCCCGCACGGGCAAGGTGGGCGACGGCAAGATCTTCATCTCCCCGGTGGAAGACGTGCTGCGCATCCGTACCGGTGAAACCGGCGTGGAAGCCATCTAGCCGCAACATACCGCAACCCTTGGGCGGCGCCCCGGCAACGAACGGGACGCCGCCCGTCCATACCCACCCCCACCCCACCACCCACCCCCACCCCACCCACATGATGCAGGCACACGGGCCCTCTTCCTCCGCTCCCGCCGGCGCGCCCGGCACGCCGCGCGATGCCGCCACGGTCCTGCGCGAGGGGCGCGCCGCGCTGCTCGGGCGTCTGGACGCCGCCCCGTCTTCTACCAATGTGGGCACCAACGCGGGCGCCGATGCGGGCGCCGCTGCCACCGCTGCCGCATCCAGCCCGGAAGGGGATGCCTGCGGGCTCCGGCCCGACGCCCGCTGCCGCGACACCGCGCCCGCGCCCACGGGCGCCTCGCGTTTCGAGCGGGCCTACAGCCGCCTGCTGGACGACTATTTCCGCCTCCGCTTCGCCGAACTGCGCGGCGGCCACGACAAGGTGGCCCTGGTGGCCGTGGGCGGCTACGGCCGCGAGGAATTGTGCCTGGGGTCGGACATCGACATCCTGATCCTGTGCGGCCGCTCCATCCCGCCGCAGGCCATCGACCTTGCCCAGCCGCTGTTCCTGCCGCTGTGGGACGCGGGGTACACCCTGGGGCACGGATTCCGCACCATCGGCGACTGCGTGAAGCTGGCCGCCAAGGACCACAAGGTGCTGGCCAGCCTGCTGGACGCCCGGCTGATCACCGGCAACGAGGCCCTGTTCCGCGAACTGGTGGACCGCCTGAACGACAAGGTGCTGCCGCGCCGGGGCGCCTCGTTCCTGGCCTGGAACGACGAGGAGCACGAACGCAGGCGCGCCGCCCACGGCGACGGCGCCGTGCTGCTGGAGCCCAACCTGAAGGAAGGGCTGGGCGGCCTGCGCGACTACCACCGCATCCTGTGGATAGGCCGCATCCGCAACGAGGCGGGCACCGTGGAGGAAATCCTGGCCCAGTCCGGGTTTTCCGCATCCGACGCGGCCCTGCTGCGCGAGAGCGTGGGCTTTCTGCACGACGTGCGCAACCTGCTGCACCATCTTTCGCACCGCAAGAACGACCAGTTGTTCCTGGACCTGCAACCGGAAATCGCCGCGCGCCTGGGTTTTCGCGAGTGCGGCAACCTGCTGGCCGTGGAATGCTTCCTGGGCCGCCTGCACCGGTGCATGTCGCACATCAAGGCGCTGTCCGCCGCCCTGCGGGGCATCCCCGGCGGCCCGGTGCACCCCGACCGGCCCTGTCCCGAGGTGGAAGGCCCCGTGGTCATGGCGGGCGGCACGCTGCACATCTGCCTGCCCGACCCGGCCGCCGTCACCCCCGGCCTGGCCCTGTCCGCCTTCGTGCGCGCCGCCGAATGGCCTGGCCCCGAGGCCCCCGCGCCCGACTGGAACACCCGCAAGGCCATGGAGCAGGCCCTGCAACAGGCCCTGTCCGGCGAGGCCGGGGCGCTTTCCGGGGCCGAGGTGGGCGCGGCGCTGATGCGCATCCTGGCGTCCGGCAAGGCGTTCCCGGTGCTGGGACACATGGACGAGACGGGCCTGCTGCCCGCCATCCTGCCCGCCTACGCGGCCGCGCGCGACCGGGTGCAGTTCGACGGGTTCCACACCTATCCCGTGGGCATGCACACCCTGTTCGTGATCCGCCAGTTGGAATCGCTGGCCGGCGAGGACGTCGAGCCGTTCTCCGGCTTCTGGCGCGGCGGCTGCCTGGATGTGGCGGATGCGGGGGAATGCGGCGCCGTCAACGCGCCGGTGCCCGCGCCAGTTCCTGAGCAAGACGCGGACGCCGCGCGCGACCGGCTGTGCCTGCTGCTGGCCGCGCTGCTGCACGACCTTGGCAAGGGCGGGGCCGACGCCTCGCACCATTCCGAGGCGGGGGCCGAAATGGCCATGGAACTGCTCACCGAGTGGGGCGCGCCGTCCGAAGTCGTCGACGACGTGGTCTTTCTGGTGCTGCACCACCTGCTGCTCATCCGCACCGCCCAGCGCCGCGACCTCAACGACGAGTCGGTGGTGGCCCAGTGCGCGGGCACCGTGGGCAGCTTGCGCCGCCTGAACATGCTCTACCTGCTCACCCATGCCGACTCCATGGCCACCGGCCACAAGGCGTGGAACCGCTGGACCGCCAGCCTGCTGTACGAACTGCACGGCAAGGTGGCCAACATGCTGCGCGACGGGCAGCTTGCAGGCACGCAGACCGCCCAGGCCATCGTGCGCACGCGCGACATGGCGCGGGCGCTGGTGCGCGAGCGGCAGCCGTCGCTGCACTACACGCCGGAAACGGCGGGGCTGTATCTGGACGCCATGCCGTCGCGCTACCTGCTGGCCATGCCGCCCGAGGACATCGTGCGGCACATGTCGCTGGTCTACCAGTTGAACCGCGACGTGGCCGAGTCGCGCCGCCGCCTGCCCGAGGACCGGGCGGAGCGGGGCGTCATCGTGCTGGAGGGCAGGCCACTGCACGGCGGGCGCGACAGCGAACTGTGGGAGGTGCTGGTGGCCGCGCGCGACCAGTCCGGGCTGTTCGCCACCATCGCGGGGGTGCTTTCGCTGCACGGGCTGAACGTGCTCGGGGCCGATGCCTACGTGTGGAGCGACGGCACCGTGCTGGATGTCTTTCACGTCACCGCGCCGCCGGACCCGCTGTATGCCAGGGATTTCTGGGGCAAGGTGCGGGGGGCCATCCATTTCGCGCTGACGGGCAAGCTGTCGCTGGACTACCGGCTGGAGCAGGCCCGCGCGTCCAACGCCCTGAAGCACGAGGTGCCCAGCGTGCTGCTGGATGCGGTGCGCCGCCCGCCCGAGGTGCGCATCGACAACGAGTTGTCGGACTTTCACACCGTGGTCGAGGTGTTCGCGCCGGACCGGCCCGCGCTGTTGTACGACGTCGCGCGGGTGTTGCAGGCGTTGCAACTGGACATCCTGTTCGCCAAGATCGCCACCCTGGGCAACCGCACGTCGGACAGTTTTTCGGTGCGCACGGTGTACGGCCAGAAGATCACCGACGAGCAGCAGATGGACGAGGTGCGCGCGGCCCTGCTGCACGTGGTGTCGTAGTAGGGGGGCTGTTGAGGGTGGGGCCGCGGTAGCGCGTGCGCCCTGCCGCAGAATCCGTCTTTTTACGCCGGACGGCGTTGAATCGGCGTTTTTGATGCTCACGTACAAGAGTACGCTGCGCTCAAAAACGCCGATTCGCCTTGTCCGGCGCAAAAACTCGTAATTCCTTGCATCGCGCCCGCACCAGCCATCCGCGCCGGAAGCCCGGCGCGGAGTGTAAGGAAGAAAGGCACGTCATTACAGACAGGAAAGGCAAAGAAGGATGACGCTTCGTATGGAAATGTCGAAGTTATCCACCCGTGCGTTCCGGATGCCGGTGCATCCCTTGGGAACGCACGTTTTTTTTGTTATCCACCTTGAGCGGCGTGACAATGCGGGGCAGGGCGAAGGGCAATGCCCCGCGAACTGGCTTGCGCGTCGGTCACACGGGCGGAGCAGGGCCGGTCAGACGGATTTTCACGGCACACGGAGGCAGCATGTTCGAGCGGTATGCCGCGCAGGTGGACGCCTGGCGCGACATTCATTCCGGGGTGGATTTCATCAACAGCCGCAGGCAGGGCGAGGCCGAGGCGCGCGCCCTGCTGGACGCGGCCTTCGGGCCGGGCGGCGGCGGGGTCATGCCTGCCGAAGACTTCCGGGCCATGTGCATGGCCGTGAACCGCGAATGCATCGAGGGCAGCGTGCCCAAGCGCATCACCTGCACCCGGTTCGGGGCGGGGCTTGCCAGCCTGTTGCGGCTTGCGCCCTGCATGGCGGAGCTTGCGCCGTGGCTGGCGGGGTTGTGGGCGCTGCCGGTTGCCGGGAACCCGGACGAAGTGCTGGCCGAAGCCTTTCGCCTGCACGAGGCGCGCAGGGTGACGGGCGTAGGCATCTTCGCGCTGACGCTGTTGCTGTACCTGAAGTCCGGGGCCACTGGTGCTGCGGGCGGGGATGCCGACGACGCAGCCTTTTTCCTGCCCTGCACCCCGGCCCTGTGGCGGGGGCTGGCCTTCCTGAAAGGGCAGACGGTGCGTGAGAGGGCCGGTCCGCGCACGCTGTCCGGCTACCGGCGCTTTCTGCACGACGCCCACGCCCTGCGCGAGCGGTTTTGCCTGCTGCCGCTGGAAGTGGACTTCGCGCTGGCGCGGGCCGAGGCCATGCGCCTTGCCGGGCATCGAGGCGGAGTGGCAGCCGCCGGTTCCTGATCTTTTCAGTCGTCCAATCACCGTCGCCAGGCCGGACATGCCCGGAATGCCTTGCAGCAAACGGCAAACGGGCCGCCCCTTGCGGAGCGGCCCGTTCATTCGTCCTGTGGTCCGCAGCGCGGCGGACGCGCTACAGGATCTGGTTCAGGAACTTCTGCAGGCGGGGGTGCTTGGGCGCGCTGAAGAACTCCTGGGGCGCGTTCTCTTCCAGCACCTGGCCGTGGTCCATGAAGATGATGCGGTCGGCCACCTCGCGGGCGAAGCCCATTTCGTGGGTCACGCAGACCATGGTCATGCCTTCGCGGGCCAGGGTCACCATGACGTCCAGCACTTCGCCGATCATTTCCGGGTCCAGCGCGCTGGTGGGCTCATCGAACAGCATGATCTTGGGGTTCATGGCCAGGGCGCGGGCGATGGCCACGCGCTGCTGCTGCCCGCCCGAGAGCATGGCCGGGAAGACGTTGGCCTTGTCGCTGATGCCCACCTTCTTCAGCAGTTCCAGGGCCCGGCTTTCCGCCTCGGCGCGCGGGGTCTTGCGCAGCCGCATGGGGGCCATGGTCAGGTTCTGCAGCACGGTCTTGTGCGGGAAGAGGTTGAAGCTCTGGAAGACCATGCCCAGTTCCTGGCGGATCTTGTTGATGTCGTTGTCGGGCGAGTTCACGTCCTGCCCGTCCACGATGATGGTGCCCTTGTCCACGGTCTCCAGCCGGTTGATGGAGCGCAGCAGGGTGGACTTGCCCGAGCCGGACGGCCCGCAGATGACCACCTTTTCGCCGGGCATCACCTCGAGGCTGACGTCGTTGAGGGCCGTCAGCTCGCCGAAGAACTTCCACGCGTTGCGGATGCGGATGATGGGTTCGGCGCTATCGGCGGTCATAGTAGTTCAACCTCGATTCCATGATGCTGACGCCCTTGGACAGGAACAGGGTGATCAGAAGGTAGATGAGGGCGACCATGGTGTACGTCTCGAAGTACAGGAAGCTCTCCGAGGCGAATTCGCGCCCGCGCCGCAGGATGTCGGCCACGGCGATGATGGACACCAGCGAGGTGTCCTTGAGCATGGCGATGAATTCGTTGCCCACCGGCGGCAGGATGGTGCGCCACGCCTGCGGCAGGATGACCATGAACATGGTTTCGGCCCGGTTGAAGCCCAGCGAGCGCGCGGCTTCGGTCTGGCCCTTGGAGATGGAGTCGATGCCCGCGCGGAACACTTCGCCCATGTAGGCGCCGTAGCACACGCTGAGCGCGATGATGGCGGCCAGCAGGTCCGGCACCTTCAGGAACCGGCCAAGGGCGTAGTAGATGTAGAACAGCTGCACCAGCAGGGGAATGCCCCGGACGACCTCGACGTAGGTGGAGGCCACGAGGTTGATCAGCCGGTTGCGCGACAGGCGGCCAAGCCCGGTGACGAGGCCGATGGGGATGGAGCACAGGATGGACAGCACGGTCACCTTGAAGGTGACGGCGATGCCGTCGGGCAGGAATTGCAGCAACCGCCAGTAGGGCTCGGGCCGGCTCGTGCACAGGTAGACGAGCGCGGCCAGCGCGCCCACGAAGGAGATGGACCACGCGGTTATGATCCGCCGCTCCTTCGGGTCCGGTATGATCGCGCCGTCGGTGATGACGATGCGGACGTTCTGGGGTTCGGTGGTCATGGCGTCTCGGATGCTTTGGCGTTGTAAAACGGGGGACCGGCGTCATACCGCCAGTCCCCCAGAGTGCGCAAGCGTCTACAGGCGCGGGGCTAGCGGCCGATCCACTTTTCGCGGAGCTGCTTGTCGATGCCCTTGGCCTTCACGGCGGCGATGCCCTTGTTCAGAAGGTCCAGGACTTCCTTGTTCCCCTTCTTCACGGCGATGCCGTAGAATTCCTTTTCCTGGGTCTCGATGACGAAGGCGATCTTCATCTTGGCGGCGTACTGTTCCTGCTGCAGGGCGTAGCTGGCGGCCACGGGGTCGTCGCACACCACGCCGTCGATGCGGCCGTTGAACAGGTCTTCCATGGCCAGGCCGATTTCGTCGTACGACTTGGCGGTGACGCCGGCGGCGCGCTTGATGGTGAAGTAGCCGGTGGTGCTGATCTGACCGCCAAGGGTCTTGCCCTTCATTTCATCCAGCGTGGTGACGTTGGTGGTCTTGGGCACCACGAGGGCTTGGCGCACTTCATAGTAGGGCTCGGTGAAGTCCATGGCCTTCTTGCGTTCCTCGGTGATGGACACCGAGGACACGATGGCGTCGTAGCTGCCCGATTCCAGCCCGGCGAAGATGCCGTCCCAGGCCACGTTCTTGTGCACGATCTTGAAACCGGCTTCCTTGGCCATGGCGTCGGTGTAATCGACGGAGAACCCGACGATGTTCTTGCTGGCGTCAACGAATTCCATGGGCGGCCAGGTGGCGTCCTGGGCGACGACGATGGTCTTCTCGGCAAAGGCCACGTTGGCGGTGACCAGCAGGGCCGCAAGGGTGAGGACGATCTTCTTCAGCATCCCGGATTCTCCTCTGGACATGTGGTTGGTGTGACGGACGAATTTTTCTTGTGGGCCATAAGTGAGCAGATTGTCAATGAATGAGTGCGGAAACGCCAGACCCCGGCGGCGAGATTGACACATTTGTCATCACTTGCCGGAAAGGAGCGGCCGGGCCGGGTTTTCCCGTCCCCCGCGCCAGGGCCGGGGCGGGCGCGGGCCCTACATCCAGGTGAAGATGGCCGTCACCAGGATGGGCACGGCCACGGTGAGCGCCATGCCGCTGAACACGGCGATGATGCCGTAGCGCTCTCCGGCGTAGCGGGTGATGACGGGCAGGCTGGTGTCCATGCTGGTGGCCCCGCCCGCCATGACCGGGGCCAGCCCGCCGAACATGCGCACCAGCAGCGGGGCGGCCAGCAGGGTGGCCAGTTCGCGCGAGATGTTGGCCATGAGCGCCATGGAGCCCAGGGCCGCGTCGCCCATCTTCGTGATCATGATGCTGGACAGGCTGTAGTAGCCGAAGCCCGCGCCCACGCCCAGCACGTCGCGCAGGGGCATGTCGCCCAGCAGGACCCAGGCGGCCAGCGAGCCGCCAAGGGTGCCGATGCCCACGAACAGCGGCACCAGCGCCACCTTCACGTGCAGTTCGCGCAGGATGCGGAAGGAGCGGGTGTCGAACCCGATGCCCATGCCCACCACGAACAGCAGCATGTACAGCGCCCACGAGGCCAGGTCGCCCGCCTGGTCGGCACGGGGAATGATGTCCAGCCTGCCCAGCAGCACGCCGGACAGGAAGACGCCGAGGATGATCAGGCTACCCTTCATGGTCCGCCCCCGGGGTGGCGGACGTAGCGGGAGCGCCCGGCCCTTTCGGCCCATCCAGCGCGCCGCGCAGCAACACGTGCTGCAACAGCCATCCGGCGGCCACGCTGCCCGCCAGCGAGGCCATGCTGATGACCACGGCCCGCAGGCCGATGTCCCCGGCCTTGGCCACCAGCGTGTCGTCCGAGCCCAGGGACAGCCCCAGCAGGAACAGCAGCGCGTAGATGGACCAGGTGGTCAGCCGGTCCACCGCGCCGACCACGGCCGGGCGCGCGCGCAACAGGTAGCCCGCGGGCACGCCCACGGCGATGCAGCCGATTTCGACGATCATGAAACAGTATCCTTGCGCGGCCCCCTCCTGCCGGGGGACGGCGTCGATGATGCGCGGCAACGGGCCGCCGTTTCAGGGAAAGGCCAGCGGTAGCCTGCCCGTACCGCGGTGTCAACCCGTGCCGGAGGCCGCCCGGACGCGGGAAACTGTGAAAAAAACGCACCGCCCGTGATGCGCGTCACGCCCGGCCCCGCGTGGCGGACTTATATTGCGGGCGAGGGCGAAGGAAGCGCCGCCGCCCCGCAACCGGAACACGACAGGCGGCCCGCCCGCCAACCCGCAACGAACCCTAACGACCATAATGACAGGGAGGCCATCATGCGCCATATCCGGCTCGACGACATGCGTACCTTCAAGGACGCCGGGTTCGCCATGAACCTGGTGCACGATTCGGAAAACTTCAAGATCATCAACTTCAACTTCAAGGCCGGGCAGGAACTGCCCGTGCACAGCCACGACATCGACGGCGAACTGGCCATCACCGTCATCGAGGGCGAGGGCGAATTCCTGGGCGCGGACGGCGCGGCCATCCCGGCGAAGCAGGGCGACATGCTGGTCTCGGAAATCCGCGTGCCCCACGGCGTGCGGGCGAAGACGGAAATGCGGGTGGTCGTGGTCATCGCCCCTCCCATTTAGGGCAAACCGCCCTTCCCGGCATTCGGATCATGCAGGAACATCGTCGGCAATGAAAAAAGGGAGGCTCCATGGGGCCTCCCTTTCAGGTTGTTGACAAAGTCCGTTTTTGGACGCCTCCGGCGGCCAAGGACGGCAGCCGTTATGCGAGTCTTCGAGCATTACGGATGGCGATCGCAGAGCGGCTACCGCCCCTTGGAACCCCATATTTTGTGCTTTCGTAATGTGCAGGAAACACAAATGAAAGTTTTGGGGGGAGGGGGTCCGGGGGAGGAGACCCTTTTCCACAAGGGTCCCTCCCCCGGAAGCATTTGGGGTTGTCAGCAGTCTGAAAGG
>NZ_JBAIYT010000028.1:0-53534 GCF_036763125.1 Nitratidesulfovibrio sp. 1201_IL3209
ATAAATCCCGACACACTCATTTTCGGAGGGATTTCAAGAAGCATATGGATGTGGTCGGGGCAGCACTCCGCTTCGACTATATGCACCCCCTTCCACTCACACAGCTTGCGTAGAATTTCCCCTATCGCCCGCTTCTTCTCGCCATAGAATACCTGTCGGCGGTACGTTGGTGCAAAAACGATGTGGTATTTGCAGTTCCACTCGGTGTGAGCTAGACTCTTGGCGTCACCCATCGTGACCTCCTTTTGATTTGTTTGACTTGCAGTTGCCAGACCGCAGGTCTTTCATAACAAATCAAAAGGAGTTTTTCTTACATCACCATAGCTGTAAGCTTACGAGAACCCCGCGCATAGCGCGGGGTTTTCTACATACAAAAACGGGGCGGACCATGCGGTCCGCCCCGTTCTGGGTGCGTGGTACGAAAGGCGTCGCCGGTTACTCGGCGGCCTTCTTCTCTTCCGCCGGAGCGGCGGCGGCGGGCTGGTGGGTCAGTTCGATGACCGCCAGCGGGGCGCAGTCGCCCTTGCGGGGCAAGCCCAGCTTCACCACGCGGGTGAAGCCGCCGGACACGCCGGAGAAGGCGGGGCCGATGTCGTCGAACAGGCGCTTGACCAGCTGGTGCGAACCCAGCACGTCGTACGCCAGGCGGCGGGAGTGCAGGTCGTTGCGCAGGGCCAGGGTGATCAGCGGTTCGACGATGCGACGCAGTTCCTTGGCCTTGGTCTCGGTCGTGCGGATCTTGCCGTAAGTCAGCAGGGCCTTGGCCATGTTGCGGAACAGGGCCTTCCGGTGGGACGGCGTCCTGCCCAGCTTCTTGCCGGAATTGCTATGCCTCATTTTGCTGCTTCCTCTTCCATTCCTGGTATTTCTTCTCGAAGCCGTCGACCTTCATGCCGAAGTCCAGGGTCATGTCGGACAGCACGCGCTTGATTTCATCCAGCGACTTGCGGCCGAAGTTCTTGGTCTTCAGCATTTCGTTCTCGGACTTCTGGACCAGTTCGCCCACCAGGGTGATGTTGGCGCTCTTCAGGCAGTTGGTGGCGCGCACGGACAGTTCGAGTTCGTCGATCCCCTTGAACAGGTTTTCGTTGACGTCGCTGCTGCCCGACGAGTTGCCGGAGCTTTCGCCCGAAATGCGCTCATCGAAGTTGATGAAGACGGAGATCTGATCCTTGATGATCTTGGCGCTGTAGGCAATCGCATCCTCGGGGGTCACGGAACCGTCGGTCCAGACCTCGATGATGAGCTTGTCGTAGTTGGTCATCTGGCCGACGCGAGCCTGCTCCACCGTGTAGGCGACCTTGCGGACCGGGGCGAAGCTGGAGTCCAGCTTGATCAGGCCGATCTCCTCGCTGAGGCCCTCGTGCATGTCGGCGGGCACGTAGCCCTTGCCCATGCGCACCTCGAACTCGAAGGTGAGTTCCAGGTCTTCGGTCAGCGTGGCGATGTGCAGGTCGGGGTTGAGGACCATCACGTGCTGGTTGGTCTTGATGTCGCCGGCCTTCACCGCGCCCTTCTTGTTCACGGAAAGCTCCAGGAACTGGGGCTCGTCCGTGTCCATGGCAAGACGCACCTGCTTCAGGTTGAGGACGATGTCGGTCACGTCCTCGAGCACGCCGGGAATGGTGGTGAACTCGTGCTGCACGCCCGAGACCTTCACCGAGACGAACGCCGCGCCCTGAAGCGACGACAGCAGAACCCGGCGCAGCGCGTTGCCGATGGTGGTGCCGTAGCCACGTTCCAGCGGTTCGCACACGAACTTGCCGTACATGGCATCGGCCGGGTCGCTGTCCCGGGTGATCTGCTCGGGCTTCACGAGCTCCGACCAGTTCCGGGTGTTGATAAGCCTGTCGCCTTGTTTGATGAGCATGCTCACACCCGCTTATTTGGAGTAAAGCTCGACAATCAGGTGTTCGTTGATCGGGAACTGAATGTCTTCGCGCTGCGGCAGGGCCTTGACCATGCCCTTGAAGTTCGGGCCGTCCACTTCGAGCCACGAGGGGCAGCCGCGGCGGGCGATGACTTCCTGGGCTTCGGCGATCACGGGAATCTTGCGGCTGGCTTCGGGCACTTCGATGGTATCGCCCACGCGCACCTGCAACGAGGGGATGTTCACCTTGCGGCCGTTCAGCGTGAAGATGCCGTGGCGCACCAGCTGGCGCGCCTGCTGGCGCGAGTTGGCGAAGCCGAGACGGTAGATCACGTTGTCGAGACGACGTTCGAGAATGGCCAGCAGGTTGGCGCCGGTCACGCCCTTGGTCATGTCGGCCTTGTGGAAGTAACCGCGGAACTGGCGTTCAAGAACGCCGTACACGCGACGGACCTTCTGCTTCTCGCGCAGCTGGACGGCGTAGTCGCTCACCTTCTTGCGGGCGCGGCCATGCTGGCCGGGCGCGTAGGGGCGACGGTCGTAGGCGCACTTGTCGGTGTAGCAGCGGTCGCCCTTGAGGAAAAGCTTGGTGCCTTCACGCCGGCACATCCGGCACTTTGCGTCATTGTACTTAGCCAAGGCTGGATCCTCCTAACTAGACCCGGCGCCGCTTGGGCGGACGGCAGCCGTTGTGGGGAATCGGGGTGATGTCACGGATGAAGGCGACCTTGAAGCCCGCGGCGTTGACGGCGCGCATGGCGGCTTCACGGCCGGAGCCGGGGCCCTTGACGTAGATGCCCACGGTACGCATGCCGTGATCCTGGGCACGCTTGGCCGCCTGTTCGGCAGCCACCTGCGCGGCGAACGGGGTGCTCTTGCGCGAGCCCTTGAAACCGCTCTGCCCGGCGCTGGCCCAGCTGATGGTGTTTCCCCGCGTGTCCGTGAAGGTCACGATGGTGTTGTTGAACGTCGCCTGAATGTGAACGATCCCGACCGGGACGTTCTTCTTCTCTTTCTTTTTGACCGTACGCTTGGGTCTTGCCATGACTTACTCTCTGCGGACTAGAATTAGGGGGCTTGCAGCCGGAACCTCAAAACGAGCTCAGTCATGACAGAGCCGTGCCGCGCTGGTCACCGGGAAATTTTGCATGCCCTGGCGACGCAGGTGAGATTCCACGCCTTTGTGCTAGCCTTGGATTACTTCTTCTTGCCGACGGCGCCGCGACGGGGACCCTTGCGGGTGCGGGCGTTGGTGTGGGTGCGCTGACCATGCACCGGCAGACCGCGACGATGGCGCAGGCCGCGGTAGCAGCCGATGTCCATCAGACGCTTGATGTTGCTGGAAATCTCGCGACGGAGATCGCCTTCAACCTTGTGGTTCTGCTCGAGTTCCTTACGGATTTCGTTGACCTCGTCGGCGCTCAGGTCGTCGATGTTCCGGCTCCAGTCAACGCCGGTAACATCCAGAATCTGAAGCGCGGTAGTCCGCCCGATACCGTAGATATAGGTAAGGGCGATGTCAACGCGCTTGCCACGGGGCAGATCGACACCTGCAATTCTGGCCACTGTTTACTCCTGACGGCTTAGCCCTGGCGCTGCTTGTGCCGGGGGTTGTCGCAAATGACCCTGAGAATGCCCCGGCGGCGGATAACCTTGCACTTGGGGCACATCTTCTTGACGGAAGGCCTGACTTTCATGTTCGACTCCGTTGTTTGTCTTTGACCCGACATGACGGAAGAGCAACGTCGGAACAGGGGTGCATATCACCCCCACCGGCGTCCGTCAACCGGCAAGTCGCGCCGCCTCTGCCTGCGACAGGCTGAGAATGATCGGCCCGTCCGGCGTGATGGCCACGCTGTGCTCGAAGTGGGCCGACAGCTTGCGGTCGCGGGTGACCGCCGTCCAGTTGTCGGCGAGGATTTCGACCTCGTACGTCCCCACCGTGACCATCGGTTCGATGGCCAGCACCATGCCCGGCTTCAGGGGCACGCCCTGCATGCCGCGCGGCACGAAGTTGGGAATCTCGGGCTTCTCGTGCAGCGAACGGCCGATGCCGTGCCCCACGAACCTGCGCACCACCCCGAACCCGGCCGCCTCGACGTGCCGCTGCACGGCCGCCGAGATGTCGTACAGGGTGTTGCCCACCCGCGCCTCGGCGATGCCCTCGAAGAGGGATTCGCGGGTCACGCGGATGAGGCGCGCGGCCTCGTCGCTCACGGTCCCCACCGGGTAGGTGCGGGCCGAGTCGCCGTAGAAACCGTCGTACACGACGCCCATGTCGAAGCTGACGATGTCCCCTTCCTGGAGAATCCGCCTGGCCGAGGGAAAGCCGTGCACCACCTCTTCGTTCACCGAGCAGCACAGGGCGAACGGAAACCCGTGGTAGCCCTGGAAGGCCGGACGGACGCCGTGCTTGCGGCACTCCGCCTGGGCCAGCTCCTCGAAATGCATCGTCGGGACGCCCGGGCCCACGTTTTCGCCCAAGACGTCCAGTATCGCGGCAACGATTCGATTGGCCTCCCGAAGGAGGCCAATCTCGTTGTCGTTCTTGATGAAGACACCGCGAAACTTCTTCAACTCACTGCCGTCCCTTGATGCGGGTCTTGTTCATGAGACCCTCGTACTGCCGTGAGATCAGGTGCGATTCCACCTGGGACATGAAGTCCATGGCCACGCCCACCAGAATCAGCACGCTGGTGCCGCCGAAGTAGAACGGCACGTTGAACTGCGCGATGAGGATCATGGGCAGGACGCAGATCGCGGATATGTAGATGGCCCCCCAGACGGTCATCCGGGTGAGCACCCTGTCGATGTACTGCCGGGTCTTGTCCCCGGGGCGGATGCCGGGAATGAACCCGCCGCCCTTCTTCAGGTTTTCGGCGATGTCCTTCGGGTCGAAGATGATCGCCGTGTAGAAGAAGCAGAAGAACACGATGAGGCTGATGAACAGGATGTTGTACATCACCGTGTGCGGCGCGAACCACGCGGCCACCCGTTGCAGCGTCTCGTTGGCCGAGAAGCTGGCGATGGTCGCGGGGAACAGCAGCAGCGACGAGGCGAAGATGGGCGGAATGACGCCCGCCGTGTTGATGCGCAGCGGCAGGTGCGTGCTCTGCCCGCCGAACATCTTACGGCCCACCTGCCGCTTGGCGTAATGGATGGGGATGCGCCGCTGCCCGCGTTCCATGAACACGATGCAGCCGAGCACCACCGCCATCACCGCCAGCACCAGGATCGCCGTGAACACGCTCATGTCGCCGGCCTTGATGAGCTGGCCCGACTTGACGATGCCGCCGGGGATGCCGGCGACGATGCCCGAGAAGATGATCAGCGAAATGCCGTTGCCGATGCCCTTCTCGGTGATCTGCTCGCCAAGCCACATGATCAGCACGGTGCCGGCGGTCAGGGTTGCGATGGTGATCATCCGGAAGGCCCAGCCCGCTTCCAGCACCACGGGCGCGCCCGCGGGGCTGTGCATGTTCTCGAGGCCCACGGCGATGCCGAAGCCCTGGATCACGGTGATCAGCACCGTGGCGTAGCGGGTGTACTGGGTGATCTTCCGGCGGCCCGCCGCCCCTTCCTCCTTGGCCATCCGCTTCAGCTCGGGGCTTACGACCTGCAGAAGCTGGATGATGATGGAGGCCGAGATGTAGGGCATGATGCCGAGGGCGAACACCGACAGATTGCGGAGCCCGCCCCCGGAGAACATGTCGAAGAGGCCGAAAAGGGTGTTCTGGACGCTGGCGAAGAAGTCGGCCAGCGCTCCGGAATCCACCCCGGGGACCGGGACGTGAACCCCGATGCGGTATGCGGCCAGCAACAGGAACGTCCAGATGAGCTTCCTGCGAAGCTCCGGCAGACGCGCCAGGTTTTCTACACCACTAAGCGCCACGGCTTACCCTTCCAATGCCTTGGCTTCGCCACCGGCGTTGCGGATCTTCTCGGCGGCGGAGGCGCTGAACTTGTGCGCTTCCACCGTAAGGGCCACGCTGACCTCGCCCACGCCCAGGATCTTCACCGACGCGCCGACCTTGCACAGGCCGCGTTCGTAGATGTCTTCCAGGGTGATGTCGGTCTTGCCTTCGAAGGCCGCCACCAGGCGATCGAGGTTGATCACCTCGTAGGTGGCCTTGAAGGGGGCGTTCTTGAAGCCGCGCTTGGGCAGGCGGCGCTGGAGGGGCATCTGGCCGCCTTCGAAACCGGGGCGTACGCCGCCACCGGCGCGGGCGTTCTGACCCTTGTTACCTTTGCCGGAGGTGCAGCCGAGCCCCGAACCGGAACCGCGGCCCACGCGCTTGCGCGATGCCCGTTCCTCGGCGAACGGATAGAGTTCGTGCAGTCTCATTATTCACTGACCTCGACCAGGTGCTTGACTTCGGCGATCATGCCGCGGATGGCGGCATTGTCCTCAAACGACTTCTCGCAACGGATCTTCCGCAGGCCAAGCGCGTCAAGAACCTTGCGCTGCTTGGGTTTGCAGCCGATCCAGCTGCGTACGAGCTTCACCTTGATCATGATTGCGTCCTACTTTCTGGGCGCTTCGAGCTTCATGCCGCGAAGCTGGCTCACGTACTCTGCGCTGCGCAGCGAGGTAAGCCCCGCCATGGTGGCGCGCAGCACGTTGTGCGGGTTGTTGGTGCCGATGGCCTTGGCAAGCACGTCGGTCACGCCCACGGCTTCCATGACGGCGCGCACGGCACCACCGGCGATGATGCCGGTACCCTTGGAGGCGGGCTTCAGCATGACGCAGCCGGCGCCGAACTCGCCCTGGATTTCGTACGGAAGGGTGCCGTCCACCAGCGGAATCTGGACCATGTCCTTCTTCGCGCGTTCGGTGGCCTTGCGCAGGGCTTCCGGCACTTCCTGGGCCTTGCCGAGGCCGAAGCCCACGGCGCCCTTGCCGTCGCCCACGACAACGAGGGCGCTGAAGCTGAAGCGGCGGCCGCCCTTCACAACCTTGGCAACTCGGTTAAGGTAGACGATCTTCTCTACCAACCCGAACTCATTCTGTTCCATGCCAGTACCTACCACCCGTTAGAATTCCAGGCCGCCCTCACGGGCACCGTCGGCAACAGCCTTGATGCGCCCGTGATACAGGTAGCCGTTACGGTCGAACACCACGCGCTTGATGCTCTTTTCGCCGGCAAGACGCGCGATTTCCTTGCCCACCAGTTCCGCCCCGGCCTTGTTGCAGTGCGCTCCGGCCTGGGCCTTGCCGATGGCAAGGGTGGAGGTGGCAACAAGCGTGGCACCGGTGGCGTCGTCCACGATCTGGGCGTAGACGTGCAGGTTCGAGCGGTAGACAACCAGCCGGGGACGCTCGGTGCTCCCGGCGATCTTCTTGCGAATGCGGACCTTGCGCCGCTTTCTGGCATCGTTCTTGGTCATCGTCATTTTCTCATACCTGCCTATTTGCCACCAGACTTGCCGGCCTTGCGGCGAATCTGCTCGTTGTCGTACTTGATGCCCTTGCCCTTGTAGGGTTCGGGCTTACGCACGCGGCGGATGCGTGCGGCGATCTCGCCGACCACTTCCTTGCTGATGCCCGAGATGGTCAGCTTCTGGCCTTCCACCTTGGCTTCGACGCCTTCGGGCATCTCCATGATCACCGGGTGCGAGAAACCGACCGCGAGTTCCACCAGGTTGCCCTTGACGGCGACCTTGTAGCCGACGCCGATGACTTCCAGGGTCTTGGAGAACCCCTTGGTCACGCCCTGGATGCAGTTGGCGAGCAGGGTGCGGCGCAGGCCGTGCTGGGCACGGGCGGTGCGGGTTTCGGCGGTGCGGGTGATGACGACGTGGCCGTCTTCCACCGCGTAGTTCAGTTCAGCATGGGTAGGGGTGACGAGCACGCCCTTCGGGCCCTTGACCTCCACGGCTTCGGTCCCGACCTTCACTTCGACGCCGGAAGGAATGGCGATGGGGAGTTTACCGATTCGCGACATGTCCGTACCCTACCAGATTTCGCAGAGCAGTTCGCCGCCGACCTTGCGGTCGCGGGCCTGCGTGCCCGCAAGGACACCGCTGGAGGTGGACAGGATGCAGATGCCAAGGCCGTTCTGGACCTTGGGGATGTCGGTGGAGCCGACATACACCCGGCGGCCGGGCTTGCTCACCCGCTTGAGGCCGGAAATGACCGGCTTGCCCTTGAAATACTTGAGGGAGATCTTGATCTCGGCCTCTTCCACCGCCACGTCTTCGACGTAGCCTTCCTGCTTCAGGATGACGGCGATGGATTCCTTGATCTTCGAGCGCGGCACACTCACTTCCTTGTGCAGGGCCAAGTGTGCGTTGCGGATACGCGTGAGCATATCAGCAATAGGATCAGTCAGCATTCCTTACTCCTTGGTGACTTACCAGCTCGACTTGCGAACGCCGGGCAGTTCGCCGCGCAGGGCCATGTTGCGGAAGCAGATACGGCAAAGACCGAACTTGCGCATGTAGGCACGCGGGCGGCCGCAGACCGGACAACGGTTGTAGGCGCGGGCGGAGAACTTGGGCTTGCGCTGCGCCTTCACTTCAAGCGATGTACGAGACAAAGCCGTTTCTCCTTACTTCTTGAAAGGCATGCCGAGCTGGTCGAGCAGCAGCTTGCCTTCCTTGTCCGTCTGGGCAGTGGTAACGATCGTGATGTTCATCCCCTTGGGGTTGTCAACGCGATCCACTTCCAGCTCGGGGAAAATGGTGTGTTCCTTGATGCCCAGGGTGAAATTGCCCCGGCCATCGAAGCCACGGTCCGGAATCCCTCTGAAGTCGCGCACGCGGGGCAGCGCGAAGTTCATCAGCTTGTCCAAGAAGTCCCACATGCGTTCCTTGCGCAGCGTCACGCGGCAGCCGATGGGCATGCCTTCGCGCAGCTTGAACGACGCGATGGACTTCTTCGCACGGGTCACGACGGCCTTCTGCCCGGCGATGGCGGTCAACTCCTTGATGGCTTCTTCCATCAACTTGTTGTTCTGGCTCGCGGCGCCGAGGCCGATATTCAGAGAGACTTTCTCAATCCCGGGAACCTGCATCGAAGAAGTGTAGTTGAACTCCTTCTGCAATACCGGAACCACTTTCTCGCGGTATATCTGTTCAAGACGCGTCATCGTCTCTCACCCTATCCGATGATTTCGTTGCACTTCTTGCAGAAGCGAACCTTCTTGCCGTCCTCGGTGTAGCGGTAGCCCACCTTGGTGGCCTTGGCGCACGCATCGCACATCACCATCACGTTGGAGATGTCTACAGGCATCTCCTTCTCGATGATGCCGCCCGGCTGCTGCCGGTACGGATTGGCGCGCATGTGGCGCTTGACCATGTTGACCTTCTCGACAAGCACGCCGTCCTTCTTGCGAAGGACCTTCAGCACCTTGCCGATCTTGCCCTTGTCCTTGCCGGCGATGACGACCACTTTGTCGTCCTTGCGGATGCGGAACTGTTTCATTTCTGGGCTCCTAGAGCACTTCGGGCGCCAGCGAGACGATCTTCATGAAGTTCTTGCCGCGCAGTTCGCGGGCAACGGGGCCGAAGATGCGGGTGCCCACCGGCTCGCCCTGCTTGTTCAGCAGAACGGCCGCATTGGAATCGAACTTGATGTACGAACCGTCGACGCGGCGGACTTCCTTGCGGGTGCGCACGATGACGGCCTGCATCACGTCGCCCTTCTTCACCTTGCAGTGCGGCAGGGCTTCCTTCACGGAAACGACGACGATGTCGCCCACGGTGGCGTAGCGGCGCTTGGAGCCGCCGAGCACCTTGATGCACGCGACCTTCTTCGCACCGGAATTGTCCGCCACCTGCAGCGTGGATTCTACCTGGATCATCGCAAACCCCTACACGGCTTTTTCGAGAATGGAGACCAGATGCCAGCGCTTGTTGCGGCTGAGCGGACGGTACTCGATGATCTTCACCTTGTCGCCGACGCCGCACTCGTTCTGGGGATCGTGAGCGGTGAACTTGTTGCGACGGCGCACGTACTTCTTCAGCAGGGGATGCTGCACCAGCGTTTCGACGCGAACGACGATGGTCTTGTCGTTCTTGTCGCTGACGACGATCCCGGTGAGCACCCTGCCCTTGCGGTTCATCAGTTCTTCGGACATGGGCTTACCCCTTCTCCTTCAGGATGGTCAGAATCCGGGCGATCTCGCGCTTGGTCGCCGGGAGGTTGGAGGTCTTCTCCAACTGCGCGGTGGCGTGGCGGAAGCGCAGATCGAACAGTTCCTTGCGGGATTCGGCCAGCTTGTCCTTGAGCTGTTCAGCGCTGAGCTTTCTCAGTTCTGCGGCGTTCATTCTAGAGGCCCTCCCGCACGACAATGGTCGTCTTGATGGGGAGCTTGTGGGCGGCGCGCGTCAGAGCTTCCTTGGCCAGCTCCAGGCTGACGCCCTTGATTTCGTAAAGCACGCGGCCCGGCTTCACCGGAGCGCACCAGCCCACCGGGGCGCCCTTGCCGGAACCCTGGCGGGTTTCGAGGGGCTTGGCGGTGACCGGATGGTCGGGGAAGATGCGGATCCAGACCTTACCGCCGCGCTTGATGTGGCGCATCATGGCGATACGGGCGGCCTCGATCTGCTGGCTGGACAGCTTGCCGTGTTCCACTGCCTTGAGACCGATATCACCGAAGGAGACAGTGGCGCCGCGGGTGGCCATGCCACGCAGACGGCCCTTCTGCCACTTGCGGAATTTAACCTTTCTGGGGCTCAGCATTACTGTTCTACCTCGTTGTCCAGAATTTCACCCTTGAAAATCCAGACCTTGACGCCGATCACCCCATAGGTGGTGCGGGCCTCGGCAAAACCGAAGTCGATGTCGGCGCGCAGGGTCTGCAGGGGCACGCGACCATCGCGGTACCATTCGGTACGGGCGATTTCGGCCCCGGCGAGGCGGCCGGAACAGGTCACCTTGATGCCTTCGGCGCCGAACTTGCGCGACATGGACACCGTGCGCTTCATGGCGCGACGGAAGGCCACGCGGCGTTCAAGCTGCAACGCGATGTTTTCGGCAACGAGCTGGGCTTCCACTTCGGGGCGGCGGATTTCGTTCACCTCGATGGAGAACTCGCGCTTGAACTTCCTGCGCAGGTCGCCACGGAGCTTTTCGATTTCCACGCCCTTGCGGCCGATGACGATGCCCGGACGCGCGGTGGAGAGGATCAGCCGCACCTTGCCGCCGGCGCGCTCGATCTCGATCTTGGAGAGACCGGCGTGGTACAGCGTCTTCTTCACGTACTTGCGGATGTTGTGATCCTCGAAGACGAAGCCGGGGTATTCCTTCTTGCTGAACCAGCGCGACTGCCAGTTCTTGTTGTACCCCAGCCGGAAGCCGTAAGGATGTACTTTCTGACCCATAACCTATTCCTGCCCTTCTGCGAGAATCACGGTGATGTGGCTGGTACGCTTCCGGATCTTGGTGGCGCGACCCTGCGCACGCGGAAGAAACCGCTTCCAGGTGGGGCCTTCGTTGATGACGATCTGCTTCACGACCATGGCGTCCACATCGATGCCGGGCAGCTGCTCGGCGTTGGCGAGGGCGGAACGCAGCACGCCGAAGATGATGTCGGCGGGCTTGTTGGGCGTGAACTTCAGGATATTCATGGCGTCTTCGACAGGCAGCCCGTTCACGTTCTGGGCGACAAGGCGGGCCTTACGCGGCGACACACGCATGAATTTCGCGGTGGCTCTCGATTCCATCGGATTCACCCACTACTTCTTTGCTTTGCTCTTCTTGTCCGCGGCATGCCCGTAGAACGTGCGGGTCGGGGCGAATTCGCCCAGCTTGTGACCCACCATGTTCTCGGTGACGAACACGGGAATGAACTTCTTCCCATTGTGGACCGCGAACGTCAGGCCGACCATCTCGGGGGCGATGGTGGACCGACGCGACCACGTCTTGATGACGCGGCGGTCGCTGTTCGACACGGCCAATTCCACTTTCTTGATCAGATGGTCGTCGATGAACGGACCTTTCTTCAGGGATCTGGGCATGCTCTACTCCTACTTCTGACCGCGACGCTTGACGATGAGCTTCGTGGAAGCCTTCTTGCGATCGCGGGTCTTGTACCCCTTGGTGGGCACGCCCCACGGGGTCACCGGATGGCGACCGCCGGAGCTGCGGCCTTCACCACCACCCAGCGGGTGGTCGATGGGGTTCATGGCGACGCCGCGGACCTTGGGACGACGGCCGAGCCAGCGATTGCGGCCCGCCTTGCCCAGCGAGATGTTCTCGTGGTTCACGTTGCCGACCTGGCCGATGGTGGCGCAGCAGGCGGCGAGCACCTTGCGCACTTCGCCCGAGGGCATGCGCAGGAGGGCGTACTTGCCTTCCTTGGCCACCAGTTGGGCGTAGGTACCGGCGGCGCGGCAGAACTGGCCGCCACGACCGGGGTAGAGCTCGATGTTGTGCAGCACGGTGCCGACGGGGATGCGGGACATGGCCATGGCGTTGCCGGGCTTGATGTCCGCGCCTTCGCCGGCCTGCACCATGTCGCCCTGCTTGATGCCGAGCGGGGCGAGGATGTAGCGCTTCTCGCCATCCGCGTAGTGCAGGAGGGCGATGCGGGCGGTACGGTTGGGGTCGTACTCGATGTGCGCGACCGTGGCCGCGATGCCGAGCTTGTTACGACGGAAGTCGATGATGCGGTACAGGCGCTTGTGACCGCCGCCGCGACGGCGCATGGTCACGCGGCCATTGTTGTTGCGACCGCTTTTCTTGGTAAGCCCCTCGGTAAGGGACTTCTCGGGCGTGCTCCTGGTGACTTCCTCGAAATCCGAGACGGTCTGGAAGCGGCGACCGGGAGATGTCGGTTTCAGCTTGCGAACAGCCATTGCTTACACTCCCTCGAAGAATTCGATTTTTTCGCCGGGAGCCAGGGTCACGTAAGCCTTCTTGCAGCCGGAGATCCGGCCCACGACGCGGCCCTGGCGGACCTTGTCGGCAGGCTTCTTGGTGACGACGTTGACGTCGGTCACCTTGACCTTGAAGGCGGCTTCGACGGCCTTCTTGATTTCGATCTTGTTGGCCCGGGGGTTCACGAAGAACACGACCTGCTGGGCCTGTTCCTTCACGAAGGTGGCCTTTTCGGACACCAGGGGCTTCACGAGAATCTGCGTATAATCCATGACCAACCTCCCTACTTCAGCCTGGCCTGGACAGATTCGACGGCGCCCTCGAACATCACCAGCGTCGGGTGCTTCAGAATCTCGTAGACGCTGAGCTGGTCGGCGGTGATCAGGGTGATGCCGGGAATGTTGCGGGCCGAAAGGGCGAGGGTGGTGTCCGCTTCGGCGGTGATCACCAGGGCCTTTCCGAGGCCCAGGGTGTCGGCCACCTTGGCGAACAGCTTGGTCTTGACTTCGGGCAGTTCGATGCCCTTGACCACCATCAGGTTCTCGCCGGCAAGCCGCGAGCTCAGCGCCATCTTGAGGGCCAGCTGGCGGACCTTCTTGTTGACCTTGAAGGCGTACTCGCGGGGCTGGGGGCCGAAAATGACGGCCCCGCCGCGCCAGATGGGCGAGCGGTTCGAACCGGAACGGGCGCGGCCGGTGCCTTTCTGGCGCCAGGGCTTCGCACCGCCGCCGGAAACGAAGGCGCGGGTCTTGGTGGCATGGGTGCCGGAGCGCAGCCCGGCGCGGTGCGCGCGGACCACGAGATTGAGAATCTCAGGCTTCACCTCGACCTCGAACACCTCGGGAGCGAGCGTCAGTTCGCCGGCTTCCTTCTTGTTCTGATCGTATACTTTCACCACAGCCATGTGATCATCCTCATTTCGTTACTGCTTGCGCACCAGGACGAGGCCGTTCTTGGGGCCGGGAACGGCGCCCTTCACCAGAATGACGTTGTCTTCGGCGCGGACGTCGACGACCTCGAGATTCTTGATCGTCACGCGCTCGTCACCCCAGTGGCCGGCCATCTTCTTGCCCTTGAACACGTGGCCCGGGAAGGTGTTGTTACCGATGGAGCCACCGGAACGATGCACCTTTTCGCAGCCGTGCGTGTCCTTGGAACCGGCGAAGTTCCAGCGGCGCATGACGCCCTGGTACCCCTTGCCTATGCTGGTGCCGGTCACCTTCACCTTTTCGCCGGCGGCGAACAGGGACACGGTGAGTTCCTGGCCGACTTCGAATTCGGCGGGCGCTTCCAGGCGGATTTCGCGGAGGTTGCGGAAAAGACCCTTGCCGGCCTTGGCGAAGTGGCCGCGGGCGGGCTTGGTGACGTGCTTTTCCTTGGCTTCCTCGAAGGCGATCTGCACGGCGTCGTAGCCGTCGGTCTCGCCGTTGCGGACCTGGATGACCGGACAGGGACCGGCCTGGATGACCGTAACAGCCACGGCGGAACCATCACTGGCGAAAATGCGGGTCATGCCGACCTTGCGACCCAGGATACCCAATTTCTCAGCCATGACTTCCTCTCACTAGAGCTTGATTTCGACGTCCACACCGGCGGGCAGGCTCAGCTTGCCCAGTGCGTCCACGGTCTGCTGCGTAGGCTCGAGGATGTCCATGAGCCGCTTGTGGATGCGCATCTCGAACTGCTCGCGCGACTTCTTGTCGACGTGCACGCTCCGGTTGACGGTGTACTTGTGAATGTTGGTGGGCAGGGGGATGGGACCAGCCACCCCGGCGCCCGTGTTGCGCGCCGTATCCACGATTTCCGCCACAGCCTTGTCGAGGATGCGGTAATCGTAAGCTTTCAGCTTGATTCTGATACGATCACTGCTAACTGTCGTCATTGTTGATTACTCCGTTATCTGGCAAACGTACCCTTGCCGTCCGGCGCCCGACTGCCATGAGGTGAGAGGCAGGTGCCTTGGGCTGCAGAGTTCCTCACGTTCGGTGGCGGCACACCGAGACCCGCCATAAGCATCCGGAGCTACGCGATACCCGGACGCCGCTTCCGCGACGCGGGCACAGGTGGCGCATGACGTCATGGCGGCTTGCCGTCCGGCGGGGGACGGGGTGCCGTGATCTTCTGGGATTCGGAGCGATGGAGAGAAAGGCGGGAGGGGGGCCGGCCGGCACACCCAAAGGCCTTCTCGTTCGCCTCGCGGCGCCGCGTTCGCGGCATCCGTCCGGGAAGATCACCCATGTTGTCGCCAGCCTGGCCCAGGCCGGAGCATGCTCCGGCGAGTGCAGGTGGTCCACAGGGGTCACCGAATAGGGCGCAACGCGCCCCGCACGTACAGTACCTTACAGCCCGCCAACAAGGGGTTAACGACGGACTGGAACGGCATGACATATTTGCGGCATTCGGTAACGCCTGCAAATGTCAAAGCTCGGCTTGCGCCAAACACATCAGGACAGGCTCGACCCGTCCTTCCCCTGCCGTTACAGGGGCCCCCGCCGCTGCGGGGGAACTCGTTTTTCGCACCGGAGAACCGGCGCGAGTGGATTCATTACCCCACCGCACCGCCCCCGTCAAGAATTTTCAGAAAAAAAAGAGCCCCGGACATGTTGCCCGGGGCTCTGCTTTCTACGGAGGCCTTTACCGATGGCTCCGTCCCCACCGCGAAGGGCAAGGGGGCAGTGCGAAGGTTAGCCCTTCTTCTTCACCACTTCTTCGGCGAGCTGGGCCGGAACCCGCTCGTAGTGGTGGAACTGCATGGAGAAGGTGGCGCGGCCCTGCGTCTTGGAACGCAGGTCGGTGGCGTAGCCGAACATCTCGGACAGCGGCACCTGGGCGCGCACGGCCTGGGAGCCCACGCGGGCTTCCATGTTCTGCACGCGGCCGCGGCGGCCGTTCAGGTCGCCCATGACGTCGCCGAGGTATTCGTCGGGGGTCACCACTTCCACGTCCATGATCGGTTCAAGCAGAACCGGCGAGGCCTTGTGGATGGCGTCCTTGATGGCCATGGAGCCGGTCACGTAGAACGCCTGCTCCGAGGAGTCGACGTCGTGGTACGAACCGAACACCAGGTTGACCTTGATGTCCACGGTGGGGAAACCGGCCAGCACGCCGCTCTTCATGGCGTCCTGGATGCCCTTGTCCACCGGGGCGATGTATTCCTTGGGGATGACGCCGCCGGTGATCGAGTTGACGAACTCGTAGCCCTTGCCGGGGTTCGGTTCGATCTCGATGACCGCGTGGCCGTACTGGCCGCGCCCGCCCGACTGCTTCACGTGCTTCATGTCCGACTTGGACGAGGCGGTGATGGTCTCGCGGTAGGCCACCTGGGGCTTGCCCACGTTGGCGTTGACGCTGAACTCGCGGGTCAGGCGGTCGACGATGATCTCGAGGTGCAGTTCGCCCATGCCCGCGATCAGGGTCTGGCCGGTTTCCTCGTCGCCCTTCACGCGGAACGACGGGTCTTCCTTGGCCAGCTTGGCGAGGGCGGCGGACAGCGCGTCGCGGTCGGCCTTGGTCTTGGGCTCGATGGCCACTTCGATGACCGGCTCGGGGATATCCAGCGATTCGAGCACCACGGGGCGCTTTTCGTCGCACAGGGTATCGCCGGTGGCGGCCTGCTTCAGGCCCACCACGGCCACGATGTCGCCGGCGCCCGCCCACTTGATCTCTTCACGCTTGTTGGCGTGCATGCGCAGCAGGCGGCCGACGCGTTCCTTCTTGCCGGTGGTCGAGTTCAGCACGGTCATGCCGGACTCGATGAAACCGGAGTAGACGCGGAAGAAGGACAGGTGGCCGATGTACGGGTCGGAGAACAGCTTGAACACCAGACCGGCCAGGGGTTCCTTGTCGCTGCAATTGCAGACGATGGTTTCCGCTTCGTTGTCCGGGTTCATGCCCTTCATCTGTTCGATGTCCAGTGGCGAGGGCAGGAAGGCGACCACCGCGTCGAGCAGCGGCTGCACGCCCATGTTGCGGAAGGCCGAGCCGCAGAACACCGGAACGATGTTGCGGGCGATGGTGGCCTTGCGCACGCACGAGATGATTTCTTCCTCGGTCAGCTCTTCGCCGCCCAGGTACTTCTCGAGCAGGGCTTCGTCCTCTTCGGCCACGGCTTCCACCATGGCGAGGCGCTTCTCCTCGTACAGGTCCATCATGTCGGCGGGCACGTCTTCTTCGGTGAACTCCACGCCCTTGCTGGACTTGTCGAACTTGATGGCCTTGCCCCGGATGAGGTCGACCACGCCTTCGAACTTGTCCTCGCTGCCGATGGGCAGCTGGATGGGGATGGGCTTGGCGCGCAGGCGTTCGACCATCATGTCGACGCAGCGGAAGAAGTTGGCGCCGATGCGGTCCATCTTGTTGACGAAGCAGATGCGGGGCACGCCGTAGCGGTTGGCCTGGCGCCACACCGTTTCCGACTGCGGCTCCACGCCGGCGACGGCGTCGAACACGGCCACGGCACCGTCGAGCACGCGCAGCGAGCGTTCGACTTCGATGGTGAAGTCCACGTGGCCGGGCGTGTCGATGATGTTGATGGTGTGGTCCTTCCAGCTGCAGGTGGTGGCGGCGGAGGTGATGGTGATGCCGCGCTCCTGCTCCTGCTCCATCCAGTCCATGGTGGCCGCGCCGTCATGGACTTCGCCGATCCTGTGGGAAACGCCGGTGTAATAGAGGATACGCTCGGTGGTCGTGGTCTTGCCCGCATCAATGTGGGCCATGATCCCGATGTTCCTCTGCCGTTCGAGGGGGACGGTTCTTGACACGATGGGTACTCCGGCGCCCTACCAGCGGTAATGGGCGAAGGCCTTGTTGGCTTCGGCCATGCGGTGGGTGTCTTCCTTCTTCTTCACGGCGCCGCCGCGACTGTTGAAGGCATCGATAAGTTCGGCGGAAAGCTTCGCGGACATGCCCTTCTCGCCACGCGAACGGGCGTAGTTGATCAGCCAGCGGATGGCCAGCGAGACCTGACGGTCGGGGCGCACGTCCATGGGCACCTGGTAGGTGGCGCCGCCCACGCGGCGGGCCTTCACTTCCAGGTGCGGCTTCACGGATTCGACGGCGCGCTCGAACGCCTTCAGGGGTTCTTCGCCGGTCTTTTCGCCCAGGGTTTCGAGCGACTTGTAGAACAGCTTTTCCGCAACGCCCTTCTTGCCGTCGTACATCAGGCGGTTGATGAAACGGGCGGCCAGCCGGCTATTGTACACCGGATCGGGCAGAATTTCACGTCTGGGGACGGGACCTTTACGAGGCATCGAAATACTCCCTTGCTATTTGGGACGCTTGGCGCCGTACTTGGAACGGCCCTGGCGACGGTCCTGCACGCCGGCAGTGTCGAGGGTGCCGCGCACGATGTGGTAGCGGACACCGGGCAAGTCTTTCACGCGGCCGCCGCGGATCATGACGACCGAGTGTTCCTGCAGGTTGTGGCCTTCACCGGGAATGTAGGCGGTAACTTCGATACCGTTGGTGAGGCGCACGCGGGCAACCTTACGCAAGGCGGAGTTGGGCTTCTTCGGGGTGGTGGTGTACACGCGGGTGCACACGCCACGGCGCTGCGGGCAGGCCTGGAGAGCGGGGGTCTTCTTCCGCTTCAGCACTGCCTTGCGCTCTTTGCGAATGAGCTGGTTGATAGTGGGCATTCTGCTCCTCCGTGAAAGTGGATCGGAAACAATCGGTAAAGGCGCATGGGCATAGCCCAGCGCCTGACCGTTGTCAAGCAACATGATACGGAGCCCGCCCGATCACCTACGGGCAGGTTCACGCCGAACGCACGGTCACACGGGCTACCGGACGCGCCGCAAGCGCTCCGGTGGGGCGGGGTTCCAGCAGCCAAGCATCCCCGCAAAATCGCCCACCATGGTCCTGAACCCAATTTCTGTACCCCTTTTCCCACCGATGGACAAGTTTTTTCCATGCAAAACCCCGGGCGCCACACGTCGGCGCAGACAGCGCCGGGCTGTGCCCGCCGTATCGGACGGTGCCGGACGGATGCCCACGCCTTCCGCCCCCCCCCAAACACACTCACGCTGTTGCGCCATGGTTGGCCAACGGATCGCCGGGGCGTGGCGTCATGCCCGCAGCGGAGGCGTGCTCTGGTCCGGAATCCCGCCCCTTCGCGCGGGTGGGAACCGTGCCCCCTGCCCCCGGCCGCGCCCCGCAACGGGAATATATCTGTAAGGATGCACCCGGAACGGCCGGATTCCGGCGGCCCGCCCCCCTGTGACACGCTGCACACGAAACCGGACGCTCCATTGACCGCGCAGTCCTTGGTCATTTTATCACAACCAGAATGGTGGACATTCGTCACTTTCGGCGGCCAGCCGGTCACTATCCCTTCCGGCCGCTCTCGCCAGCCCGCCGGACCGGCCTGGAGGACTCCGCCTTTCGGGCGCGATTTCACCCGACTACAAACCCGGCACACCGCAACCGGGGATGCACGGCGGATGCGCCCGCACGAGGGGCGCCCCCGCCCCGCGCATCACGACGCCACGCGTTCGCGCACTAGGTCGCCCCGCGCGCCGTTCCAACGTGGACGCAACGATCCGCAGCAGCCCCCGGCGCCTTCGTTTCCGCGCCCCGCGCCGCACGGATCGCGGACCTGGCCGGGCAAAAGCAATGACCTGCCGCTTTTCCGCCATTTGCCGCTTGACATTATGTAAAATATTTCACAAGAGGGATTCGTGAACGGCGACATGCACTCCCGAATGCACCGCCGCTTCCGCCCGCTTCTCTCACGAGAACAGCTTTTTTTCGTTCGGCGCCGCCCCCGAAGCGGCGCGCCATGGCAACAACACATTCATTCATTTGGAGGATGGAAGGTATGTCCAAGCTGGTTCCCCCTCATGGTGGTAAGGGCCTCGTCTGCTGCCTGCTCGAAGGTGCCGCCCGCGAAGCCGAACTCAAGAAGGCCGCCGGTCTGAAGCAGATCGAAATCAGCTCGCGCGCCAAGGGCGACCTCATCATGATGGGCATCGGCGGCTTCTCTCCGCTGAACGGCTTCATGAAGAAGGCCGACTGGAAGAGCGTCTGCGAAAAGATGACCACCGCCGACGGCACCTTCTGGCCCGTGCCGGTGACCCTCGACATCTCCAAGGAAGACGCCGCCGCCATCAAGGCCGGTGACGAAGTGGCCCTGGTACGCAAGGGCGAAACCTTCGCCACCATGAAGATCGAAGAACTCTACGAAATGACCGAAGCCGACAAGAAGTGGGAATGCGAACTCGTCTTCAAGGGCGACGGCCCCGACTCCCAGAAGTTCTGGGAAGTGGCGCTCGAAGACCACCCCGGCGTGAAGATGGTCATGGAACAGAAGGAATTCAACGTCGCGGGCCCCGTCAAGGTGCTGTCCGAAGGTGACTTCCCCGTGAAGTTCGCCGGCGTGTACAAGCGCCCCGCCGAACTGCGCGCCGAAATGGAAGAACGCGGCTGGGCCAACGTCGCCGCCCTGCAGCTGCGCAACCCCATGCACCGCTCGCACGAATTCCTGGCCAAGATCGCCATCGAAGTGTGCGACGGCGTGGTCATCCACTCCCTGGTGGGCACCCTGAAGCCCGGCGACATCCCCGCCGAAGTGCGCGTGAAGTGCATCGACACCCTGGTCGAAAAGTACTTCGTGAAGCAGAACGTCATCCAGGCCGGCTACCCGCTGGACATGCGCTACGCCGGTCCCCGCGAAGGCCTGCTGCACGCCACCTTCCGCCAGAACTACGGCATCAACCGCATGATCATCGGCCGTGACCACGCCGGCGTGGGCGACTTCTACGGCATGTTCGAAGCCCAGACCATCTTCGACAAGATCCCCTACGTCAACGAAGCCTGCCCCGAACCCGGCAAGGCCCTGATCTGCACCCCGCTGAAGATCGACTGGACCTTCTACTGCTACAAGTGCGACGGCATGGCCTCCCTGCGCACCTGCCCGCACGGCAAGGAAGACCGCGTCATCCTGTCCGGCACCAAGCTGCGCAAGGCCCTGTCCGACGGCGCCCCCGTCGCCGACCACTTCGGCCGCGACGAAGTGCTGGAAATCCTGCGCGCCTACTACGAAGGCCTGACCGAAAAGGTCGAGGTCAAGATGCAGCAGGCCGCTTCCGGCTCCGTGATGAAGTAGGCCCCGGCCGCTTCAACGCTCGCTACATCGGGGAGGCGCCGCAAGGCGCCTCCCTTTTTTGCGGATGCTCGCGGGGAATATTGGGAAACAGTTCGAGTGGATGTTTCCGCAACAGCAGCATGGCCGCGCCGGAAGAACTCCGGGGCGGCCATGTTTCATTCATGCGGGCAAAAGCAGAATGCCGTGGCCCCTACCGGGCCCACCACGGCACATGCGACCAGCCCGAGCGCAGCCCTTCGCGCCACTGGGCGGCATCGGGGTCCACCCTGGCCAGCAGGTCGTGGAAACGGGGGGAATGGTCCAGGTGCACGGTATGGCAAAGCTCGTGCAACAGCACGTGGCGGGCCAGGTCGCGTGGCAGGAACAGCAGGCTGGCGTTGCAACTGATGGTGCCCCGAGCGGAACAGCTGCCCCAACGGGTCTGCTGCATGCGCACCACGCAGCGCTGGTAGCGGAAACCGTGCTCCACGGCCAGCCCGTGCAGCCACGGGGCCAGCCGCCGCCGGGCCACGGCGCGCAGCCAGTCGCGCAGGAGGTCCACGGCCACGCCGTCGCCCGCACCGCCATCGGGCACGCGCAGACGCAGGGCGGCCTCCACCTCGCGCAGTTCCGGGCGCATGCCCGGCGCAAGGGGCGCGCGGATCACGGCATAGCGGGCCTGCACGGCGGGCAGGACCACCTCGGCGGGCACGCTGCGGATGCCGTGCGGCCCGAGAAACACCCCGCCGCCGGAGTGCTCCTGCGGCCCCTGCGCCGAATCCGGCACGAGACCGGGCACTGGTTCGGCCAGCCCGGCCCGCAGCAGGGCGCGCACAATCCACGTCCGGTGCCGTTCCAGCACTTCCGGTATGCGCGTGGCGCTGAAGCCGGGCGGCACCACCACTTCCAGCCCGCGCCGGGGCACGATGCGCAGCCGCACCCGCCGGACGCGCGGGCTGGTGCGCACGTCGTGCCGGGGGGGCCAGGCCACTTCGGGGGATGGCGCATCGGCCAGCGCATCGGCCAGTGCGCCGTCCGATACATTGCCCCGTGCGCCGCACGCTGCATGGTCAGCCGAATCACCTGCCAAAGCATCCGCTGCGTCGGCCAGGCCGTCGTGCCCCGCATCGGGCACGGCGTCCGGTCCTGCGTCGGACCACCCCGAACGGATACCGGCGAACCGCCGCATCAGGTCCTTCAATGGAATCATGGGGCTCATGGGGACGGGTCTTTACCTGTGCCTGTTTACCGCATACTATCGCATCGCCTCGGGCTGGCCTTACGCAAGACCCGCACTGGAGATTCGAGACATGCTCGCGTCCAATCGTTCCGCCTCCATCTGGGGCGGCTTTCTGCTCGCCGCGCTGGGCGCGGTCTTCTGCACCTGGGCCGCCATCGCCCCGTCCGAGTCGCTGTGCGTCAGCACCGGCTGCTCGCTGTACAGCAACCTCACGGTATTGGGGCTGCCCCTGTGGTGGTACGGCACCGGGGCGTTCTCGCTCCTAGCCCTGTTCTGCATCTTCGGCAAGCAGGGCGCCGCGCGCGGGTTCGTCTGGCTGATGCTGGCGGCGGACACGGCGCTGCTGGCCCTGATGGCCCTTACCGCCCCCTGCGCGGCCTGCCTGGTGGTGGCCGCGCTCATCGCGGGCGCCTTCGTGGCCATTCCCGCCGAACCGCGCCGCGACCGGCAGCAGCGCATCTCCATCCTGCTTCTGGCATGGGGCGGCCTGTTCTTCGCCAACGGGACGGCCCTGGCCACCGAGCGCATGGGGGCATGGAACCTCCAGGGGCCGGAAAACGCCCCCGTCACCCTGTACTTCTCTCCGTCGTGCCCGGCCTGCCGCCAGGCCATCGCCGCCCTGGCCAACGCCGCCCCGGACACCGTGGCCTACCGCCCGGTGGCCGAAAACGACGACGACATCCCGGCCATCGAGCAGATGCGGCGTGACGTCGAACAGGGCACGCCCGTGGCCGAGGCCCTGCGCAAGGTGGTGGAAACGCCGCCCGCCCCCGCCATGTCCCTGTTCGAGCAGGCCCGCCTGCGCTGGAAGCTGCTGCGCAACAAGGCCCGCGTGCTGTCCACCGGCGCGGACCGGCTGCCCGTGATGCTCATGTCGGGCATGCCCCGCCTGCCCTTCGGCCACGCAGCGGACGGCGCATCGCCGTCCCCGGCCTCGCGTCCCGCCGCCCCCCAGCAGGGACCGTCCTCCCCGGTGCAGGGGCCGGTGCAGGGCCAGGGCGGCAAGCCCGCGGCCGGTCCGGGCGTCGGGTCAGTCACGGGGCCAGGCGCCGGGCAGGACTCCGCCCTGCCGTTCCTGAGCAACGACTTCGCGGGGTGCGGGCAGACGCCCGCCAGCAACGCCACCTGCGACTAGGTTTCACGCGGGCCTCGCCGCCCTCGACCTTCCCATACCCCGGGCACGCGCCACAGGCCGTGCACGGGCCGGGCGCATGGGCCTGGGCATCCCCTATTCTTACGGAACGGCATACAGATTGATCAATCAATCAGAACCTGCATGATTTGTTGACGTTTCGGGTGTTTCAGACTATGTGAAAAAAATCATTTTTTCAGACATCACACCCGCGCGCGCCGTGCACGGGGTCTGCCCGGGGAGGCGTCGCATCCCCCCTTTTCGCTTGGACAAAGCGGAAAAAACGCCGTATAGGGGGGTGCGCCGCCAGAGGCGTGCCCGCCAACCACAACGGCAAAGAGTTCACATGACCATCCGGGACCTGCTCGTCGAGCACAAGGACGCCATCATCCACAAATGGATAGACGCCATGTACGGCACCTATCCGTTTGACACCGTCGGGTTCCTGCGCAGCAGCAGGGACCAGTTCTCCAATCCCGTGGGGCACACCACGGCGGCCTCCGCGGTGGTCATCTTCGACGCCGTGGCCGGCGACGACGTGGACGACGCCCGCCTTTCCGAGGCCATAGAGGATGTCATCCGCATCCGGGCCATCCAGAACTTCACCCCCGAGCAGGCCGTGGGCGTGCTGTTCGTGCTGAAGACGGTGATCCGCCAGATGCTGCGGTCCGCCATCGTGCAGCACGGGCTGCACGACGCCCAGCTGGAGGTGGAATCGCGCATCGACACCGTGGCGCTCCTGGCCTTCGGCAAGTACGCCGCCTGCCGCGAACGCCTGCACATGATGAAGGTGGACGACTTCAAACGTGGATACGCCCAGCTCCTGCGCAGGGCTGAACGTATATTGGACAAGCCGGTAGGGGAACCGGACACGCAGAAACCGATAGCCTAGCAGCGAGGTAACGGAATGTTCATTTCACTTTTAGCGGTCATTGCGCTGGGTTGCATCGCCTGGCTGGGAGCTGCCTCAGGCTTCCAGTACCTTATCGGGGTGGTGTTGCCGTATGCCGCGGTGCTCGTGTTCATCGGCGGTTTCGTCTGGCGGATCGTGGACTGGGCCAAGTCGCCCGTGCCCTTCCGCATCCCGACCACGGGCGGCCAGCAGAAGTCGCTGGACTGGATCAAGCCCGCCCGGCTCGACAGTCCCTTCACCACCGCCGGCACCGTGGGGCGCATGCTTCTCGAAGTGCTGCTGTTCCGGTCGCTTTTCCGGAACACTTCGGTCGAAATCCAGAAAGGCCCGCGCGTGGTCTACTATTCGGCCAAGTGGCTGTGGCTTTTCGCGCTGCTGTTCCACTACTGTTTCCTGCTCATCTTCATCCGGCATTTCCGGTTCTTCCTCGAGCCGGTGCCCTTCGCCCTGACGGCCATCGAATTCGTTGACGGCATCATGCAGATCGGCGTGCCCCGCATGTTCATGTCCGACGTGCTGGTGGTGGCCGCCCTGGGCTTCCTGCTGGCCCGCCGCCTGTTCAGCGAGAAGATCCGCTACATCTCGCTGGCCAACGACTACTTCCCGCTGTTCCTGCTGCTGGGCCTCGTGGGCAGCGGCATCTGGATGCGCTACTTCGCCAAGGTGGACATCGCCGCGGTCAAGGTGCTGACCATGGGCCTCGTCACCATGAATCCCGTGCTGCCCGAAGGCATCGGCGCGGCGTTCTTCATCCACATCTTCCTGCTCTCGTGCCTGCTTGCGTACTTCCCGTTCAGCAAGCTGATGCACATGGGCGGCGTCTTCCTCAGCCCCACGCGCAACCTGCCCAACAACACGCGCGCGGTGCGCCACGTGAACCCCTGGAACCCGCCCAAGAAGTACCGCACCTACGCGGAATACGAGGACGAGTTCCGGGAACTGATGGAAGAGGCGGGGCTGCCTGTCGACAAAACCTCTGAAGAAGCCGCTGCCGCCGAGTAAGGAGCCGACATGTCCAAACTGCCAACTCCCGACAAGCTGATCGCGACCATCCCCGCCTTCCCCATGGAAGGGTGGATGGACACCAAGCCGGAGTTCAAGCCCGGCACGTGGTGCTACCCGGCCAAGGTCGAAAACATGAAGGCCCTCGGCATGCCGAACCCGCACGAGTGGTCGGCCGACCAGGAAGACTGGAACCTGCCGGAGAACTGGGAAGAGATCATCTACGAGGGCCTCAAGGAACGCCTGGCCAAGCACCGCTCGCTCAAGGTCTTCATGGACATCTGCGTGCGTTGCGGCGCCTGCGCCGACAAGTGTCACTTCTTCATCGGCACGGGCGACCCCAAGAACATGCCCGTATTGCGCGCCGAACTGCTGCGTTCGGTGTACCGCCGCGACTTCACCACCGCCGGCAGGCTGCTGGGCAAGCTGGCCGGCGCCCGCAAGCTGGACAAGGACGTCATCAAGGAGTGGTTCTACTACTTCTACCAGTGCACCGAATGCCGCCGCTGCTCGCTGTTCTGCCCCTACGGCATCGACACGGCGGAAATCACCGCCATCGCGCGCGAGCTGCTGCACGAACTGGGCCTCGGCATCCACTGGATCATGGAGCCGGTGTTCAACTGCAACCGCACCGGCAACCACCTTGGCATCCAGCCGCACGCCTTCAAGGAAATCGTCGAGTTCCTCTGCGAGGACATCGAGACGGTGACCGGCATCAAGATCAACCCGCCCTTCAACGAAAAGGGCCACGAGATCGTGTTCATCACGCCCTCGGGCGACGTGTTCGCCGACCCCGGCATCTACACGTTCATGGGCTACCTGATGCTGTTCCACGAAATCGGGCTGGACTACACCCTGTCCACCTACGCCTCGGAAGGCGGCAACTTCGGCTCGTTCACCACCTTCGACATGGCGAAGAAGCTGAACGCCAAGATGTACGCCGAAGCCGAGCGCCTTGGGTCCAAGTGGATCCTCGGCGGCGAATGCGGCCACATGTGGCGCGTGGTGCACCAGTACATGGACACCTTCAACGGCCCCACTCCGCCCAAGATGGAAACGCCCAGGTCGCCCATCACCGGCACGGTGTTCAAGAACGCGGCGTCGACCAAGATGGTGCACATCGCCGAGTTCACGGCGGACCTCATCAAGCACAACAAGCTGCGCCTCGACCCCAGCCGCAACGACCACCTGACCGTGACCTTCCACGACTCGTGCAACCCGGCGCGCGGCATGGGCCTGCTCGAGGAACCCCGCTACGTGCTCAGGAACGTGTGCAACAACTACGTGGACATGCCCGAGAACACCATCCGCGAGCAGACCTTCTGCTGCGGCGGCGGTTCCGGCCTGAACACCGACGAAATCATGGAAATCCGCATGCGCGGCGGCCTGCCCCGCGGCAATGCCCTGCGGTACGTGCAGCAGAAGCACGGCGTGAACACCATGGCCTGCATCTGCGCCATCGACCGGGCCACCCTGCCCCCGCTGGCCAACTACTGGGCACCCGGCGTCACGGTCTACGGTACCCACGAGCTGGTGGCCAACGCCCTCGTGATGCGCGGCGAACAGAAGCGCACCATGGACCTGCGGCAGGAAGAACTGCCCGGTATGGAGGATGAATAACCATGTATAACGGCAAATACATCATCCCCGGCATCGTGATCTTCGTCGGGCTGTTCACCTTTCCCTTCTGGTCCAACCTGCTGACGCCCAAGTACGAGCGTCCTCAGCTGGCCCTGCCCGCCGGCCAGAAGGAATGCATCGAACCGGCCGAATACATGCGCGCCGAGCACATGCACATCCTCGACGTGTGGCGCGACCAGGCCCTGCGCGAAGGCAAGCGCGCCTATGTCGCCTCCAACGGCAAGGTCTGGGACATCAGCCTGCAGAACACCTGCATGAAGTGTCACGCCAACAAGGCCGATTTCTGCGACAAGTGCCACAACACCAACAGCGTGAGCCCCTACTGCTGGGATTGCCATGTGGCGCCGAGGGGGAACCAGTAATGAGCACCACCAGAAGACAATTCCTGAAGATCGCCGGGCTTTCCGTGTTCGGCCTTGGCGCGGCGTCCGCGCTGGACGTGGCCGACGCCGCCGCCAAGGACATGCCCGGCGCCAAATACGAAGTGGGCGAAAAGCACTTGGCCGCCAAGCGCTGGGCCATGGTCATCGACACCCGCAAGCTGGAATCGCGCGAGGACTTCGAGCGCATCATCCACGCCTGCCACACGGTCCACAACGTCCCCTCGATTCCCAACAAGCAGGAAATCAAGTGGATCTGGACCGACAAGTACGACCGGGTGTTCACCGACGACATGAGCCAGCACCTGTCCCCCGCCGTGCGCGAAAAGGACTACCTGCTGCTGTGCAACCACTGCGAGAACCCGCCGTGCGTGCGCGTGTGCCCCACCAAGGCCACCTTCAAGCGCGCCGACGGCATCGTGGTCATGGACTACCACCGCTGCATCGGCTGCCGCTTCTGCATGGCCGGGTGTCCGTACGGCGCGCGCAGCTTCAACTTCGGCGATCCGCGCCCCTACCTGAAGGACGTGAACCCCGCCTTCCCCACCCGCATGCGCGGCGTGGTGGAAAAGTGCACCTTCTGCTCGGAGCGGCTTGAGGTGGGCCTGCAACCCGCCTGCGTCGAAGCCTCGAACGGGGCCATCCTGTTCGGCGACCTCGACGACCCGAACTCGCCGGTGCGCAAGGCCCTTGCCGAGAACTTCAGCATTCGCCGCAAGCCCTCCATCGGGACCCAGCCCGGCGTCTACTACATCGTGTAGGAGGAGAAGCCATGATCGAGAAGGTTCTGAAAGGCTCCCCGGCGTTCTACATCTGGCTGCTCTTCCTTGGCGGCATCGCGAGCCTGGGCGTCTTCGCGTACATCTTCCAGCTGAAATACGGGCTGACCATCACCGGCATGAGCCGCGACGTCTCGTGGGGGCTGTACATCTCGCAGTTCACCTACTTCGTCGGCGTGGCGGCCTCGGCCGTCATGCTGGTGCTGCCCGCCTACTTCCATCACTACAAGAAGTTCAAGAAGATGATCATCCTCGGCGAGTTCATGGCGATCTCGGCCGTGCTGATGTGCATGCTCTTCATCGTCACCGACATGGGGCAGCCGCAGCGCATGCTGAACGTCATCCTGCACCCCACGCCGAACTCCATCATGTTCTACGACATGATGGTGCTGATGGGGTACCTGTTCATCAACGCGCTGGTCGGCTGGGTCACCCTTGAAGCCGAGCGCCACGATGTCGACCCGCCCAAGTGGATCAAGTTCTTCATCTACCTGTCGGTGGTGTGGGCGTTCTCCATCCACACCGTCACAGCCTTCCTGTACGCGGGCCTGCCCGGCCGCCACTACTGGCTGACGGCCATCATGGCCGCCCGCTTCCTGTCCTCGGCCTTCGCCTCCGGTCCGGCCATCCTGCTGCTGCTGGTCATCGCGCTGCGCCGCCTGACCGGGTTCGATCCGGGCCGCGAAGCCATCCAGACCCTGACCAAGATCATCACCTACGCCATGGCCATCAACGTGTTCTTCTTCCTGCTGGAAGTGTTCACGGCCTTCTACAGCGGCATGCCGGGCCACCAGCATCCGCTCACCTTCCTGTTCGTGGGCCACGACGGCCACGCCTCGTGGGTGGTGGGCTGGATGTGGACGGCCGCCGTGCTGGCCATCCTGTCGCTGTGCCTGCTCATTCCCCCGCAGATCCGCGACAACGAGCGCGTGCTGCCGTGGGCGCTGGGCATCCTGGTCATCGCCAGCTGGATCGACAAGGGCCTGGGCCTGCTGATCGGCGGCTTTACCCCCAACCCCTTCGAGACGGTGACCGAGTACGCGCCCACCTTCCCGGAAATCATCGTCACCGTGGGCATCTATGCCATCGGCCTGATGGTGCTTTCCGTGCTGTGGAAGATCGCCCTCGACGTGAAGAAGGAAGCGGGCACCTTCTAGCCCCCTGCCTTCACCCTGCCTGATTGCAAGGGCCTGCGCCGGATGGCGCGGGCCCTTTTGCATGCCCTCTGGTGAGCGGACCAGACCTGTTCCTCCCCACAAGCCCGGGACGGCACCGAGGATGCGGGCCTCGGAAAACGCACCGGAAGGCCACGGATGGGGCGCAACGGTCCGGCACTCACCTGCCTGCCGCATTGGCGGGATCCCCTGTACGAACCCATACCCGCCGTGTCTTCCCCTCCCGCAGCCCTCACCTCGCCTACTCACCATGGATCGGGACGCCTCCACCAGCGGGCACCCAGCCCTCCATCCCCTTGCCGCGCCCGGCCTGCACGCCACGCCAGAAACGCAAAAGGGCCGCCCCGGAAGGAGCGGCCCCGTGCATGCGAGGAAAGGCCGGACCTAAAACTTGTAGCCCAGCGAAAGGCCGAACACGTGGGTGCGGCCGTCGCGCGAGGAGCCCTCGTAGATGCCGCCGCCCTGGTTGTCGTATTCCGCGTCGGAAGCCACGATGTAGGTGTAGGACAGGTCCACGGTGTAGCTGTCCCAATGGAAGCCGGTACCCACGCTGTACAACTGGCGGTCGTCGGTGGGGATCAGGTAGTCGATCTTGCCGTTGCGAGCCGGGGATTCGTCGTAGGTGAAACCGGCGCGCAGGTCCATCCACGGGGTGGCCGCATATTCCACGCCGATGCTGTAGCGCCACGCGTCGCGCCAATCCTTCTCCTGGTTGACGAGTCTGCCGGCACCGTTATTGAAGGGCGCTTCGTGGTAGATGGGCAGGTTGTCGTACAGCGACCAGCGGGTCAGCAGCGCGCCCACTTCGATGCTCAGTTCGGGAATCGGGGTGTAGGACACGCCGAAGGCGATCATGTCGGGCAGGGTCACGGAGCCCTTCACGTCGCAGTCGGCGTATGCGCCGGGCACACCAGGAATCATTTGGGCAACGGGGCTCAGGGTGAAGCTGTTCTCCCCGCGCGCTTCCTGTTCGATCTGGCTCTTGTAGCTCACACCAGCGGCCCATTGGTCGTTGAACTGATAGTGCAGGCCAGCGGTGAGCCCCCAGCCGTAGCTGTCGGCTTCGAGGTTGGAATCGATATCGCGGGAATTGTCGCCCGGGTTGTTGCTGCCAGGCACGCCCATCGCCGCCGCCGGGTCGCTCTTCTTGTCCATGTTCAGCTTCAGGGTCATGAACTCGACCCCGACGGCGGCGGACAGCTTGTCGGTGAGCTTGAACGCGACGTTGGGGTTGTAGGAGATGGTCTGGATTTCGGCGTTGTAGATGTTGTAGCGGCCGGCCCAATTGTTGTCGTCGTATTCCGTGCCCAGGCCGAAGCGGGTGTAGATGCCCATGCCCAGCCACAGGTTGTCCTTGAGCTGGGTGGTCAGGTAGCCGTGCGGCGGCGTCCACACGTTGTCGGCGCCTTCGCCGGTGTAGGTCCGGCCGCCGTAGTTCACGTCCACCTTGGCGCTGGGGATGATGGCGCTGACGCCGGCCATCACATGGGTGCCTTCCAGCTGGGTCATCAGGGCCGGGTTGTAGGCCACGGCGGAAGCATCGGGCTTGCGGGCCACCATGGTGCCGGCCAGCGCGTTGCCGCGCGCCCCCCATTCGTACAGGGCGAAGCCTTCGGCCTGCGCGGTGCCCGCCAGGGCGGTGCACACCAGCAGACATGACACAGCCAACGATTTCAGTCGCTTCATGGATCTCCCCTAGATGTTTTGTATGCCTGCCGCCAAACGATGCACACGCGCGAAGAGAGTCCCCCGGCGCGGCAACCCGTCCAAGGGAGAACACACGGAACGTTCCGACGTTTTCAGGCAGAATGACGATTGCCGTTCCCCCGCGCGTTCCCTCTCGGCCAGCGGCCGAACGCACGAACCGGGGCACGGCACCCCTTAAGCACAATCGGTTTTAGCTATACGATTCGTCAACGATTTGCAACCATTCGGAAACACCTCGGAAACACGGCGGAAGTGGCGCTCGCGCCAGGCACGGTGGCGCTGCACTCCCGGCCCCGCGTCGTCTCCTGCCGCGCCCGCCACGCGCGGAACGCACCGGGGGCGCGGAGCCCGGACCCGTCGTCCGTTCCCCGCGCCCCCGGCACGCGTGCGCCATGCACGCGTCATGCGTGACAGGCAGTGTTCCGTTATTCCGGCCCGTCCAGCGGCGTATCCAGCAGGCCCCGCGCGCCAAGCACGTTCTCTATCTCGGCCACCAGGCAGCCGAAATCCACGGGCTTGGAGACGTAGCCGTCCATGCCCTCGGCCAGGAACCGCTCCCGGTCCCCGGCCATGGCATGGGCGGTCATGGCGATGACCGGCACCCGGACCTGGCCGCCCCTGCGGCCGCGCAGCGCCCGCACCGTCTCCAGCCCGTCCATCTCGGGCATCTGGATGTCCATCAGCAAGAGGTCGCAGGATTCGCGCTCCAGCCCGGCCAACACCTCGATGCCGCTGGACACGGTGATGACGTCGTGGCCCATGCGCTCGAAGAAATAGACCGCCAGCTTGCGGTTGATCACGTCGTCCTCGGCCACCATGATGCGCAGCCGCCGGCTCACGCCACGGATCACCGGCAGGCTGGCGTCGCGCGGGCGGGGGGCGGCCGATTCGCCCACGGCGAAGCGCATGGTCAGCACGAAGGTGCTGCCCGCGCCCTCCTGGCTGCGTACCGCGATGTCGCCCCCCATCATCCGCGCTATCTCGCGCGAAATGGCAAGGCCAAGTCCGGCGCCGCCGTACTTCTTGGTCAGGAAATTCTCGGCCAGGGTGAACGGCTCGAAGATGCGCTCCCACTTTTCGGGCGCGATGCCCACCCCGGTGTCCTCCACGGTGACGCGCAACGCCACCGAGCCCGACGGGTGCCCGGAACGGACGCCAGCGGCGGCGGGCGCGTCCTGTCGACCGCCGTCCAGTTCAACGGACAGGGAAACCCCGCCCACCTCGGTGTACTTGATGCCGTTGATGACCAGGTTGGTCAGCACCTGGCGCAGCCGGGCCGCGTCGCCCACCAGCCGGTCGGGCACCTCGGGCGACACGTCGCAGACCAGGGTCAGGTTCTTCCAGCGGGCCTGCACGTCCAGCACGCGGATCAGGTCGCCCACGGTCTCGCGCAGGTTGAACGGGGCCTCGTTGAGGGCGATGCGCCCGGCCTCGATGCTGGACATGTCCAGCAGATTGTTGACGATGGCCAGCAGATCCAGCCCTGCCTGGCGCACCATGCCCAGGCACTCTTCCTGTTCGCCGGCGGGTCCGGCGGCCAGCAGCAGTTCGGTAAGCCCGATGATGCCGTTGAGCGGGGTGCGCAGTTCGTGGCTGATGTTGGCGAGGAACTGGGTCTTGGCGCGGTTGGCCGATTCCGCCTCCACCCGGGCCTGCTCCAGTTCCCGGGTGCGCAGGGCCACTTCTTCGGCCAGGCGTTCGTTGTAGCGGCGGTTCTCGGCGCGCAGCCGCCCCTGCTCGATGGCCAGGCGCACCCGGTGGCCCAGTACGTCCAGGTCCATGATGGGCTTGAGGATGAAATCCCACGCGCCGCGGCGCACCGCCTCTATGGCGTCCTGCATGACCCCGGTGCCGGACACCACGATGGTGGGCATGTCCGGCCGCTCGGCCGTCAGTTCGCGCAGCACGTCCAGCCCGTCGATGCCGGGCATGCGCAGGTCCACCAGCACGGCGTCCGGCTGCACCGCGCGCACCAGTTCAAGGCCGGTGCGGCCGTCGGTGCCCTCGTGCACGTCGTAGCCCAGGTCTTCGAGGTAGGCGGTGATGCTGCGCCGCACCACCGTGTCGTCGTCGATGACGACTACCGCAGGGGGCGCAGGGAGCGCAGGAGGGGTAGGGACCGCAGGGGGGGCGGGGACGTTGCGCTCAGGCATGGCGTCCCCCTCGCTCCGCCGCGCGGCCCGGTGCGGCAGCCGCGTCCGGCAGCGCACGGAGGATCACCCGCCGCGTACCGCGACGGCCTGCCTCCGCGTGGGCGGGCGGGCACGGGGCAGGACGGCGGCCAAGATGGTTCATGCACGCTCCGGCGCGGAAAGGCGGCGGAAGATGCCCTGCACCAGATCGTCCATGTTCTGGAGCGGCTTGATGTAGATGTCGGCGCGCTCCACGCCGATGGCGATGAGTTCCGGCGGCAGCTTGTAGTTGGTCGAGCCGGTGTGGATCAGATAGCGCAACGAAGGCAGCACCTGATGGGCGCGGATGATGAAATCGTTGCCGCTCATTCCCGGCAGTCGCATGTCGATGATGCCCACGTCGGGCCGATGGCCCTCCAGCAGATCCAGCGCGTCTTCGCCGCTGCCCGCCGTGACCACCCGGAACCCTTCGTCCTCGAGGTACGCCTCGAGGTTCTCGCGCACCATCTCTTCATCATCCACCACTAGGATGAGGATGTCGGCATTGCTCATAGCTACCCCGTGTGCCCCGATGCTTCCCCCGCCCGGTGTACCTGGTGGAATGGCCGGCCGCCGTCAGGACGAGCGGCCTTCGCATACATCTTAGCCGGACGCGGCACCTCGCGCAACGCCGGAATGCGCATCCGCCCCCTGGTGCGCCGCCAGTCCGGGCGCTTCCCCCTACGACGCCTCGCGGACGATAGCCTGCTCGCGCCGTAGCGGACACCACGAGGGACGGTCCTGCGCGGGGTCCAGGGGACGGTGCTTGGGGGTGGACAGGTTGCAGCGGGCGGGTTCGCCCTGACTACAGAAGGGACAGTCGCTGCACTTGCGCACGACGATGATCATGGCGGTATCCTGGGGGCCGCGCGCGGGCGCGGGTTAGGGGCTGTTTCCAAATTAGGATTTTCGTTCGTTGGCAAGGAAAACGAGCCTGCCATGAGGGAGCATACTCTTCTCGTATTCGACCGATATGGCAGGTGAAGTTTGACGTAGCCAACGGGCGAAAAGACAATTTAGAGACAGCCCCTACAGCATGTTGACGGGATCCAGGTCCAGCGAAATGCGCAGATGGCCGGTGCCCGGCGCGGCCCCCGCCGCCCCGAACAACGAGCGGATGCTCGGCCAGTCGTCGGCTTTCAGCAGGCACTGGAAGCGCTTGCGCCCGCGCAGCAGCGGCAGCGGCGAAGGCGCGGGCCCCAGCACCTGCACGCCGCGCTCGCGCCCCTGGGCGCGCACCGCGTTGGCGAAGCGGGCCAATTCCTCGGGCCCGCCCGCGAAATCCATGGGATAGCTGATGCGCACCAGCGCCAGCCGCACGAACGGAGGGTACCTGCGCCGCTGGCGGATGGCAATCTCGTGGGTGTAGAAGCCCTCGTAGTCGGCCGTGCGCACGAAGTTCCAGCAGTAGTGGGAAGGATCGCGGGTCTGGATGAGCACCCGGCCCGGCTTTTCGCCGCGCCCGGCCCGTCCGGCCGACTGCACGAGCAGTTGGAAGGTGCGCTCCGCCGCGCGGTAGTCCGGCAGATTCAGGCCAAGGTCGCCGTCCGCCACCACGGCCAGGGTCACGTCCGGAAAATGGTGCCCCTTGGACAGCATCTGGGTGCCCACCAGCACCTGCGCCTCGCGCCGGGCGAAGGCCCCCAGGATTTCCTCCATCCTTCCCGGTCGCCGGGTGGAGTCGCGGTCCAGCCGCAGCACCTTGCCCCCGGCGGGCAGCAGGGCCGCCAGGGTTTCCTCCAGCTTTTCCGTGCCCTCGCCCATGGGCAGGTAGTGCATGCACTTGCAGTTGGGGCAGGTGGCCGGGTACGGCACCGCATGGCCGCAGTAGTGGCACACCAGCCGTTCGCGCCCCTTGTGGTAGGTAAGGCCGATGTCGCAGTGCGGGCAGCGGGCCACGGCGCCGCAGTCCAGGCAGTACATCAGCGGGGCGTACCCCCGCCGGTTCAGCAGGATGACCGCCTGCTCGCCGCGCTCCACCGTCTCGCGCAGGGCCGCGCCGCTCTGGGCGGCCAGCACGGAATCGGTGGAGGAAAGGTCCTTGATGTCCACCAGTTCCACGTCGGGCAGGGTGCCGCCCCCGGCCCGCTCGGGCAGGGCCGCCATGGGCAGCCGCCCCTCGCGCATGGCATGGAAGGTCTTCACGTCCGGCGTGGCCGAGCCCAGCACCAGCAGCCCCGCGCCCTGCCCCACCCGGAACCAGGCCACCTCCTTGGCCTGGTAGGCCAGCCCTTCGTCCTGCTTGAACGAGGTGTCGTGCTCCTCGTCCAGCACCACCACGCCAAGGTCGGGCGCGGGCAGGAACAGGGCCGAGCGGGTGCCCACGACAAGGCACGGTTCGCGCCGGGCCGCCAGGGCGCGGAAGGTACGCTCGCGCCGGGCCGGGCCCTGGTAGCCGTGAAAGAAGAACAGCGGCGCGCCGGGCAACCGTTCGTTCACGTCGCGGCGCAGCTTGCAGGCCAGGGCCACCTCCGGCGCCAGCAGCATCACCGAGCGGCCCCGCGCCAGGCATTCCCGCGCAAGGTCCAGGTACACCGCCGTCTTGCCGCTGCCGGTCACCCCGTACAGCAGGCGGTGTTCCGCGCGCGGGCCGTCCAGCGCGGCCAGAAAGTCGCCCAGGGCCGTGTTCTGGTCCGCGTTCAGTTCGAAGGGGGCGCCAGAGACCACGTCGGGCGGGCCGTACAGGCAGGCCGGACCTTCGCCCTCGGCCGCCTCGTCGCACGCGCATTCGGCCTCGTCGCGCCGGGTCACCGTGACCAGCCCGCGCTTCAGCAATCCCTCCAGCGCCGTGGACGACGCCGCGCCAAGGTCGCGCAGCACCGCACGACGGCTGGCCGAGCCCTTGTCCCACAGGTATTCCAGCAACTGCACCTGGCGCACGGCGGAAGGCCGCACCGGCCACGGCGGGTCCGCCGTCACGGAGCACAACTCCGCGTCGGCGGCGTCCTCGGCCTTGTCCAACACCTCGCCCCGGCCGTCCATCCAGGCCCGGCCCAGCCGGTGCAGCGCCGAAGGATCCTTGTGGGCCAGGGGCGCGAGATCGCGGAACCGCAGCGTGCGCGCCCGGCCGTCCTCGAAGAAGCGCAGCCGCACCTGCGTGGTGCGCAAGCCCACGGGCAGGAAGTTGCCCAGGATCTGCCCCTCGCTCACCGCCTGGCGCAGCGCCAGTTGCCGCACCATGTCCAGGTACCCGGCGTCCAGCAGCGGTTCACGCTCCAGCGGCCACAGCATGGGCCGGGGCACCACCCCTTCCGGCAGCGCCCGCCCTTCCACTGCCGCATGGGCCTCGTCGTCCAGCAGCACGCCCACGCGCACCGCGCCGTTGCCCAGCGGCACGGCCACCCGCGTGCCGCGCCGCCACGCCCGAGGCGGCAGCCACGGCGGCACGGCGTACGTCAGCGTGGCGTACGGCGGACTGAGCAGCGCTACGGCGCGAAGCGGCTGGGCGGCGTTGGTGGGCATGGCGCAAGGGGTAATGAAGAGGGGGAAGGCACAAGAAGAAAACCGGGGGGCGGATACTCCTCCCCCGGCCTTTGTTCACGACACTCCGGAATACCGGGGACTACGCGCCGCCGTACGGCAGCAGCGGCTTGAGCTGGCGCACCAGTTCGTCGCGCAGTTCTTCGTCCTGCAGGGCGAAATAGATGTTGGCGGTAAGGTATTCCGCCCAGTCGCCCGCGTCGAAGCGCATGCCGCGAATCTTCACGGCCAGCAGGCCCCGTTCGTCGGCCAGCATCTGCAGGGCGTCGGTGAGCTGGATTTCGCCGCCGTGGCCCGGCTTGACCTGTTCCAGACAGCGGAAGATGTCCGGGGTGAGCACGTAGCGGCCCACGATGGCCAGGCGCGAGGGCGCCTCACCCAGTCTGGGCTTTTCCACCAGCTTGCCCACCTTGAAGATACCGGGGGCGAACTCCTCGCCGGAAATGATGCCGTAGCGGTTCACCTTGTCGGCGGGCACTTCCATCACCCCGATGACGGGCAGACGTTCCGACGCGGCCACGTCGATGAGTTGCTTGATGCCCGGCGTCATGCCGAACATCAGGTCGTCGCCCACCATGACGGCGAAGGATTCGTCGCGCACCACGTCGCGGGCGCACAGCACCGCGTGGCCAAGGCCCAGTTGCTGCTTCTGGCGGATGGAGATGATGTTGACCATCTCGGCCACCTCGCGCACCTGCCGCAGCATTTCGGTCTTTCCGGCGCGCTCCAGCACGCCTTCCAGTTGCAGGTTGTAGTCGAAGTGGTCCTCGATGATCTTCTTGTCGCGGTTGGTGACGAAGACCACGTCGCCGATGCCCGAACGGATGGCCTCTTCCACCACGTACTGCACCACCGGCTTGTTGTAGACCGGCAGCATTTCCTTGGGAATGTTCTTGGTGGCGGGAAGCGAACGGGTACCCCAGCCGGCGACGGGAATGACGACCTTGCGGATGTTCATGGGGTCCTCCTTTGGAATGTGTCGTCGTGTCGGCCTTCGCAAAGGCGGGTGCGGCGCGGGCTGGCGTCATGGCCGCGGGGAGCGCCCGGCGGCCACGCCTCGCGCCCTTGGGGCCGGTCAGCCAACGGGCGAAAGGGCCATTTGCAGAGGCTGCGGAGGCTAGCGCAGGTGCTTCTGCACCGCCTCGGCCAGCAGCCCGGCCAGATGCCGCACCTGCTCGGAATCCTCGCCCTCCACCATCACGCGGCAGACGGCCTCGGTGCCCGAGTAGCGCAGCAGCACGCGGCCCCTGTCGCCCAGTTCCGCCTCGACCCTGGCCACCGCGTCGAGCACGGGCTGGCACTGTTCGAAGGGAATCTTCCGCTCCACATGAACATTGATAAGCTCCTGCGGGAAAAGCTGCAACTGGCCCGCCAGTTCGGACAGGGGCCGGTCGCGCTCGCGCATGATGCGCAATATCTGCAGGGCGGCCATCAGGCCGTCGCCGGTGGTGCCGTGGTCCATGAAGATCAGGTGTCCGGACTGTTCGCCGCCAAGGTTGGCGCCCTCGCGGCGCATGGCCTCGACCACGTAGCGGTCGCCCACCGGGGTGCGCAGCAGCTTGCAGCCGCGCTCCTTCATGAACACCTCCAGCGCCATGTTGCTCATGACCGTGGCCACAAGGGTGTTGTTGCGCAGCGCCCCGCGCCGCAGCATGTCTTCCGCGCACAGGGCCATGATCTGGTCGCCGTCGAGCACGGTGCCCTTCTCGTCCACCACGATGAGCCGGTCGGCGTCGCCGTCCAGGGCCAGGCCCACGTCGGCGCGGGTTTCCAGCACCTTGCCCGCGGCCACGCCCGGATACAGCGAGCCGCACTGGTGGTTGATGTTCAGGCCGTTGGGCTCGGTGCCGATCTTGATGACCTCCGCGCCCAGTTCTTCGAGCGCCAGCGGGGCCACCTTGTAGTTGGCGCCGTTGGCGCAGTCGAGCACCACGCGCATGCCGTCCAGGGTAAGGTGCGCGGGAAAGCTGTTCTTCAGGTAGACGATGTACCGGCCGGGCGAGTCCTCGATCTTGGCGGCGCGGCCCACGCGTTCCGGCGCGGGGTAGTCCCACTGCCAGCCGGGGTCCAGCACCATGTCGGTGATCTTGTTCTCCGTCTCGTCGGGCAGCTTGAAGCCGTCCTTGTCGAAGAACTTGATGCCGTTGTCCATGAACGGGTTGTGCGAGGCGGAGATGACCACGCCAAGGTCCGCCCGCATGTTGCGGGTAAGGAAGGCGATGGCGGGCGTGGGCAGCGGCCCCACCAGGTACACATCCATGCCCGCGGCGCACAGCCCCGCCGTCAGGGCCGATTCGAACAGGTAACCGGAAAGGCGCGTGTCCTTGCCGATGACCACCCGGTGGCGGCGATGGCCGTTGCGGAAGTGGGTGCCCGCCGCAAGGCCCAGACGCAGGGCCACGTCGGCGGTCATGGGATAGATGTTCACCTGGCCGCGCAGGCCGTCGGTACCGAACAGGCGTTTGCCCATCAGCGGATCCTCTCTGGAGTGTTGCGTTGGCGGCAGCGCCGCCGGTGCGCCTCAGTACAGCATTTGCAGGGGTTGTTCAATGGTGCGCGCGGACTGCGGACGGGCGGCGGACGGCACGGCGGACGGCGCGGCAGGGGCCGGAAACGGAAGACGCGGCGGGACGGGCCGCGATGTGCCGCCCGGCGTCCTTCCGGCCCTTTCTACTTGCGGAAGGTCACGTTCACCATGTCGGGCGAGATGTCCTTCAGCCGCGCCCTGTCCGGCAGGTCCACCCGCACGGGCAGCTTCTCCTGTCCGGGGCCGACGCCCTCGGGCACTTCGGCGTACACCCGGATGGAGCGCAGCGCTTCCGCGTCGGCGGCCATGGAGGCGGGCATTTCCAGCAGCAGGGTGACCGTGCGCGGCGAAACCTGGGCCCGCAGCCCGTGCGGCGCCTGCACCTCCACCTCGCGCTTGAGGGTGGTTTCCTTGATGCGCAGGGCCGTGACAAATTGCACGGACACTGTGGGCGGCATCGACTCCGTGGCCTCGGGCAGGGTCGGGGTGGCCTGCACGTCCACCGTGCCCGCCTGGTCCAGGGCCGGGGCGGCCACCGCCACCTTGACCTTGTCGATGCGCGACACCAGCGATTCCGGCCCGCGCAGGTGCACCCTGGCGGGGGTCACCTCGGTCTTGTCGATGCGCAGGTCCACGGGCATGGTGCCGTTGAGGTCCACGGCCACGGGCACGTCCTTCTCGACGATGGCGTCCACCTCCAGCGTCAGCCGCGAGGGGGTGATCTCCACCACCTCGAAGGCCCGCGCCTCGGGCAACTTTTCGGCCGTCAGGGGCACGATGTTGGTGCCGCGCTTCAGCCCGCTGAGGTCGATGGCGTAGCTCATGTCACGGGCGTTCATGACGCGCACCAGCCCCTTGGGGCCGCGCACGCGCACACTGACCTTGTTGACCAGCCCTTCGCGCACCACAAGATTTTGGGGAATGCCCTTGAATTCCAGCCGCACCTCGCCCACCACTTCCACCCGTTCGCGCCCGGTGACCATGTACCACAGGGTGACGGACATGACGAAGGCCATGACGGCGTACTGCCAGTTGGAACGCACCGCTACTTCTCCAGGATGTTCTTGAGCACGCGCTTCAGGCGCGTGGCGTCGAGGCTGGTGGTCAGCTTGCCGCCCACGGCCACGGTGACGGCCCCGCGCTCTTCGGAGACCACCACGGCCACGGCGTCGCTTTCCTCGGTGATGCCCAGCGCCGCGCGGTGCCGGGTGCCGAAGTCCTGCCGGTCCACGGTGGCCAGGGGCAGGATGCACGCGGCCGCCGCCACCTCGCCCTTGCGGATGATCACCGCGCCGTCGTGCAGGGGGGTCTTGGGAAAGAAGATGGTGATGAGCAACTCGCGCGAGAGCGCGGCCCCCAGCTTCACCCCGCGTTCGATCATGTCGCCCAGGGCCACGTTGCGCTCGATGACGATGAGCGCGCCGATCTTGCGCTGGGCAAGGTACAGCGCGGCGCCGATGATCTCGTTCAGGGTGTCGTCGGCGGTGGTCTTCTTGCGGAAGAAGCTGCGCGCCCCCATGTCGGTGAGGGCCTGGCGGATGTCCCGCTGGAACAGCACGATGATCACCAGGAACAACGAGCCGAAGAAGCTCTCCAGCAGCCACCCCAGCGTGTACAGCCCGAGCTCGCGCGACACGAAGTAGGTGACCACCAGCAGCAGCAGCCCGTAGATGGCCGACACGGCGCGCGTGTCCTTGACCATGACGATGATGCGGTAGAACAGCGCGGTGACCAGCGCGATGTCCAGAAGGTCGCGCCAGTTGGCGGTGACGTTCTCCAGGCCCAGCATCAGTTCTCCGTCCGTGGCGCGGGGGCCATGGCTTGGGTGAGGCGCAGGGTGCGCACGGTTTCCGCCACGTCGTGCACGCGGTGGCAGAGCACGCCGCGCGCGGCCAGCAGTGCCGTGGCCACCTGGGTGGCGCCGCCCCGCTGCCCGTGCCCGAGGTCCAGCAGTCCGCCGAACAGCGACTTGTTGGAAAGCCCCATCAGCACGGGGCGGCCCAGCGCGTGGAGCCGTTCGATATGGCGCAATATCTCGAAATTGTGTTCCGTCAGCTTGCCGAACCCTATGCCGGGGTCGAGCAGGATGCGCGACTCCGGCAACCCGGCGCGCACGAGCACATCCATCTTTTCGTGAAAGAAGTCCAGCAGCGAATCCACCACGCTGGCGTAGGCCGGGGCGTCCTGCATGGTTTCCGGCCGGCCCGGACTGTGCATCAGCACGTAGCCGGGCTTGTAGTGGGCCACCACGTCGAGCAGGCCGGGGTCGAAGGCGCAGGCGGAAATGTCGTTGATGATGTCCACGCCTTCGTCCAGCACCGCCGCCGCCGTGCCCGCCTTGTAGGTATCGACGGAAAGCAGCGGCGCGCCCCCGGCCGTGCGGGGGGGCTGACCGGGCTGACCGTCCGCCGGACTGGCCTGACCGGCCAAGCTGGACTGGACGGACTGGACGGGCTGGGCGGCCACGTGGCTCGCGTAGCCGTCGCGGATGCCGCGCACCACGGGCAGCACCCGCGCCAGTTCTTCTTCCAGGGGCACCGGGTCGGCATAAGGCCGCGACGATTCGCCGCCTATGTCCAGCACGTGCGCGCCCTCTGCCGCCAGGCGCAGGCCGTGGGCCACCGCCGCCTCGTGGGTGACGTAGCGGCCCCCGTCATGGAACGAGTCGGGCGTGACGTTGACGATGCCGAACACCACAAAGGGATGAGGGGGGGCGGGCGTCACCGCCCTTCCCCCCCTTACGGTCCAGATGGCCTGTGGCGCGTGGCCGCACGCCGTCGTCATCGACGCCCCGCCCCGCCGTTGGGATCGTCGCTGCCGCCGCGTTCGGGGCTGTCGTCGGCCTCCAGCGTGAACTCGTCGCGCCCGGCGGCGTCGGCGTCAGCGCCCGTCGGGGCCGCCTGGGCCGCTTGGGCCGCCTGGGCGGGACCGGGCTGCGCGGCGGAGGTTGAAGACGCCACGCCGCTTCTGCCGGACGCGGGCTGCTCCCCCGCACGGGCGGCTCCGGGACGGTTGTTGGGCTTTTCCGGCGGCAGCGGTTCGCCGCGCATCAGGATGTCGATGTCGTCGCCGCTGATGGTTTCGCGTTCCAGCAGCGCCCCGGCGATGGCGTGCAGCGAGTCGATGTTTTCTTCGAGCAGGGCGCGGCAGCGCTGCCGCGCCTCGTCGATGATGCGCTTGACCTCGGCGTCCACCAGGCGGGCGGTTTCCTCGCTGAAGTTGCGGGAATGCGCCCATTCGCGGCCGATGAACACCTCTTCGCCCTGCTCGCCGATGTTCAGCGGGCCGATGGCGTCGCTCATGCCCCATTCGCAGACCATCTTGCGGGCCATCTTGGTGGCGCGCTCGATGTCGTTGCCCGCGCCGGTGGTGATGTCGTTGAACACCACCTCTTCGGCCACGCGGCCGCCCAGCAGCAGCGCCAGGTTGTTCAGCAGGAACGAGCGCGAGTAGCCGTGGCGGTCGCCTTCCGGGAGCTGCATGGTCACGCCCAGGGCGCGGCCGCGCGGGATGATGGTCACCTTGTGCACCGGGTCGGAGCCGGGCAGCAGCTTGGCGGCCAGGGCGTGGCCCGCCTCGTGGTAGGCGGTGATGCGCTTTTCCTCGTCGCTCAGGATCAGGCTGCGGCGCTCCTTGCCCATCAGCACCTTGTCCTTGGCGTACTCGAAGTCGTGCATGTCCACGGTGTCCTTGCCCACCTTGGCGGCTTGCAGGGCGGCCTCGTTGACCAGGTTCTCCAGGTCCGCGCCCGAGAAGCCGGGCGTGCCCTTGGCGATGATGTCCAGTTCCACGCCGGTGGCCAGGGGCGTGCGGCGGGTGTGCACTTCAAGGATGCGCCGGCGACCGCGCACGTCGGGGGTGGGCACCACCACCTGGCGGTCGAAGCGGCCGGGGCGCAGCAGCGCCGGGTCCAGCACGTCGGGGCGGTTGGTGGCGGCGATGAGGATGACGCCCTCGTTGGATTCGAAGCCGTCCATCTCCACCAGCAACTGGTTCAGGGTCTGCTCGCGCTCGTCGTGCCCGCCGCCAAGGCCCGCGCCGCGCTGGCGGCCCACGGCGTCGATTTCGTCGATGAAGATGAGACAGGGGGCGTTCTTCTTGCCCTGCATGAACAGGTCGCGCACGCGGGATGCGCCCACGCCCACGAACATTTCCACGAAGTCGGAGCCGGAAATGGAAAAGAACGGCACGCCCGCCTCGCCCGCCACGGCGCGGGCCAGCAGGGTCTTGCCGGTGCCGGGGGGGCCGACCAGCAGCACGCCCTTGGGAATGCGGCCGCCAAGGCGGGTGAACTTGCGCGGGTTGGACAGGAATTCCACCACTTCGCTCAGTTCTTCCTTGGCCTCGTCCACGCCCGCCACGTCCTCGAAGGTGACGCGGGCCGATTCCGGCGTGATCATGCGGGCGCGCGAGCGCCCGAACGACATGGCCTTGCCCCCGCCGCCCTGCATCTGGCGCATGAAGAATATCCACACGCCGATCAGCAGCAGCATGGGGAACCAGGAAACCAGCAGGGTCATGTACCAGGGGGCTTCTTCCTGCGGTTCCGCCTTCACCTCGACCTTCTGGGAGATGAGGCGCGAAACCAGTTCGGGATCATGCGGGGCATAGGTCTGGAACGCCTTGCCCTCGGAGCTTTCGCCCGTCAGCTTCTGGCCCTGGATGGTCACGCGCAGCACCTCGCCGCGTTCGACCTTCTGCAGGAATTCCGTATAGGTAAGACGCACCTGCGTCCCCTGTGGCTGATTGAACATGTTGAACAGGACGACCATCAGCAACGAGATGATCGCCCAGAGAATCAGATTGCGCGAAAACTGGTTCAAGTCTGGCCTCCGTGCGGAAGTGAACGTCCGTCGTGCGGACGATTTCTCCTTTTTAAGTCGTCGGGAACTATTTGACAATGCGCGCGGGCGCACTTTCCCCGCCTTTTCGGACCATGCGGGGTACGCGGGCGCCTGTCGTCCACTCCCGTGCGCCCGTTCCGCGGCCATGCGGACGCACACCGCGCGGACACGTTTCCCCGTCTTGCCGTGCCACCCCGATTCTGCTAGATACGCCGAACCCTACGCGGAAGCGTTTCGTCACCGGTGTGGCGCCCGGTCTTCAAAACCGGTGGTGGGCAGAGATGTCCATGGTAGGTTCGACTCCTATACGCTTCCGCCACGATGCCAAGGCCCCTGTTTCCGGGGCCTTTTTCGTTGCACGGCGCACAGCGCGCGGTTTCGCCGCCATCCCGCCCAAGCCGCTCCCCGCCCGCATCGGCGCCCTCCGGCGTTATATTGCATTGCCTTTTCTCATATCCACGGCATGTTATGCATGCCGTTACCTTTGCAGACGGCGCAAAATCCCGCGTTGCCGGAGGGCATTGCCATTTGCCGCGCATCTGCTATGACTCGCCCGCCGGTGCGCCACCGGCCCACCCGCATCGCGGAATATCCCGCGCCCGGCCCGTCCGGGCGCCCACGCAGCAGGCCCTTCATGCCATCGTCACCGGTCCGGTCCCTCCACCATGCGCCATGCCGTCCGGCCAGCGCCCTGCCGCTGCTGTTCCGGCTCGTCCTGTTCGCGTTGTGCGGCCTGCCCGCCCTGGCCCTGGCCGACAACGGGGCTCCGGCCAACGACGACCGCAACGGCGCGTTCCTGCTGGTGAACACCGTCTACCCCCCGTACACCATGGCCATCGATGCGGGCCGCGTGAGGGGCGTCGCCACCGCGCTTGCCGATGAACTGTTCCGCAGGCTGTCCATCCCCGTACGGCAACGGCTGCTGCCTTGGAACCGCGTGCTGCACATGGTGGAGGCCGGCAGCGCCGACGGGGTGAGCATGCTGGCCCATTCCGCCGAGCGCGAGGCCACCATGGCGTTCTCCGTGCCGGTGGCCGAGGCGCGCCAGTCGCTCTACTACTCCCGGCACGGCCATGACGGCTTCGCCTGGCAGCACTTCGAAGACCTGCGCCCCTACCGCATCGGCCTGGTGCAGGGCTACACCTACTCGCCGGAATTCCTGGCGGCGGTGGACCGGCTGGGGCTGTTCGTGGAGTACGCGCCGTCGGACGACAGCAACTTCGCCAAGCTGCGCAGCGGCCGGGTGGACCTGTGCCTGAGCAACGACCTGGTGGCCGAAGCCTACCTGAACGCCCGGCCCGACATCCGGGCCGCCGTGGGAAGGGCGGAACGTCCGGTACGCAGCTATCCGCTGTACATGGCCTTTTCGCGCCACTCCCCGCTGTCCGGCCGCCTGCCCGAGATCAACGCGGAAATCGAGCGGATGCGGGCCGACGGCACCCTGGCGAGCATTCTTTCGCCGGAGCGGACCCAGCCGCGCTGACCGGCCGCCTGCAAGCGAAAAGACCCGCCTGACCGGTACTCCGGCAGGCGGGCCTTGTGATTGCTGCGTATCCGCGTGGTCACCGGCTCATGGCGCGCATGACGCCCGAAGCGGGTGCGGCCGCGCCGGTACTACCAGCGGGGCGGACGGGGAGCGCGGGGCTGGGCTTCGTTGACCTTCAGGGCGCGGCCGCCGAAGGAGTAGCCATTCAGGGCTTCCACGGCGCTGCTGGCGTCGGCGGCTTCCATTTCGACGAAGCCGAAACCACGGGGACGGCCGGTTTCACGGTCGGAGATCAGCTTCACGCTGAGCACCTGGCCGTGCTGGGAGAACAGGTCGCGGATTTCGTCTTCGGAGGCGGAGAAAGGCAGGTTGCCCACATACAGAGACTTGGACATCAGGAAAACTCCTTGCAGGGAAAATGGGGGGGTTCGCTCGTGCGAAAGATCGGGCAGAAACTCTGTAGGTGGGATGCCTATCGACTCGCCGAAACTCTTGCCACAAGCCCGTGCCGATCCCGACGCACGGCACACCCGGAGCATCGACCGACACGATTGGAGAATTAGTCGGACTTTTTCCGGCGGTCAAGTAGAATCTGTCACGATTCCGCCTGAAAACGGCAGAACGGACGCCCGGCTACCGCGTTCCTATATCCGCGCCCCCATCGCGCGGCCCGCCTACTGCCCCACTCCCGCGGGTCCCACGGTCAGTCCGGCTGCCCCCGGCGCCGCCGGTATGCCGTCATTTCCGGAGGTTGCGGCTTCGCCGGACTGCGGCTGCCCGCCCGTTGCCAGTTGCGCCCAGGCGTCGATGATGTGGGCGTACGCGTCGCGCCGCTGGTCGAGCTTCGACAGGTTGCGCGCCGCGCGCACGGAATACTTGATGGTGGCGCGCGTCTTGGCCGCCTCCCGCACCACGGCCTGGAGCACGTCCTCGCGCGGTTCGGGGCGGTACATGACCTCGGCGGCGGTGATGGCCACGGCGAACTTGCCCGCCTCCAGGGCGCGCGAGGCGGCCAGGGTCAGCGAACGGTCGCGCGCGTCCTTGTAGTACCTGCCGCTGGCGGCCTGGGTGACCATGGCCATCCATTCGTTGTCCGAGGCCGTCTCGTCCGCCGTGTTCAGGGCGGTCACCTCGGCCTTGAGTTCGGCGGGCAGCAGCGCCGAGCCGTCGTCGCCCTGCTCCACCACCTGGCCGCTGCCGGGCAGCATCCCGGAGACGGCCAGCAGGTTGTACAGCGCCCAGCTGAACAGCACGGCCAGCAGCAGGGCGGGAATGAGCTTCTTGTTGCGTTGCATGGCATCCTTGCGTGGCCCGCACGGCAAAGCGGCGGGCCATGTTTGCGCCGGGCCGCCCCCTGCCGGAAGGCGGCCCGTTTTCAGGCAGTTTATCGGCAATCTGGCCAGGGCGGTCTTAGGGTCTGTTTACGCCATGAGGATTTTTGTTCACTGCCAAGGAAGAATGATTTTTTGTGGAGGGAATATACTCTTGCTGTATTTGACCGGAATAAAAAATCATTCTGACGACGGCAGGGGACAAAAGGACCATGGCGTAAACAGACCTTACCCTTCCAGCCAGTCGGCCAGCTCGGCCAGTTGCGCCGCCACGGACGCGGGGCCGGTGCCGCCGGGCATCTCGCGCCGGGCCACGGCGGCCGCCGGGTCCAGCACGGCGTAGACATCGTCGCCGATGCGGTCGCAGATGGCCCGCAGGTCGGCCAGGGGGAGTTCCTCCAGCGTGACGTTGCGTTCTTCCGCCAGGGCCACGGCGGCCCCGGTCAGGTGGTGCGCCTCGCGGAAGGGAATGCCCTTGCCCACCAGGTAGTCGGCAAGTTCAGTGGCGTTCAGGAAGCCCGCGCGCAGGGCGGCGCGCATGCGCCCCTCGTTGAAGCCCAGTTCGCGCAGCATGCCCGCCATGATCTCCAGCGACGCCGACACGGTGCGGTCGCAGTCGAGGAACGGTTCCTTGTCCTCCTGCATGTCGCGGTTGTAGGTCATGGGCAGGCCCTTCACCGTGGTCAGCATGGCGGTCAGCGCGCCATACACGCGCCCCGTCTTGCCGCGCATGATCTCGGCCACGTCGGGGTTCTTCTTCTGCGGCATGATGGACGAACCCGTGGCGTAGGCGTCGGGCAGCCGCACGAAGCCGAAGGCCGGGTTGGCCCAGATGATGATTTCCTCGCACAGGCGCGACAGGTGGGCCATGATCGTCGCCCCGCAGAACAGCGATTCAAGCACGAAGTCGCGGTCGGACACGGCGTCCATGCTGTTGCGGAAGGTGCCGTACATGTCCAGTTCGGCGGCCACGAAGGCCGGGTCCAACGGGTAGGTGGTGCCCGCCAGCGCCGCCGCGCCCAGCGGGCACACGCGCGCCCGGCGGTCGCAGTCGGCCAGGCGTTCGGCGTCGCGGCGCAGCATCCACGCATAGGCCAGCAGGTGGTGGCCAAGGCTCACCGGCTGGGCGGGCTGCATGTGGGTGCAGCCGGGCAGCAGCGTGCCCGCGTGCTCGCCCGCGCGCTCTGCCAGCACGGCCACCAGGTCGCGCGCAAGGCCGCGCCAGGCGCGGATGCGGTCGGACACGAACAGGCGGAAGTCCAGCGCCACCTGATCGTTGCGGCTGCGCCCGGTGTGCAGCTTCTTGCCCACGTCGCCAACCAGTTCGGTGAGGCGGCTTTCGATGTTCATGTGCACGTCTTCCAGCTCGCGCCGCCAGACGAAGGCGCCACCCTCTATCTCGGCCAGCACCATGTCCAGCCCTTCCACGATGCGCGCGGCCTCGTCGGCGGTCAGCACGCCCTGCTTGGCCAGCATGCGCGCGTGCGCCTTGGAACCCGCGATGTCCTGCGCGTACAAAGCCCGGTCGAACGATACGGACTGGGTGTATTCCTCGACCAGGGCGGCGGTGGCCTGACGGAACCGCCCCCCCCACATCTTCTTTTCGGCCATTGCTGGTCCCTGCCGTTGCGGCGGCTTGGTACGCGCAAGGCCCCCCATACGGGAGGCCCCACGGAACATGCTGAACATATTGACCGCCGGAGGCAGGCTGCCCCTCCGGCCGGAACGCCTAGCCCTTCTTCACCCGCTGCGCATACCCGCGCACGCGCAGCCCTTGCAGCCTGATGAAGCCCGCGGCGTCGGCGTGGTCGTAGGTGGCGCAATCCTCGAAGGTGGCCAGGTCGTGGCAGTACAGGGTGTTGGGCGAGGTGCGGCCCACCGGGAAGGCGTTGCCCTTGTACAGCTTGAGGCGCACGGCGCCGTTGACGGTCTCCTGCGTCCTGTCGATGAACGCCTGCATGGCCTCGCGTTCCGGCGCGAACCAGAAGCCGTTGTACACGGCCTCGGCGTAGCGCGGGATCATCTGGTCGCGCAGGTGCATGGATTCGCGGTCCAGGCAGATGCCTTCCAGGTCGCGGTGGGCGATGTGCAGCACGGTGCCGCCGGGGGTTTCGTACACCCCGCGCGACTTGATGCCCACGAAGCGGTTTTCCACCATGTCCAGGCGGCCGATGCCGTGCCTGCCCGCGATGGCGTTCAGGGTGCGGACGATGGTGGCCGGGCTCATGGCCTCGCCGTTGACGGCCACCGCGTCGCCCTTCACGAAGTCGATGGTGATGTATTCCGGCGTGTCCGGGGCCTGTTCCACGGGCACGGCCATGACGTGGCTGTTGGGGCCGGGCTCGCACCACGGGTCTTCCAGTTCGCCGCCCTCGAAGCTGCAATGCAGCATGTTGCGGTCCATGCTGTACTGCTTGGACGATGTGGACAGCGGAATGCCGTGCTTTTCGGCGAAGGCGGTGAGGTCGGTGCGCGAGCGCAGGTCCCAGATGCGCCACGGGGCGATCACGTCCAGGTCGGGGGCCAGCGCGTTGACCGCAAGCTCGAAGCGCACCTGGTCGTTGCCCTTGCCGGTGGCGCCGTGGGCCACGGCCTGCGCGCCCTCGGCGCGGGCGATGTCCACCAGGCGCTTGGCGATGAGCGGACGCGCGATGGAGGTGCCCAGCAGGTAGCGCCCTTCGTACACCGCGCCGGAGCGCATCATGGGGAAGATGAAGTCGCGCGCGAACTCCTCGCGCAGGTCTTCCACGTAGGCGCGGCTGGCGCCGGTGCGCAGGGCCTTGGCGTCCACGCCGTCCAGGTCCTCTTCCTGCCCGAGATCGGCGGTAAGGGTCACCACCTCGCAGCCGTAGGTGACGGCGATCCACTTCAGGATCACCGACGTATCCAGCCCGCCGGAATAGGCGAGCACGACCTTCCTGATATCCTTGGCCATGTCGTTTCAGCCCCGTTGTACGGTATGTTGTGCGGTATGTTGCGCGGCATGCGCCGCGCGGCGCGCGCCGTGGCGCGGTGCTATTCCGAGAAGACCCATTCCAGAATGGCCTTCTGGATGTGCAGGCGGTTTTCCGCCTGGTCGAAGATGATGGAGGCCGGGCCTTCCATCACCTCGTCGGTCACTTCCTCGCCCCGGTGGGCGGGCAGGCAGTGCATGAACCTGGCGTCGGGCGCGGCAAGGGCCATCAGCGCATCGTCGATGCGGTAGCCCTTGAAGGCAGCCTCGCGCTTCTTCTGTTCCTCTTCCTGGCCCATGGAGGCCCACACGTCGGTGTTCACGTAGTGCGCGCCGTCCACGGCCATGCGCGGGTCGTGCGTCAGGAATATCTTGGCCCCGGCCTGCATGGCGTAGCCCAAGAGGTCGCGGTCGGGCTCGTAGCCTTCGGGGAAGGCCATGAACAGCTCGAACGGGAAGTAGATGGCCGCCTCGATCCACGAATTGGCCATGTTGTTGCCGTCGCCCACCCAGGCCACGCGCACCTTGGACAGGTCGGGGGTGCGCTCGTACATGGTCAGCACGTCGCCCATGACCTGGCAGGGGTGCCCTTCGTCGGTCAGGGCGTTGACCACGGGGATGGAGCCGTATTCGGCCAGTTCCTCGATCTTCGACTGGCCGAAGGTGCGCACCACCAGGCAGTCGGCGTAGCGCGAGAGCACGCGGGCGGTGTCGCGCAGGGGTTCGGAGCGGCCCAACTGGCTTTCCGCCGGGGTCATGAAGATGGTGGAGCCGCCAAGGTGGCGCACCGCCATCTCGAAGGACACGCGCGTACGGGTGGACGCCTTCTCGAAGATGAGGATGGCGGTCTTGCCTTCCATGATCTTGCCCCGGTGGGCGGTGTCCTTCATTTCCTTGGCGCGTTGCAGCAGCTTCCAGGCGCCCTCGTAGCCGAGGTCCCTGATTCGCTTGAAATGTCTGGGCATGGCTCCATCCTTGTGTTGCGGCACTGCGAAACGTGATGCGGAAAAGGGTTTCCTAGCCTCAAAGCCCGCCGCTTGTAAAGAATGCGGGCCGCCCCGGAAAGGAGGGACGGCGAGGACGGCGGGAACGACGGGGGCGCGGGTCTGCGGCGAGCACGGCGGGAATTGACGCCCGCCCGCCCCTGTGGTGAAACCGCCCCATGAGCACCAGACGCAACAACACCGGCAAACGCCCGGCTCCCCCCGCCCCGGAAGCCATCACCGTGCATACCGACCACGTGCGCGGCTACCGCAAGCGCACCGCCCGCCACCAGGACGAGGTGGTCTTTCAGGTCGTGGTGGAGGAAACCGACCTGTGGGTGACCGCCAGCGCGGGGCAGTCCGGTCTGCCCATAGTGCCCGACCTGCCTGACCGGATCGCCGCCTACGTCACCGAACTGCGCGGGCAGATCAAGGCGTGGATGCTGCTGGCGCCGGACTTTCGCACCAGCCTCGCGCCCGTGCCCACGCCCGCCAGCGCCCCGGAAGTGGCCCGGCGCATGGCGCACGGGGCCGACATCGCCGGGGTTGGCCCCTTCGCGGCGGTGGCGGGCACCGTGGCCCAGATGGTGGCGGAACGCTTTGCCCCGGTGTCGCCGGACCTCATCGTGGAGAACGGCGGGGACATCTACATCTGCTCGCGGCGCGACCGGGTGGTGGGCCTGCTGCCCGACCCGTCCAGCGGCGAGATGATCGGCGTGGTGGTGAAGGGGGCGGACTGCCCGGTGTCGCTGTGCTCGTCGTCGGCCACCATCGGCCATTCGCTGAGCCTGGGCGTCGGCGACATCGCGGCGGTGCGGGCGCGCGACGCCAGCCTGGCCGACGCGGCGGCCACCCTGTTCGGCAACATGCTGCAAGGCCCGGACGACGTGGCCCGCGTGACCGAACGCGCGGCGGCCATGGCGCACCTGGGCATAGAGGGCGTGTACGCCCAGTGCGGCGGGCGCGTGGGCATTTGGGGGAACATGGAGCTTGCCGTGGCCTAGGGGCAGGCACGGGAAGCCCCCGCGGACCGTACAACCCGGACGCGAGACTGTCCGTGCCGCGGGCACACCTAGCGGGACTCGTAGCTTTCCTTGATATTCCGAAACAATTCCAGCAGGAAGCGGTCCGGAACCGTATCGCCGTTGATGGCGAGGCGCGAGAGCCGGGTGACGTGGTTGCCGCTGGGCGTGGTGACCAGTTGCAGGGTCAGTTCATGGGTGCGGCTGCCGCCCTGCCTGCCGCTGGCGGGCTCGTCCGTGGTCAGGCGCAGCACCCACGCGGAGCCGGAGCGTCCCCAGTCCATGCCCACACGGTGCCGCCGGGCGGCGTGACGGTCCACCAGCGCCAACAGTTTGCGCAGGGTGAACGCCTTGTCGCGGCCGGACACGCCCAGGTATTCGCTGTTGCGCCGGATGACCAGCGGCAGGTCGAACAGGGTTGCGGGCGGCGTGGTGACGGAATCCTGGCCGGACGCGGCCCGCGCATCGCCGGATTTTGTTTTTGAGGTGGAGTCTGAAGCATCGGCGCCTGAGGCGCCATCTTCGGGCGCGTCGGCACCGGATGCGTCCTGACCGGATGCATTCCGTCCGGCCCCGGCAGCATCGGTGTGCGTGCCATTGCCAGTCGTCCCTTCTGCCCCGCCTGCTTCGGCTCCCGCAGGCCCGGCTCCCGCAGGCTCCGACACCACCGTATAGTAATCGTCCACAAGGCGAGTGACGGCCTCCGTGCGTTCGCGGCGCAGCAGTTCCAACGCTTCGTCCAGCCGGGCCGCCCGCTCGTCAAAGGCGGCCAGCAGCGTGTCGCGGTCGGCCCGCAATTCCTCCACCTGGCGGCGCAGGCTGGAAAGTTCCGCCAGCATGTGCCCCTGCACCTGAAGCAGCGTGGCCATGCGGTCGAGCATGCCCGGCAGCCCTTCCACGGCCGGGTCTGGGGCAGGGCCATCCGCCATGCGCGGGGCGGCGTCCAGAGGGCGGTCCATGCCCGGCGCTCCGTCGGAGGCGCGGAACCGGTCCCGAAGGTGTGGTTCCGCCCCGGTGCCGGATGGACGCGCGCCCGACCTCGCGCCCGGTTGGCCCGCCGGTTGGCCGGACTGCCCCACGGAAGCGGACAGCGCGGCCACCAGTTCCTCCAGCCGTTCCTCGATCTGTTCCGCCGCCACGTTGCGCGTGTACATGCTCCTGATCTCCCTGAAGATGTCCAGCACATGCACGGGATAGCGCAGCCGCCTGCCCCGCCCTTCTCCGGCGGGCAGGAAGCGCGCGAACCTGTCCTTGTAGTAGGCGATACTGGAGGGGGGCACGTCGAGGCGGCGGGCGATTTCGCGGAGGGTCAACATTTCGCGGATCATGAGGAGGTGCTCCAGTTCTTGTTGTTGCACAGTTGCGCGACGCGGAGCATTTTGTCAAGAAATCCGCATAAAAATATTCTCTAGAAAATTGACCAACAACCTTGGACAACTTGATGGGGTTGGATGGGGCGGAATGCGAACGGAGAGGCCGCGACTGTTCCGGATGTGACAGGACCGGGCTGGGGATGGCGGGCAGTGAATGATGCCCCATCGGCGGACACCAGGAAGACACGCGCAATGCCCACCATCTCCCGGCCCTGCCCGGCATGCAGCACCCGCCGCCACCCCACAACCCGCTTGACTTCACCTGCCAACTTCCATATCAAGCATTTCTCGCTTCCGGCGGAGCCATCCGCCAGCAGCCCGCAAGCCAGCATAGCTCAGTTGGTAGAGCAGCTGATTCGTAATCAGCAGGTCTGGAGTTCAAGTCTCCATGCTGGCTCCAGAAATAAAAATCCACCGGCATAGCCGGTGGTATTTCATATGCGCCTGTAAGGCTCTGTTACCAGCAGCGCCCTAGCAGGCGCATATTTAGAGATCTGGCATCTGCATATCTGCTACTTGCGGCCCGTAAACGGGCTTCCGGGATACGGTAGGGACAACTGGTCACCAAGTTTATCAGACTCTAGCTGATGTTTGATGTATTCCTGAATCTTACGGGT